>NZ_JBVBEF010000036.1:0-78061 GCF_055456055.1 Bradyrhizobium sp. LeoB3
GGTGATCTTCGCAATCACCGGACTTACCATGACCGCTCCAGCCTCTCAGGCTTTTGCAGAACCTTCCGCACACTACCGGAGCTTGCTGCGCCGGCGCCGCGCAATTCTTGACGCCGACCCGTAGCCCGGATGGAGCGAAGCGTAATCCGGGACCGCTCGTGCCGGCCGCCAAAGAACCCCGGATTGCGCTTCGCTCTATCCGGGCTACAAGGCGCGATCTACTGATACGTCGCCACGATGTCCGACACCGCGCGCTCGAGCTGCTGGGCGGTGGCACATTGGCGCACCACGCTGCAGAAGGTGGCGTAACGCGGCATTTCCGAATCGCCGAAGCCCCAGGTCATGCGTCCCTCGGGGTTGAGCCAGACCAGGCGTTTCGAGCGCTCGGCGATGCGGCGCAGGATGTCGGCGCGCGGGTCGAGGTTGTTGCTGCGGGCGTCCCCGAGCACGATCACGGTGGTCTGCGGCGTGATCGTGTCCATCCAGCCCTTCTCGAAATCGGCAAGCGAATTGCCGTAGTCGGAAGAGCCGAAGCCGACCTTCGACATGATCTCGGCCATCGCCGCCTCAGGCGATTTGTCCTCCAATATGTCGCTCACCTCGATCAGATGGCCGGAGAAGGCAAAGGAGCGGACATCGTCGACCACTTCGTGCAGCGAGTGGATCAACAGCAGGAAGAAATCGGACACGCGCGCGACCGAGCCGGAGACGTCGCAGAGCGCGACGATCTTCGGCCGGTCGCGGTGCTTGCGCTTCCAGGCGGTCAGGAAGGGCACGCCGCCCCAGGCCGCGTTTCGCCGCAGCGTGCGGCGCACGTCGAGATGGCCGCGGCGCTGGCGCTTGCGCGGCTTGGAGTAGCGTTCGCGCAGGCGGCGGGCGATCTGGCGGATCAGCGCGCGCATCTGCTCGACCTGGCGCGGCTCGATCCGGGCGAGCGGCGCATTGCGCAGGATCTCGTTGCGCAGGTTCTCGGTCTCCTCGCGGCCGTAGAGCAGAAGCGCCTGCGAGACCGTGTCGCGGACGGTGGCGCGCAATCCGTCGAGTGCCGCCTGCAGCCGCTCGGCCAATGCCGGATTGGTCGCGGTCAGGTTGTCGAGATCGTCGCGCAGGCGCTGGATGCCCATGGCGTCCAGGATGCGGCCCGAGAAGATGCCGCGTTGGGTGAAGTATCTGATGTTTGAGAGCGAGGCCGCGCCGGAGGCGTTGGCGATCGCCGCCGCTATCGCACTACGGTCTTGCGACAGCAGCATCTGCGCGAGGGGGCCAAGATTCTGGGCCTGATCGCCGCTGCTTGCGTCGTTCGAAGAGTCGGAGCCCGCGCTGGAATCCGTATCGTCCGACTTGCTCTCGTCCTGCGCCGTATCCTGCGCCGGCTCGGGCTGGCTGAAGAACAGATCAAAGCATTCGCCGAGCGCGCGCTTCTCGTCCTGCGACTTCGCAAGCGTCAGCAGGAAAGTGTCGCGCAGGACGCCGCGATCGGCAAAGCCGACCTTTGAGACCGCGCGCATCGCATCGATGCTTTCGGCAGGCGAGACCCGGACCCCGGCTCCGCGCGCGGCACGAAGGAACCGATGCAGGTTCTCGCGCATGGCGTCTACCCGAACACGCCCTGCCGCGACGCCTTGGCGATGAAGGTGGTGAGTTGCGGCTGCGCGGCCTCGATGTCGGCCTCGTATTTGAGCAGGACGTTCAGCGTGTCCTTGACGATCTCGTGGTCGAGCTCGGTCGCCTGCAGCAGCACCAGCACGCGCGCCCAGTCGATGGTCTCGCTGACCGACGGCAGCTTCTTCAGGTCGAGGGTGCGGATTTCATGAATAAAGCCGACCATCTGCCGGCGCAGCGCCTGCGAGATGCCGGGCACGCGGCTCTCGACGATGCGTTCCTCCAGCTTCTGTTCGGGGAAACCGATATGCAGATGCAGGCAGCGCCGCTTTAGGGCGTCGCCGAGATCGCGTTCGCTGTTGGAGGTCAGGATCACGGTCGGCGGCGCGATCGCCGAAACCGTGCCGAGCTCGGGAATGGTGACCTGGAAATCGCTGAGGATTTCAAGCAGCAGCGACTCGAACTCGGCGTCCGACTTGTCGATCTCGTCGATCAGGAGCACGCAGCCCGCCGGCTGCTCCAGCGCCTGCAGCAGCGGCCGCGGCTCGACGAATTCCTTGGAGAAGAACACGTCGCCGAAGGTGTGGAGCTGGTCCAGCGCCTGATGCAGCGTCTGCGCGCCGCCCAGCACCTCGCCGAGCTTGTCCTTCAAGATCTGGGTGTAGAGGAGCTGTTTGGCGTATTTCCACTCATACAGCGCCTTGGCCTCATCGAGGCCCTCGTAGCATTGCAGGCGGATCATCTTCATGCCGCGCCAGGCGGCGATCGCCTTCGCCAGCTCGGTCTTGCCGACGCCCGCGGGGCCTTCGACCAGGATCGGTTTCTCGATCTCTCGCGAAAGATAAACCGCAGTCGCGATCTGCCGGCTCGCGATATAGCCTTGCGCGGCGAGGCCGCTTTCGACGGCCTCGATCGAGGCCGCAGGCCGATTGTCAGCCACCGATGTGAGCTCCGGATTTGCCTTGGTGCATCAGGTTGTTCTGCCTCCCTCCCCGGCAAAGCACAAGGCTCATTTGCGCGAGGGCGGACCTGGTTCCGGCATTTTCCGCCTAGCGATATTTGTTCTCCAACCGGGAGCCCCCCGCGATTCCATCTGTCACGGTGTTTGCGGAGGCCGCCCCAACCCTCCCTCCGTAAGAATGGGGAGAGGGGGAAGTACCGTCGACGCCGCTCAGCAGCCGCGGCAGATGCTGCGCAAGCTCTTGTAGACTTCCTCGTCATCCCGCCGCATCTGCTGCAGCGATTCCATCGGCTTGCTGTCGTAGACCGGCTCCGGCTTGCGCTTGGCCTCGAGCGCCACGGCCTGCCGCTCGTAGCAGGCTTCCCGCTCGGCTTTCGCCTGGATGAACCGGCATTGCTCGACCGCTGCCGAGGGAGGGGCGAAGCCGACCAGAAGGCCGAGGGTTAGGAGGCTGAGGAGTTTCATGTCGCCCGTCCTTTACCGGCCCCTTGTCTCAGTTCCGTGAAACGCGAGCAACATCAACTTTGCGCGCGAGCCATTTCCTGACCGAGCTTTCTTTGCTAGCCCGTTGTTGCGATAACAAAATCCTCCAGCCGGTCATGATGGCGGGTCACTTCCGGGAAGCAAGCGTGCCAAAGACGATCGACGAACCCGCACGGCGCGTGCCGATCTATGGCGAATATGAAGTCGCGGTGCTCGGCGGTGGGCCTGCCGGGATCGCGGCAGCGGTTGCCGCAGCGCGTGCGGGGCGGCGCACGCTCCTGATCGAGCGCTACGGCTTTCTCGGCGGCATGGGCACCGCCGCGGGCGTGACCAACTTTTGCGGATTGCACGCCAATGTCCGCGGCGAAGCGCATCGGGTGGTGCAGGGCATCGCCTCCGACCTGCTGGCTCGACTCGACCGGCTGAACGGGCTGAACAAGCCGCATCTGATCCTCGGCAAGATCCTGGCGCAGGCCTATGACACCGCGGCCTACAAGATCGCGGCCGATGATCTCCTGGCGAGCCACAGGGTCGATATCCTCTTCCATGCGCTCGGCGCCGGCGTCGTGATGGATGGCGAGAAGCGCATCGGCGCGCTGATGGTAGAGACTAAGGCTGGCCGCCGCGCGGTGCTGGCCAGCATCTTCATCGATTGCTCAGGTGACGGCGATCTCGCCGCCTGGGCCGGCGCGCCGTTCGAGGTCGGCGATAGCAAGGGCAGCATGCTCTATCCCTCGATGATGTTCCGTCTCAACGGCATCGACCCCGAAAAGGCCGGTGACGCCTGGCGCACGATCCCGGCGCTGATGGAAAAGGTGGAAGCCGCCGGTACCCACCGGTTTCCGCGCAAGGCCGCCATCGTGCGGCCGCAGCGCTCTCAGATCGAATGGCGGGTGAACTTCACCCAGCTCGCGCGCGAGGACGGCACCGCCATCAACGGTTTGGAGCCTGATGACCTGACCCGCGGCGAGATCGACGGCCGCCGCCAGGCGATCCAGGCGTTCGAGTTCCTGCGCACGGTGCCGGGCTTCGAGAATTCCTACATCGTCGACCTGCCGCCGCAGCTTGGCATCCGCGAAACGCGGCGCGTGATCGGTGGTTACAAGCTCAGCGGCGAGGATGTGCTCGGCTGCGCCTCGTTCGAGGATTCCATCGGCGTCAATGGCTGGCCGATCGAGGCGCATGTCGCCGGCGATGTCATCTTCAAGTTCCCGCCGATCCCGGAATCGCGCGGCTTCAACGAACTGCCCTATCGCATGCTGGTGCCTGAATGCGTCGACAATCTCCTCATTGCCGGGCGCTGCGCCTCGATGACCCATGAGGGACAGTCGGCGGCACGGGTCTCCGGCGCCTGCTTTGCCATGGGGGAAGCGGCAGGCTCCGCCGCCGCGCTCGCGCTGTCCGGCAATACCAGGCCGCGCGACATCGCGGTAGACAGACTGCAACAGGGACTGAAAGCGCAGGGCGCCTTCATCGGGCGCGAGCAGAAAGTTCCTGACGGATTGTGAGGAGAAAGTGGATGAAGGGTTTTGTGCGGCTTGCGCTTGCGGGCCTGCTGGCGCTGACGGCAAGCGGTGTCGCCCGGGCCGATGAATTGTTGAAAGCCAAAATCGGCGTGCTCCGGCTGTCGTCCTCGGCACCGGTGTTCATCGCGCAGGACAAGGGCTATTTCCGCGAGGCCGGGCTCGATGTTGAACTGAAATTCTTTGACGCGGCGCAGCCGATCGCGGTCGCCACCACTTCGGGCGATGTCGATTTCGGCGTCACCGCCTTCACCGCCGGGCTCTACAATCTCGCCGGCAAGGGCACGCTGAAGGTGATCGGCGGCATGAGCCGCGAGAAGGCCGGGTACCCCTTGATCGGCTATTTCGCTTCCAACAACGCCTATGCGGCCGGGCTGAAGACGCCGAAGGATCTTGCGGGCAAGCGCGTGGCGGTGACGCAGGTCGGCTCCAGCTTTCATTATTCGCTCGGCCTGCTCGCCGACAAATATGGCTTCAGGCTTGCGGACGTGAAGGTGGTGCCGCTGCAATCGCTTTCGAACGCGGCCGCCGCGCTGAAGGGCGAAACCGTCGATGCGGCGCTGCTGCCGGTCTCGACCGCGCGCCCGCTGATGGAGACGAATGGCGCCAAGCTCCTCGGTTGGGTCGGCGACGAGACGCCGTGGCAGCTTGGCGCTGTCTTCGCCTCGCCGAAGACGCTTGCGAACAAGGCGCTGGTGACGAAACTGCTTGCAGCTTTGGTGAGGGCCGACCGCGAATATCACGACGTGATCCTGGCTGCGATGAAGAACGGCACAGCACCGACCAACGAAAAGACAAAACCGCTGCTCGACATCATCGCCAAATACACAAATCTGCCAGTTGAGCAGGTGGTCGGCAATTGCGCCTATATCGATCCCGACGGCAAGCTCGACGTCAAGAACGTCGCCAACCAGATTTCCTGGCTGCAGGAGCAGGGCTTTGTCGACAAGGGTTTTGATGCGGACAGCATCATCGCGAAGGAATATGTGAAGCCGGATTGATACCGTAGTCGCCGTCATGGCCGGGCTTGTCCCGGCCATCCAGGCACTTTGTGGCCGGGGAAAGAAAGACGTGGATGCCCGGGACAAGCCCGGGCATGACGAGCGAGAACGAAGTGCGGAGCCAAGCAAGAGCCAGATGGACCTGATCGCCGACCATATCAGCCACCGCTTCGACACGCTCGACGTGCTCGACGACGTCTCGTTCACGGTGCGGGCGGGCGAGGTGGTTGCGGTTGTCGGCCCCTCCGGCTGCGGCAAGAGCACGCTGCTTTCGATCCTCGGCGGTCTGTTGCGGCCGAGCGGCGGCGCGGCCGAGCTGCGCGGCGCGCCGCCAAAGGACACCCTTAACCCGCTGACCTTCGTGTTCCAGGATTTTGCGCTGCTGCCCTGGTGCACGGTGGAGGAAAACGTCGCGTTCCCGCTCGAGCATACGGCACTCAGTGCTGCGGAGCGCCGCGGCATCGTCGATGATGCGCTCCGCCGCACCGGGCTTTTCGATTTTCGTGGGACCTACCCAAAACAGCTTTCCGGCGGTATGCGCCAGCGCGTCGGCATTGCGCGGGCGCTGGCCGTAAAGCCGGCAATCCTCTTGATGGACGAGCCGCTGTCGGCTCTGGATTCGCAGACGCGCGAACTCCTGATGGAGGATTTCGTCCGCCTGCTTGCCGACGGCGCGATGGGCGCAGTCTATGTCACGCATAATCTGGAGGAAGCGGTGCGGCTTGCAGACCGCATCGTGGTGCTGTCGCGCCGGCCCGGACGCATCCGCAAAGTCGTGCCCATTGCGATGACGCGCAGCGAGCGCGGCGACAGGAACGTGCGCGAAAAACTGCTGGTGCTGCAGGGCGAGCTATGGTCGCTGATCCGCGAGGAGGCGATCGATGCCGAGCGCGAGGTGCAGCATGCTTGAGCGCGCGCCACCAGAGACGCCGTCCGACATCGACACCAAATCGCGGCCGGTCGAATTTCGCGGCGCCGGCTTCACGCCGAGCACGGGGCGCGCGTCGGGCTGGATCGCGCTCGCGCTCGTCATCGCACTGTGGCAACTGGCGGGCAGTGCCGGATGGGTCAATCCGCTGTTCCTGCCACCGCCATCGGCGATCGCGGTCGCGACCTACAAGCTCGCGATGTCGGGCGCGCTCTGGCAGCATCTCGGCTGGTCGGTGATGCGGATCGGCGTTGGCTGGCTGCTTGGCACGGTGGCCGGCGTCATCGTCGGTTTCGCGATCGGCCTGTCGACGCTGGCGCGCGGCGTCGGCATCACCTTCATCTCGGCGCTGTTTCCGATTCCGAAGATCGCGCTGCTGCCATTGTTGATCCTCTGGCTCGGGATCGGCGAGGAGCCCAAGATCGCGACCATTGCGCTCGGGGTGTTCTTCTCCACCGCGATCTCGGTCTATAGCGGCGTCGATGCGGTGCCGCGCAATCTGATCCGCATGGCGCAGAGCTTCAACGTGCCGTTTCATGCCATCGTGCGGCGCGTGATCTGGCCGGGCGCGCTGCCCTCGATCCTGGCGGGTTTTCGCATCACCGCCTCGGTCGCGCTGCTATTGGTGGTGAGCGCCGAGATGATCGGCGCTCAGTATGGCATCGGCGCTTTCGTGCTGCAGGCCGGCAATCTGATGCAGACCGATCAACTGCTCGCCGGCGTCGTGATCCTGTCGCTGTTCGGGCTCGCAGTGGGGAAGCTGATCAATTTGCTTGAGGCGAGGTTGCTCCACTGGCGATGAGAGGTGGTTCCGCTCCACCACAGCCGTCATGCCTGGGCTTGTCCCGGGCATCCACTCTTGCTCTCCTTGCGCCAAAGGCGTGGCTGGCCGGGTCAAGCCCGGCCATGACGGAGAGAGCGGCTATGCATTGCCGCGGTCTTCACGGAACAGGTCGAGCTTCTGCTGCACCGGGCGGTCGGAGAAGCTGAAAAGCACCGAATCGACATCCGCCTCATGCGTGACCCAGTGCCAGCTCGGCACCACGAACAGGTCGCGCGGGCCCCATTCGAAGGTCTGCTCGCCGATCCTGGTGCGGCCCTTGCCCTCGATCGCGGCGAATACAGTCGCATCCGTTGAGCGATAGCGCGCGGTCTTGAAGCCCTTCGGCAGGAGCTGGATGAAAGTGCCGATGGTCGGCATCGCATAGTCGCCGGTCTCGGGATTGGAGAATTTCAGCTTCAGGCCGTGACAGGCGTCCCATTCGTCGCGCGCCTTGGCCTGCTCCAGCGCTTCGCGGGTGTAGCTGTAGGGATAGTTGAAGATCGGCGACGTCTTCGACGCGCGCTTCTGGTCGACCGGCAGCAGGTTGTGACCATAGCGCGCAAAGCTGTCGCCGGCGGGTTTTGTGATCTGCTGCTGATCTTCCTTCGCGCCCTCGGCGAAGGAAGCGTCGAAGAACTGCACCATTGGGATGTCGAGCCCGTCGAGCCAGAACATCGGCTCGCTGGTTTCGTTGGAATGGTCGTGCCAGGTCATCGACGGCGTGATCACGAAATCGCCCGGCGACATCGCGGTGCGCTCACCGTCGACGGACGTATAAGCGCCCTTGCCCTCGAGCACGAAGCGCAGCGCCGATTGGCTGTGGCGGTGGGCCGGGGCGATATCGCCGGGCACCACCATCTGCACGCCGGCAAACAGCGACGTCGTGATCTTCGATTGCCCGCGCAGGCCGGGGTTTTCCAGCACGAGCACTCGACGCTCGGCTTCCTTGGCCGTGATCAGCTTGCCTGCCTCATTCATGTAGTCGCGGATCTGGTCGAACTTCCACAGGTGCGGCCGGCAGGCGCTCCTCGGCTCCGGCGTGATCAGATCGTTCATCACGTTCCAGAGCGCGGAAAGATTTTCGCCGTCGATCTTCTTGTAGAACGCCTCGCGCTCCGGCGTCTTCTGCACCGCTTCCATGGCAGGCCTCCCGTCTATTTCTATGTTGTTCGCTGATTGACAGCATACTGACAATATGGCTAGCGTCAACTTGAAGAAAATCAGAAGACACCAGGGAGGTTCCGATGAAGCTGCACGGCTATTTCCGCAGCAGCGCCGCGTATCGGGTGCGGATCGCGCTGAACCTGAAGGGGCTCACCGTTGAGCACCTGCCGCATCACCTTCGCAAAGGCGAACAATGCGCTCCCGCCTATCTCGCCATCAATCCGCAAGGGCTGGTGCCGACATTGGAAAGCGACGCGGGCGCAATCCTCACCCAGTCGCTCGCCATCATCGAATGGCTCGACGAGGTCAATCCCGAACCACCGCTATTGCCGAAGGATTCGTTGCAGCGCGCAAAAGTCCGCGCCTTCGCGCAGGCCATCGCCTGCGACACCCACCCGGTGCAGAACCTGAAAGTGCTGGCGCGATTGCGGCAGCTTGGCCTGCCTGAGGACAAAGTGACGGAATGGGCGGCATGGGCCAACCGCGAGGGGCTTTCGGCCTGCGAGACATTGGCAGCGGGCGAAGCCGGGCCGTTCTGCTTTGGTGCTATGCCGACGCTGGCCGATCTTTGCCTGGTGCCGCAGCTTGCCAATGCACGGCGCTTCGGCGTCGATGTCACCGCTTTTCCGCGGCTGCTCAAGGCGGAAGCCGCGGCCAAGGCAATGAAGGCATTTGCCGACGCCGCCCCGGACAAGCAAGTCGATGCCGAATAATAACAAGCCAACCCTCGTTACCATGGACGCGGTCTATACCGCGCCCGGCTATCTGTTCCGGCGGATGCAGCAGATCGCTGTCTCGATTTTTGTCGAGGAGTGCAGGGCGTTCGACCTGACGCCGGTGCAATATGCCGCGCTGATCGCGATCCACACCCATCCCGGCATCGATGCGACGCGGCTGTCCGCCGTGATCGCCTTCGACCGCTCCACGCTCGGCAATGTGATCGAGCGGCTGCAGACCAAGGGTCTGATCGAGCGCAAGTCCGATTCCGACGACAAGCGCGTCAAGCTGCTCACCATCACCCGGCAGGGCGCTTCGCTGCTGCGCGAGATCATGCCCGTGGTTGACCGTGCCCAGGCGCGGATGCTGCAGCCGCTCAAGCCTGCCGACCGCAAGACGCTGATGGCGCTGCTCGCGCAGCTCGTCGATCTCAACAACGAGGCCTCGCGCGTGCCGCTGCGCGCCGAGGACGCCCTCGAACATCTCGGGAAGTCGGGCTGATGGCAAAGGGCGACCTGCCGGTCCTGATCGCAGGTGGCGGCATCGGCGGCCTTGCCGCGGCGCTCGGGCTTGCGCAGAAGGGCATTCGCTCGATCCTGCTGGAAAAGTCTGCCTCGCTCGGCGAGATCGGCGCCGGCATCCAGCTCGGCCCGAACGCATTCCATGCCTTCGACTATCTCGGCGTCGGCGAGGCCGCACGGCGCATGGCCGTCTATATCGACCAGCTCCGCCTGATGGATGCACTCACCGCCGAGGAGATCACCCATGTTGATCTGCGCGAGCCGTTCCGAACCAGGTTCGGCAATCCCTACGCCGTGGTGCATCGCGGCGATTTGCATGGCGTGTTCCTGCGCGCCTGCCGCGAGCACGAACTGATCGAGCTGCGCGTCAGCAGCGAGGTGACCGGCTACGAGCAGGACGGTGCCTCGGTCACCGCGCAGCTCGCCAATGCCGAGCGCGTCACCGGCCGGCTCCTGATCGGCGCTGATGGCTTATGGTCGAACATCCGCAAGCAGGTCACATCGGATGGGCCGCCGCGCGTATCCGGCCACACCACTTACCGCTCGGTGATACCGACCGAAGAGATGCCGGAGGATCTGCGCTGGAACGCGGCGACGCTGTGGGCCGGGCCGAAATGCCATATCGTGCATTATCCGCTGTCGGACTGGAAGGTATTCAACCTCGTCGTCACCTACCACAACGACGCGCCGGAGCCGGTCGCGGGAAAGCCGGTCGGCGATGAAGAGGTGATGCAGGGCTTTCGGCACGTCCATGCGCGTGCGCAAAACATCATCCGTCACGGCAAGAACTGGCGGCTCTGGGTGTTGTGCGACCGCGATCCGAACGAGCGCTGGGTCGACGGCCGCGTCGCGCTTCTCGGCGATGCCGCGCATCCGATGCTGCAATATTTCGCGCAAGGCGCGTGCCAGGCGATGGAGGATGCGGTGTGTCTGTCGCACATGCTGTCGCATCACGACGACCACGCAGTCGCGCTGGAGCATTACCGAGCACAACGCTTCCCGCGCACCGCGCAGGTGCAGCTTTGGTCGCGCGCGATCGGTGAGCACATCTATCACCCCGCCGGCGACCACGCCCGTTTCCGCAACGCCATCATGGGCGCGAAGACGTCCGAGGATTACTATCGTGATCTCGCCTGGCTGTACGGGGGGACGGGGTTGAACGCGTAACCACCCATACTCCGCCGTGGTCCCGGGCTTGACCCGGGACCCATAACCACGAATGTTGATGTGACGTGATGTCCGTGCGGCAAGCTCCACCTCTCCCCTTGTGGGAGAGGTCGGAATCCAAGCGCAGCTTGGATTCCGGGTGAGCGGTATGCCTCCGCGAGTCGTGGTCCCTCGATAGACCGCGACCCCTCACCCGGATCTCATTCCGCTTCGCTACATGCGCTCCGGCCTCTCCCACAAGGGGAGAGGCGGGGCAGTTGCGTAAGCGGATATCACATCCTCATCACCGCCTGCCGGTCGATCTTGCCTGTTCCCGTTTTCGGCAGCTCGTCAATAAACTTGATCTCGCGCGGATATTTGTACGGCAGCAGCTTTGCCTTCACGTAATCCTGCAGCCGCTTCGCCGTCTCCTCCGCATCGAACGCGCGGTCGTTCATCACCAGCACAGCCTTCAGCGTCATGCGTCTATCAGGCAGTTCGGCGGCGAAGACCGCGCATTCGCGCACGTCGGGATGATCGGCGAGGCAGAGCTCGACCTCCAGCGGATAGACCCATTGGCCTGATATCTTGATCAGGTCGTCGGCGCGGCCGCGGAAGAAATGGAAGCCGTCGCGGTCGCGGACGAAGCGGTCGCCGGTGTAGATCCAGCCGCCATCGCGCACGGTCTCGGCGGTCTTGTCGGGACGATTCCAGTACAGCGGCGTGTTCGAATCGCCGCGCACCCACAAAATGCCTTCTTCGTTGTCGGCGACCTCGCGGCCGTCCTTGTCGCGCAGCAGGATCTCGTAGCCGGGGACGCGTACGCCCGCAGCGCCCAGCTTCTTCCTGTCCGCGCGGTTGCAGAGATAGATGTGCAGCACCTCGGTCGAGCCGAGACCTTCGATGATCTCGAGCCCGGTCAGTGCCTTCCAACCGTTGAAGACGTCGGCCGAGAGCACCTCCGCGGCCGAGATCGCCATGCGCAGTGAGGAGAAATCGGCCTTGTCAGCACCGTCGGCCTTGGTCAGCGCGGTGTAGAGTGTCGGCAGACCGAAGAACACGGTCGGACGATACTGCTCGATCGCGGCGAAGATCGATGCCGGCTTCGGCTGGCCGGGCAAGAGCAGCGTGGCGGCGCCGACCGAGAACGGGAAAGTGATGGAATTGCCGAAGCCATAGGCGAAGAAAATCTTCGGCACCGAGAAGCAGATGTCGCTGGGCGTCAGCTTCAGCACGTTGCGGGAGAATGCCTGCTCGCTATAGGCCATGTCGTGGTGCAGATGGACGATGCCCTTCGGCCGGCCGGTCGAGCCGGAGGAGTACATCCAGAACGCCATCTCGTTGCGGTGGGTGTCGGCTGTGGCGAGCTCGGTCGAAAAACGCGGCAGCCATTCATCGGCCAGCAGCGCCTGCGGCGCGGCATGCTCGCCGGCCGCGCCATTGACCACGATCAGCGCTTGCAGCGGCGTGTCCTTGCAGGCCTCAGTGCTGAAGCGCGAGCAGAACTCGGCATCGGCAACCGCGATCGTCGCGCTCGCGTCCGAAAGATAGAACTGCAGGAGGTCCGGCGGCGTTAGCGTGTTGATGAGCAGCGGCACGAAGCCGGCGCCGATAGCACCGAAGAAGGCCGCCGGATAGGCGGGGGTGTCGTCAAGGAACAGCAGGATGCGATCGCCGCGCTTCAGGCCCAGAGAAGCGAAGCCATGGCCCCAGCGCGCGGCGTCGGCGCAGAGTTCACGGTAGGTCCGCGTTCCCGCCGGGCCGGTCAAAGCCATCAAATCCCCGCGGCCCTGCGCGAGATTGTCGAACAGGATGCGGCTTGCGTTGTAGCGCTCGGACAGCGCAAAGCCGATCTCGCGCGCGCCCGGACTGTCCGATGGTACCTGGTCGGCGATCTCGTTCACGACTTGCTCCTCGAGGCCTCGTAGCCTGCCATGAAGTTCGGCGACATCGCGCGCAGCCGCGCGTCGTCGATCCGTCCCGAACGGGTGATGTAGCTGAAGGCAAAATCCATCGGGTCGAGCTTCATGTGTTCGGGGAATTTCTCGTACCAGTCGGCGCTGGTGCGCGCCGCGGTCACCAGCTTCTTCACGATCGGTTTGCGTTCGGCTTCATAGCGGTGAAGGGCGGTGGAGACATGCGCCTCGGATTCGAGCGCCTTTGTCAGCGCAATCGCGTCCTCGATCGCAAGGCGGGTGCCGGAGCCGATCGAGAAATGCGCCGAGTGCAGGGCGTCGCCGATCAGCACCATGTTCTTGAACGACCAGTGCTCGTTCCAGATCCACGGGAAGTTGCGCCACAGCGATTTGTTCGAGATCAGCGGCTGTCCGCCGAGCGTCTCGGCAAACACCTCCTCGCACACGGCCTTGGCGTGATCGGCGTCCTTGTTGGCGAAGCCATAGGCGTGCCAGGTGGCACGGTCACACTCGACCAGGAACGTGCTCATGGTCGGCGAATAGCGATAGTGGTGGGCATTGAAGGCGCCGCGTTCGGTCTTGACGAAGGTCTGCGATAGCGTCTCGAACCGCTTCGCGGTGCCGTACCAGACGAACTTGTTGGACGAATAGGACAGCGAGGTCCCGAAGTCGCCCTCAAAACTCCGGCGCACCAGCGAGTTCAGCCCGTCCGCGGCGACGATCAGGTCATAGCCTTGCAGCGCGTCGACCGACTGGATCGGTTTTTCGAATTGCGGGGTGACGCCGACCGCGCGGACGCGCTCCTGCAACAGGGAAAGCAGCGCAAGTCGGCCGATCGAGGAGAAGCCGACGCCGTCGATCTCGACGCTCTCCCCGCGCAGGTTGAGCGTGATGTTCTTCCAGCTTTCCATGTTCGGCGCGATGGCGTCGACCGTATCGGGATCGTCGGCGCGCAGGAATTCCAGCGCCTGGTCCGAGAACACGACGCCGAACCCCCAGGTCGCATCGGCCGGGTTCTGCTCGAACAATTCGACGACGGCGTCCGGGTGGCGCCGCTTCCAGAGATAGGCAAAATAGAGGCCGCCGGGACCTCCGCCGATCACGGCGATACGCACGATATTCCTCCCGATTGACAGTGTACTTACGATTTTGCGCCTAGACTATCCGCAGGGCGCGCGCGGCGCCACCGGAAAGTTTCGGTCAGGCCTACTCAGCTCATTCTCGTGTTCCGCTGCGCGGAGCCGGCCGGTCGCGGCGGGCTCACCGCGCCGCGAACTGTCCCAGCACTTCCTTGCAGGCGGGCGACAGCGAGGCGGCATTCGAGGCCAGGCACTGCGCGATCCGGCCGCCTCCCGGCGCAACGCCGCCACACAGCGAGCGTACGTCGGCGCCGCAGGCCGACCGCACGACGAGCAGTTCTTCGCGCGGCCGCAAGGGCCGCAGTACGATCCCTGCCGCAGGCGCCGCCGGTGCGGTAGCCGCAGCAGTGGAGCCGTCGCCTGCCGCTGGCGCCGCACCACCACTCGCGGCCGCAACTGCCTCACCGCAAGCGGGCGAGAGCCTCGCCTTGTTCTTCTCGAGGCATCGCAGTGCGGGGGCGCCGCCGGTCGGCACGCCGGGACAGACCTTCTGATAGTCGGAACGGCAGGCGCTGCGGATCGTGGAAACCTGCGCCTCGGTCGGCTTGGCCTGCGTGCCCGCCGCTTTCGGCTTCGCTGCGCTGGTTGCCGCCGCCGGCGCCTCGGTCTTGGCAGGGGCAGGCGCCGTCTCCGCCTTCGGTGCGGCCGGTGCTTCTACTGCACGCACCGCACCGGCGCAGCCTGCAGACAAGCTCGACATGTTCTTCTGCAGACATTGCAGCGAAGCCTCGCCGCCGGGCGGAATGCTGGAGCAATGCGCCATGTAGTCGTTGCGGCATTGCGACTTGATCGCCTCACGCTGGGCCTCGCTCGGCGCCTGCGCGAGCGCCGCGGTCGCAAACAGCACGACGGAAAACGGCAGGGCGCGCCCGCATGCGCGCTTCAATGTCTTGATCATGTAAGCAAACCCTTTGTTGTCGACGGAAGCCGCCGCTTCAACCGAAGTTCATTCTTGCGAAGTTCGTTCTTGAAGAAGGTCGCTCTTGAAAAGTCTGCTACGGCAATCTTAGTGGGCGGTATCATTTTCTGTTTCGGGTTCCACTGCAAGCCAATTGTTGCTATGGATGCATCGCGACAGTCGTCTCCGGATGAACGCCTCTTTGCGGGGCAAGTTGAACTGGTGCACGGAAATGAAGCTTGCGCACCCATCGGCCTGTTGCAGATCGAGCGATGGCGCGCGGCCGGCCGCTGCGCCCCTGTTGCGCATTAGCTTCCTGCTGTCCGTCTTGGTCGGTTTAAGTGGCTGCGAGCAAAATACTTTCGTGCCACCGCCGCCGCCAAAGGTGGAAGTCGCCATTCCAGTGCAGCGCAGCATCACGCGTTTCCTGGAGACGACCGGCACCACCGCGCCGGTCAAGAGCGTTGACCTGGTGGCCCGCGTGCAGGGCTTTCTGCAGTCGATCGATTATCAGGACGGCACCTTCGTCAAGCAAGGCACCACGCTGTTCACGATCGAGCCTGAGACCTACAAGTTGAAGCTCGAGCAGGCAAAGGCGGCGGAGGTCGGCGCGCAAGCGACGCTGAAGCAGGCCGAGACCGATTTCAAGCGCCAGATCGACCTGGTGCAGCGACAGGCGGTCTCGCAGGCGACGCTCGATACGTCGACGGCGAATCGCGACAACGCCCAGGCCAGCCTGCAGCAGGCGCAAGCCAATACCCGGATCGCAGAGGTCAATTACGGCTACACCAATGTGACGGCGCCGTTCGACGGCATCGTCAGCGCGCACCTCGTCTCGGTCGGCGAGCTCGTCGGCTCGACTTCGCCGACACAGCTTGCCAGCATCGTCCAGCTCGATCCGATCTGGGTCAATTTCAACGTCAACGAACAGGACGTGTTGCGCATCCGCGAGGACGCGAGGCGGCGTGGTCTCTCCGTGGCCGAGCTGCGTCAGTTGCCGGTCGAGGTCGGCCTGCAGACGGAGACCGGCTATCCGCACAAGGGCAAGCTCGACTACATCTCGCCGATCCTCACCCAGTCGACCGGCACGCTGCCGGTGCGCGGCATCTTCGACAATCCCGACCGCACGTTGTTGCCGGGCTTTTTTGTCCGCGTCCGCGTGCCCTATGACCAGCAGCAGGATGCGCTGCTGGTGCCCGCTACCGCGCTCGGCAGCGACCAGGCCGGCCGCTATGTGCTGGTCGTCAATGCCGACAACGTGGTCGAGCAGCGGAAGGTGGAAACCGGACAGCTCGAAGGCGAATTGCGCGTCATCGATAGCGGGCTGAAGCCGGACGACCGCGTCCTCATCGCCGGATTGTTGCGCGCGATCCCCGGCCAGAAGGTCGATCCGCAACTGCAGAAGATCGAAGCCTCCGCATCGGCGAAGTGAGGGGGCGGCCATGATCTCGAAATTCTTCATCGAGCGGCCGGTCCTTTCCAACGTCATCGCGATCCTGATGATCCTGATCGGCGGCGTGGCGCTGCTCAACCTGCCGGTCGCGCAATATCCCGACGTGGTGCCGCCGACCGTGCAGGTGACGACCCGCTATCCCGGCGCGTCCGCCAAGACCGTGATCGACACCGTGGCGCTGCCGATCGAGCAGCAGGTCAATGGTGTCGAGGACATGCTCTATATGCAGTCCTATAGCGGCGCCGATGGCACCTATACGCTGACGGTCACCTTCAAGATCGGCACCGATCTCAACTTCGCGCAGGTGCTGGTGCAGAACCGGGTGTCGAGCGCGCTGTCGCAATTGCCGCAATCGGTGCAGAGTCAGGGCGTCACGGTGCAGAAGCGGTCGACCTCGATCCTGCTGTTCGTGACGCTGACCTCGCCGAACAAGACCTATGACAGCCTGTTCCTTTCCAACTACGCCACCATCAGCATCAGGGATGAGCTGTCGCGGCTGTCAGGGGTCGGCAACGTCACCGTGTTCGGCGCCGGCCAATACTCGATGCGGGTCTGGCTCGATCCGAACCAATTGCAGGCCCGCGATCTGGTGCCGCAGGACGTCATCCAGGCGATCCAGCAGCAGAGCCAGCAGGTCACGGCGGGACAGGTCGGCATGCCGCCGACGCCGCCCGGCCAGGCGTTCCAGTACACGCTGAACGTTGCCGGCCGGCTTGATGACACGAGCCAGTTCGAGAACATCATCGTCAAGACCGGAAACGTCGGCGACGTCACCCGCGTCCGCGACGTCGGCTGGGTCGAGCTCGGCGCCCAGACCTACAGCCAGATCTTCTCGCTCAACAATAAGCCTTCCACCGGCATCGGCGTGTTCCTGTCGCCCGGCGCCAACGCGCTCGAGGTCGAGAAGGCGGTGGAGAAGAAGATGGTGGAACTGGCCAAGCAGTTCCCGCAGGACATCAAATACGACACGCCGTTCGACACCACCATCTTCGTCCAGGCCTCGATCAACGAGGTCTACAAGACGCTGATCGAGGCCGGCCTCTTGGTGCTGATCGTGATCCTCGTCTTCCTGCAGGACTGGCGCGCGATGCTGGTGCCGGCGACCACCGTGCCGGTAACCATCATCGGCGCGTTCGCGGCGATGGCGGCGCTCGGCTTTTCCATCAATCTCTCGACGCTGTTTGCGATCGTGCTGGCGATCGGCATCGTGGTCGATGACGCCATCGTCGTGGTCGAGGGCGCCGCGCACAATATAGAGCGTGGCCTGTCCGGCCATGATGCGGCGATCAAGGCGATGGATGAATTGTTCGCGCCGATCGTCGGCATCACGCTGGTGCTGATCTCGGTGTTCCTGCCGGCGGCGTTCCTGCCGGGCCTCACCGGGCGCATGTACGCGCAGTTCGCGCTGGTGATCGCCGCGACCGCTCTGATCAGCGCCATCAATGCCGCGACCCTGAAGCCGACGCAGTGTGCGCTGTGGCTGCGCCGGCCGGTGCCGCTGGAGCAGCGCAATGTCTTCTACCGCGGCTTCAATGCCCTCTATGAGCGGCTGGAGCGCGGCTATGCGCGGCTGATCGGCGGGCTGGTCAGGCACAGCAATGTTTCGGTCGTGGCTGCGATGATCCTGATCGGTCTTGCCGGCTACGGCCTGTCGCGGGTGCCGACCGGCTTCATCCCGATCGAGGACCAGGGCTATTTGCTGGCTGCAGTGCAATTACCCGATGGTGCTGCGTTGGATCGGACACAACGTGTCCTCGAAAGGGTCAGCGAGATGGCCGGCAAGTCGCCCGGCGTGCAGCAGGTGGTCTCCATCGCCGGCATCTCCGCGCTCGACAACAGTTCGAGCCTGGCGAATGCCGGCGTCGCCTACCTAATTCTGAAGGATTGGAGCCAGCGCGGGCCCGGCGAGGATCTGCGTTCACTGGTGTTCGGGTTGAACGACAAGCTGGCCGAGATCGAGGAGGCGCGCATCCTGGTGATTCCTCCGCCGCCCATTCAAGGCATCGGCAATGCCGCCGGCTTCGCGATGCAGGTCGAACTCCGCGACGGCAATGCCGATTACGCGAAGCTGCAGGCGATCACCGGCGCGGTCGTCGCCAATGCGCAGACGCAAAGCGCGCTGCAGCGGGTCAGCTCGTCCTTCCGCTCCATGGTGCCGCAGTACGACGTCGAGGTCGACCGGACCAAGACCCAGACGCTGAACGTCACGACCGACCAGATCTTCTCGACGCTGTCGAGCTATCTCGGCGCGAGCTACGTCAACCAGTTCAACAAATTCGGCCGCACCTTCCAGGTCTATGTGCAGGCGGATTCGAAATTCCGCCTGAACCTGCGCGACATCCAGAACCTGATGGTGCGCAACAGCCAGGGCGACATGGTCCCGCTTGGCACCGTCGCCACGATCACGCCGTCGGTCGGGCCGTCGCTGATCAGCCTCTATAATCTCTATCCGTCCGCCTCCATCATCGGCCTGCCGGCGCAGGGCTACAGCTCGGGACAGTCAATGGCGTTGATGGAGCAGATCGCCGCAAAGACGCTGCCGCCGGGTACGGGCTTTGAGTGGACGGCGATGTCGTATCAGGAGAAGGCAGTCAGCAACCAGATCTACTATGCATTCGGCCTTGCCTTACTGCTGGTCTACCTGGTGCTGGCCGGTCAGTATGAGAGCTGGTACGCGCCGATCTCGGTGATACTCGCTGTGCCGCTGTCGTTGCTCGGCCCGATGCTGGTCTTGTCAGCCTTGCGGATCGACAACAATCTCTACACCCAGATCGGCATCATCTTGTTGATCGCACTGTCGGCGAAGAATGCGATCCTGATCGTCGAGGTCGCGCTCGAGCATCACGTGCGAGGCCGCGAGCCGCTGATCGAATCGGCGATCGCGGCGGCACGCGCCAGGTTCCGTCCGATCCTGATGACGTCCTTTGCCTTCATCCTCGGTGTGGTGCCGCTGGTGCTCGCGACCGGCGCCGGCGCCAACGCGCGCAAGTCGATCGGCATCACCGTGTTCTCCGGCATGATCGCCTCGACCTGCCTTGCCGTGCTGTTCGTGCCCGCGTTCTTCGTTGTGGTGCAGGGCTTCGAGAATTGGCGCAAGTCGCGCAAGGAAAAGGCGCCGGCTGCGCAGGCCGTTCCGCAAACGCCGAGCGTCGTGCCGTAGAAGACCCTATCCCCCGTCGTCCCGGGCTTGACCCGGGATCCATAACCACAGGATTGCATGGTTATGGATTAGCCTCTCCCACCTTACCAAACTGATGGCGCAGCGCGGTGTGGGTCCCGGCTCAAGGCCGGGACGACGGGCGAATGTGTTTAGGCCTGCACCCGGATCATGCGCTTGCCGCGGTTCTCGCCGGCGAGCAGGCCGATCAGCGCGGCCGGCGCGTTCTCCAGCCCGTCGATCACGTCCTCCTGCACCTTCAGCCTGCCGGAGGCGACCCAGGACTGCAGGTCGGCGAGTGCGGCGTCGCGCTGGTCCATGAAGTCCATCACGATGAAGCCCTGCATGATTAGCCGCTTGACAACGATCAATCCGGGCACGCCGCGCGGGCCGTGAGCGGAGGGGACGCCGTCATATTGCGAGATCGCACCGCAGCAGGCGATGCGGCCGCGGTTGTTCATCTGCGGCAGGCAAGCCTCCAGGATGTCGCCGCCGACATTGTCGAAATAGACGTCGATGCCATCAGGCGCAGCCGACCGTAGCGCCTTGTAGGTGCCGCCGTCCTTGTAATCGACCGCGGCGTCGAAGCCGAGTTCGCTGGTCAGCCAGTGGCACTTGTCCTTGCCGCCGGCAATGCCGACCACGCGGCAGCCCTTGATTTTTGCGATCTGTCCAACGATCGAGCCCACCGAGCCGGCGGCTGCCGAGACCACGACGGTCTCGCCTTCCCTGGGCTTGCCGACATGGAGCAGGCCGAAATAGGCGGTGAGGCCAGCGATGCCGTAGACGCTGAGCAAATGCGTCATCGGCTCGAGCTTTGGCATCTTGGTCAGATGCTTTGCCTGCACCGCGGCATAATCCTGCCAGCCGGTGTCCCCGAACACGATGTCGCCCGGCGCAAGGCCTGAGGCCTTAGACGCCACCACCTCGGCGATGCCGCCACCGGACATCACGGTGTTGGCCTCGACCGCGGCGCGGTAGGTCGCGCCGTGCATCCAGGCGCGGTTGGCGGCATCGAGCGAGAGATAGCGCAGCCGCAGCAAGGCCTCGCCGTCCTTCGGCTCGGGGATGCTGCCATTGACCATCCTGAAGTGCTCAGGTCCGAGCCTCCCGGTCGGCTTCTCCACCAGCAGGATCTGACGATTATTAGCTTCGCTCATGGTGTCCCTCCCTTGTTGGTCAATCCCGATGCAACTGCGTGCGCGTTGCGCGCCAGATTGCACAGATTGTGCGCTGCCATGACGCTAATCCCCGCGTGTCTATTCCACAACTGGAACATGCAGCTCTGCCCGCACAGAGCGAAAGCGTGTTGCGCGCCTGCGTAAATCTGCCACACTCCATCGCTTGCCGGGTGACTTACGGGAGTAAGAGCATGTCGAGCAGGTTCACGCAGTACATCCTCATCGCGATGGTGCTGGGCATCGTGATGGGTGCCTTCGTCTACAACTTCCTGCCCGACAGCCGGGCGGAGATCGCGGCCGACGTAAACCTGATCGCGATGCTGTTCCTGCGGCTGATCAAGATGATCATCGCGCCGCTGGTGTTCGCGACATTGGTCGGCGGCATCGCGCATATGGGAAGTGGCGCGCGGCTCGGGCGCATCTTCGCGAAGACCATGGGCTGGTTCGTCAGCGCCTCCTTCGTCTCGCTCCTGCTCGGCCTCGTCATGGTCAACCTGCTGCAGCCCGGCGCCAACTTTCCGGGCACGCTGCCCGACAAAGCCCAGTCGACCGGCCTGCCGGTCTCGGCCTTTTCATTTGAGAAATTTTTGATCCACCTGGTGCCGACCTCGATCGCGGACGCGATGGCGCAGAACGAGATCCTGCAGATCGTGGTGTTCGCGGTGTTCTTCGCGGTCGCGCTCGGCGCAATGCCGGAGCGGGCGAAGCCGATCATGGCTCTGATCGACGACCTCGCCCACATCATGCTGAAGGTCACGAGCTATGTGATGCTGTTCGCGCCGCTTGCGGTGTGGGCCGCGATCATGGCGACGGTGTCGAAGAACGGACTTGGGGTGCTCTGGAAACTCGTCGTGTTCATGGGCGGCTTCTACGTCTCGCTCCTGATCCTGTGGGCGATCCTGGTCGTCGTCGGCTTCATCGTGATCGGGCCGCGCTACAGCCACCTGTTGCGGCTGATCCGTGAGCCATTGATGATCGCGTTCTCGACCGCCTCGTCGGAGGCCGCCTATCCGAAGACGCTGGAGGGATTGAACCGCTTCGGCGCCTCGGCGCGGATTTCGGCCTTCGTGCTGCCGCTCGGCTATTCGTTCAACCTCGACGGCACGATGATGTACTGCACCTTTGCCAGCATCTTCATCGCGCAGACCTATCATATCGACATGTCGCTCGGCACCCAGCTTGCGATGCTGGCCACGTTGATGATCACCTCCAAGGGCGTCGCCGGCGTGCCGCGCGCCTCCCTCGTCGTGATCGCCTCGACACTCAGCCAGTTCGGCATTCCCGAGGCGGGCCTGCTAATGATCATGGGCATCGACACCTTCCTCGACATGGGCCGCAGCGCCACCAATGTGATCGGCAATTCGCTCGCCACCGCCGTGGTCGCCAAGTGGGAAGGCGAGTTGAAGGAAGAGCACGAGCTTGGGCCTGACGATGCGGTGCCGTCCGATGCAGTGCCGGGTGCGGTGATGGCCGGCCATTGATGGGAGGGGTGCATGCATCACGCCCGAAGCTTGGCCGCGGCGCTGTTGTCGGCAAGCCTGCTGGCCGGCGCCGCGGTCGCTCAAACGGTGGAGGGCCTTAGCCCGACGCTCGCCAATATCAAGAACACCCATGTGGTGCGGCTCGGCTACCGCGAGAGCTCGCCGCCGTTTTCTTTCCTCGATCAATCCAACCGGCCGATCGGCTACAGCCTCGAACTGTGCGAGGCGATCGTGGAGGAGATCGGCGTCGAGGTCGACGACCCCAATCTCAGGATCGACTACGTCAAGGTCACCTCCGACGATCGCATTCCTGCTGTTGTGCAGGGCAAGGTCGATCTCGAATGCGGGTCGACCACGGCGAATGCCGAGCGGGCCAGGCAGGTCGCGTTCTCTCCTTTGATCTTCGTCGCCGGCACCAAATTGATGGTGCCGAAGACCTCTTCCATCTCGGGCGTGACCGATCTCAACGGCAAGACGGTGGTGGTGACCAAGGGGACCACCAACGAACAGGCCATGCACAATGTCGACAAGAAATTCTCGCTCGGGCTGAATATCGTGACGTCGCCCGATCACGAGCAGTCCTACCAGATGTTGGCCGACGGCAAGGCGGATGCGTTCGCGACTGACGACATCCTGCTCTACGGCCTGATCGCGCGGCACAAGTCGCAGGACAGGTTCCGCGTGGTCGGCGACTACCTGTCCTACGATCCCTACGGCATCATGTACCGCAAGGGCGAGCCGCAGTTGAAGGACGTGGTCGAGCGCACCTTCCGCAAGCTCGGCTCCGGCCGCGACCTGATCCCGCTCTACAACAAATGGTTCATCGCGCGGCTTCCCACCGGCGAACGCCTCAACGTCGCGATCTCGCCGCAGCTCGAGGAGGCTTTCAAGGCGCTGGACGATAATGAGGGGACGAGCAATTAGCTCGATTGCGCGGGCGAACGCGTAGGGGGGCAAAGGAGCGCAGCGACGTGCCCACCACCAGACATTCCGCTCGCGATGGTGGGCACGCTTCCGCTTTGCCCACCCTACGGCACTGACGTGGACGAGAGCGACGCATTCCGACCTCTCCCCTCACCCTGAGGAGGCCGCGTCGCGGCCGTCTCGAAGGGCGAGGCCTGCGGCGGGGCCTCATGGTTCGAGACGCGCGTTCCGCGCTCCTCACCATGAGGGTCTGACAGTGTCGCTGCCGCCTCGTTACGCAAACACCCTATCCAGCGCCGCTTCATACGCGGCATAAGCCAATTCCGGGTGCGAGCGGCTCAGCGCTTCCATCTTCACGCCGGCGTTGACTTCGAGGATCCGCCAGGCGCCATCGGTGCGTACGACGTCGATCGAGCCGAAGCGGATGCCGATCGCGCGGGCGGCCTTGATCGCGATCTCGATGCAGGTGTCGCGCGTCTCGCCCTGCTTCAGCAGCACCGGTCGCGCGCCGGAATCGAGGTTGTGGCGCCAGTTGAGGATGCGCCGCTCGCCCTCCGGGACGATCGCATCGAGCTCGGCCCGCCCGATCGCTGCGATCAGGCCGGGCAGCGCCGTCGATCGCCGCTCGGCAGGCATGGCCGCGAGCGCAAGCTCGAGCAGCGAATGCCTGCCGTCGCCGATCACGAACGGGCGCTCCTTGCTGTAGACGACGACCGGGAGATCATCGACCAAGACAACACGAATCTCGTCCTCGATCTCGACATAGGGCGAGATAGCGAGGCTTGGGTAGGCCGCCAGGATCCTGCCGACCGCGAGCTCGAGCGCATGCTTGGTCGTCACCCGGAAGACTCCCTCGCCCGACGTGCCCTCGTTTGGCTTGACGACGAGCCCGTTGGGATGCTCGGCCAGCAGGCGGAGCATCGTTTCCCAGGAGCCGGCCGACCGCGTATAGGCCGCAAGCTTCGGCCCAAGGAACAGGGTATGGGGGATGCAGGGCACCCCAAAACATTGTAGCACCTCGGCGGTAGCCGCCTTGTCGTTGGCGATCTGGTGCGCGACCGCGCTGTTCAGCCCGACGTCATAGGCGAAGGCGAGGTGCCGCCGCTGCCCACGTTGCATGACGATCAGCCAGGCCTCCGACCGCACCTCGACCGTAATGTTACGGGCCAGGCAATATTTCGTGACCGCGTCGACAAAAATCCGCTGGCTGATCGGGATCGCCAAGTCGATTTTCCTCTCTCAATAGTGCCGTGTGGAATTAATTGCTCTACCGGCATCGTTTCCGGCAAGTTAATTGCGCCGCGTCGGAAACCTTAACAACGATGTTTTGAACCATTCTGCGAAATCAATCGACAGCCATGCTGAGTTCGCAATTGCACAATGGATGAATTCCATTATGTGTGTCAGCGGCGCGACGGGCAGGCGGGCTTCCCCTTGATGTCAGTCAATTACGTGCGGTCGAGCAGCCGCTACTCGGCCTCGTTTATGTAAGGTCAATCGGAAAAACCAGACACATGAGCGCGTTCTATCGAGAGAAGGTCCTTTCTGTTCGTCACTGGACCGATACGCTTTTCAGCTTCCGAGCCACCCGCGATTCCGGCTTCCGCTTCCAGAACGGCCAGTTCGCCATGATCGGCCTCGAGATCGATGGCCGGCCGCTGCTGCGCGCCTATTCGATGGCGAGCGCCAATCACGAGGAAGAGCTCGAGTTCTTCTCGATCAAGGTGCAGGACGGTCCGCTGACCTCCAAGCTGCAGAAGATCCGGGAAGGCGACATCATCCTGGTCGGCCGCAAGGCGACCGGCACGCTGATCACCGACAATCTCATCCCCGGCAAGCGGCTGCTGCTGCTGTCGACCGGCACGGGTCTGGCTCCCTTCGCGAGCCTGATCAAAGACCCCGAGGTCTATGACCGCTACGAGACCATTGTGCTGGTCCATGGCTGCCGCCAGGTCGCCGAGCTCGCCTATGGCGAGGATCTGGTCGCCAATCTGCGCGACGACGAATTGTTCGGCCCGCTGCTCGCCGAGAAGCTGCTCTATTATCCGACCGTGACCCGCGAGCCGTTCCGCAACCGCGGCCGCATCACCGACCTGATCACGTCGGATCAGCTCTTCAACGACATCCACCAGCCGCCGCTCGATCTTGAGACTGACCGCATCATGATGTGCGGCAGCCCGGCGATGCTGGAGGACCTGCGTAAGCTGTTCGAGGGCCGCGGCTTCACCGAAGGCAGCCACAGCACGCCCGGCCATTTCGTGATCGAAAAGGCCTTCGTCGAGCGCTGATCGGCTTCGAGTTTTAAGCCAACTCTCTCGCCCGTCATTCCGGGGCGCGCGCAGCGCGAGCCCGGAATCCATTTCTCCGCGGCGTTTGTGGCCCGATGGATTCCGGGCCCGATGCTTCGCATCGATCCGGAATGACGGCGGGGTGCCTCTTCCCCCTTTCGTTGCAGCGCAATACACCACCCCGGATCGTGTAGCGTCGGTGTCACATCCGTGAACCCGAAGACCCATTATACCGTGTAGCGTGTGGCGGACGGCGCGGGATCGATTAGGCTCTCCGCCCGCCGATAACCAGTTCGGCAGGATCCGCTGAGGGGTTTCATGGCAACGCTGCTGCTTCCGTTCTCGCCGCGCTTCATCGTGCTCACGATCTGCTCGGTGGTCACTGCGCTCCTGCTCGTGTTCGGCATCGTCGACCGGAAGCTGATCGACGTCATCCTGATCCCCTTACTGATCTTCGGCGCGCTGACGCTGCTGGGTGTCCGCGACCTCATGCAGAAGCATCACGCGGTGCTGCGCAACTATCCGATCTCGGCGCATCTGCGCTTCCTGCTCGAAGAGATCCGCCCGGAGATGCGGCAGTATTTCTTCGAGAGCGAGAAGGACGGCATGCCGTTCTCCCGCGACACCCGCGCCGTCGTCTATCAGCGCGCCAAGATGGTGCTGGACAAGCGGCCGTTCGGCACCCAGGAGGACGTCTACCGCGAGGGCTATGAGTGGATGCATCATTCGGTGGTGCCAAAGCCCCATTCGAACGAGAAATTCCGCATCACCATCGGCGGCCCCGATTGCGCCAAGCCTTATTCCGCCTCGGTCTTCAACATCTCCGCGATGAGCTTCGGCGCGCTCAGCCCGAACGCGGTGCGCGCGCTGAATGCCGGCGCCAGGAAGGGCGGCTTTGCGCATGACACCGGCGAAGGCGGCGTCAGCCCGTACCACCGCGAGAAGGGCGGCGACATCATCTGGGAGATCGGCTCCGGCTATTTCGGCTGCCGCAATCTCGACGGCACGTTCAATGCGGACGAGTTCGCGCGTATCGCCACTGAGGAGCAGATCAAGATGGTCGAGCTCAAGATGAGCCAGGGCGCCAAGCCCGGCCATGGCGGCGTGCTGCCCGCGGCAAAAGTCTCGGAAGAGATCGCCAAGATCAGGGGCGTTCCCCTAAGGGAAGATTGCATTTCGCCGGCCTCGCACAAGGCGTTCTCGACGCCGCTTGAGATGATGGCCTTCGTCGGCGAGATGCGCAGGCTGTCGGGCGGCAAGCCGGCCGGCTTCAAGCTCTGCATCGGCCATCCCTGGGAATTCCTCGCGATCTGCAAGGCGATGCTCAAGAGCGGGATCTATCCCGACTTCATCGTGATCGACGGCAATGAGGGCGGCACTGGCGCTGCGCCGCTGGAATTCATGGATCATCTGGGCATGCCGATGCGCGAAGGCGTCAATTTTGCCCACAATGCGCTGGTCGGCATCGATGCGCGTAACCGCATCAAGATCGGCGCCTCCGGCAAGATCGCGACTGCCTTCGACATGGCACGCGCGATGTCGATCGGCGCCGACTGGTGCAATTCGGCGCGCGGCTTCATGTTTGCGCTCGGCTGCATCCAGTCCTTGAGCTGCCACACCGACCGCTGTCCGACCGGAGTGACCTCGCAGGACCCGATCCGCAATCGCGCGCTCTACGTGCCCGACAAGATCGAGCGCGTCTGCAATTATCACCACGCGACGCTGCATGCGCTGGCCGAGCTGCTCGCCGCCGCCGGCCTCGAGCATCCGCAGGAGTTGCGGCCGATCCATTTCACCCAGCGGACATCGACCACGGAAGTCCGCACCTTTGCCGAACTCTACCCGGCGCTGCGCCCGGGCGAATTGCTCGAAGGCACCCAGGACCGCCGCTTCCGCGACGCCTGGGCCATGGCCCGCCCCGATTCGTTCCAGCCGGCGGGGTGAGCACGCGACCTCTCCCCGCAAGAACGTGGAGAAGGCGAACCGCCCATCCCGGTCATTCCGGGGCGCCACGCAGTGGCGAGCTATGATGTGCAATTGCACATCAGAGAATCCATGTTTCCACCCGCATCTGCTGCTCGATGGATTCCGGGCTCGCCGCTTCGCGTCGCCCCGGAATGACAGGGTTTGTTGCGGCGGCGAGGTAGGGACAGGCCGCGTCGGCTAATGCGGGTTCTCCAGGCTGAACGTCTCCGACTGTTCGTCATAGGCGAACAGCTCGGCATAGCGTCCCCATGAGACGATGGTCTTCAGCGTCTCGTCCGCATAGTCCTCGGACATGTAGTCCTCGAGCTCGTTGCGGAATCGCGCGGCGGGGGCCGTGTGGGACGGGCGTTCGTCAAGCACGCGTTTGATCAGGCCCATCACCGGCACGTAGCTGATCAGATGCTCGGCGAACAGTTTCTTGCGCGCGTCGGTTTCGAGATTGGCAAAGCGCAGACCGGCTTCGGTCAGCACCAGGTCGCCCTCGCTTAAGCGCGCGAACCGCAACAGCTGCAGCGCCTCGCCGAGATGCAGGATCTCGTCCGTCTCCATTTGCAGGCTGCCGGCGAGAACCGGCAGGTCGGCGTGGCCGTGATAGGGCGGCCCTGCCAGCGTCTCGATCAAGCCGGACAGTTCGTTGGACGAGACATGGCCGAGCGCCGTGCCGACGCCCGCGCCGGAAGCCGCCTCGGTTGCTGGGCTCGACTTGGCGTCGGTCCGCTGCGTCATGCGGCCATAGATGCTGTCGACGAGCTGCCGGAACGCCGGATCGAGACGGTTGCGCGGATGCGGGAAGTCGACCTTGATCTCGGTCGCCACCCTGCCGGGATTGGACGAGAACACCAGAATGCGGTCGCACATCAGCACCGCCTCCTCGATATTGTGCGTCACCATCAGCACCGATTTGATCGGCAGGCGGCCGTCGGTCCACAGATCGATCAAGTCGGTGCGCAGCGTTTCGGCGGTCAGGACGTCGAGCGCCGAGAACGGCTCGTCCATCAACAGCAGGTCCGGATGCACCACCAGGGCGCGCGCGAACCCGACGCGCTGGCGCATGCCGCCGGACAATTCCTTGGGGTAGGCGGATTCGAAACCATCGAGGCCGATCAGGTCGATCGCGGCGAGCGCGCGGGTGCGTCGTTCGGCGGCATCGATGCCGAGTGCTTCGAGCCCGAGCTCGACATTCTGCAGCACCGTGAGCCAGGGAAACAGCGCAAACGACTGGAACACCATCGCGACGCCGTTGGGGGGACCTGCGATCTTCTTGCCGCGGCAGGCCGCTTCTCCCGAGGACGGGTCGACGAGGCCGGCGATGATCCGGAGCAGCGTCGATTTGCCGGAGCCGGAGCGGCCGAGCAGGCCGACGATCTCGCCGGCGCGGATGGTCAGGTCGACGTTTTCGAGCACCAGCAGGTTCTCGCCGCTGCCCTTGGGAAAGGAGCGACAGACGCCGCGGATATCGATGAGGTTAGGCTGAGCGGATTGTTCGAGCATGGCGGCTCCTCATCACCCGAGGCGAAGGCGGGACAATGGCTGTTTAAACCGACCTCCCGCACCGTCGTTTCGTGTGAGCACGATCTTGCATGGGAAGATATGCTCTAGAATTCCCCGTGCAGCCTTCCTGAGAAGATGTGCACCGGCCCACGGTCGGCGTTGTAGGCCGGGTTTGTGATGAACTGATAGTCCGCCGTCAAGGTGACCTGCTTGGTCAGGGCGTAGGCATAGTAGGCTTCGAGGATGCGCTCGCGGCGGTAGTTGAGCGCGCCGTCACCGATCAGAATGCCGAGACCCCCGGCGGCGATGAAATCGCGGTGGTCATTTGACAGCGAATTGATCGCGCCGCCAATGCCGATGACGTCATCCGGCCGGCCCCATTTGGTGCCCTTGATCGAGGCGCCCAGCGACAGCGAGGCGTCGATGTCGGTGAAGGCCATGATCTCGGTCTTGCCGTTATTCCAGCTCCAGCGGCTGAACACGCCGAGATCGTCGGAGAGCGCCTGTTCCAGATTAATGACATAGCCGTATTTGATGCGGCCGGTACGGGTCAGCGCGATGTCGAGATTGAGGGCGGGATTGTCCAGCGTCTCGCGATAGCTGCCGGAGAAGGCGCTGTTCAGCCAGGCGATCGTGCGTATCTTGCCCGGCAGCGAGAACACTGAATAGCGTCCCTCATATTCGAGCACGTAAGTTCCGCGCTCGAACACGGCTGTATCGAAGCTGTTGGCGTTCGATACCGACGGGATCAGGAAATATCCGCCGCGCAATGCCCATCGTTTCTGATTGAGCTCGGCGGTGATGCCATAGGTGAGGCCGACCTTGTCGGCGGAATAGTCGAAGGCGCCCGGCGCCCACATGGCCCAGTTCATGAAATCCTTGCGCGTGTCCTTGGCGTAGGCGTTGCCGTCGAACACGTCGAGCACGGCGAATTTGCCGGCCTGCAGTGTCAATCTTGAAACGTCGACCTTGCCGCCGAGCTGGAGCGGCCCGCTCGGCAATTCCTCCTGCTCGCCGCCGAAGCCGAAGGTCTGGCGCACGAACAGGCGCGAGGTGTTGTAATGCGGGTAGGGGAAGTTCGATTTCTGCGCTTCCCCGCTGGAAAAGCCGCCGAGACCGACGGTGTCGTTCAAGCCGAAGCCATGCAGCAGCTCGGGATTGTAATAGATCTCGCCGCCTTCCCAGAGCCGTGCATTCAGGAACAGGCTGTTGCTCCAGGTCGACTGCGCCTGCCGGGCCGGCGTCAGGCTGTTCGTGCCGCTGTAGGGCGCGTAGAACGCCGGATAGCCCTGCGGCAGGTAGGTGGTCTGGCCGTGGATCTCCCAGCGATCGGATTCGGGATCGGTGATGTCGGTGTTCGGTGTCAGGCCCGGGGCGCCCGGCCACTCGATCTTGCGATTGAGGCCGATGCGCACCGACTGGAAGTCGAGGCTGGAGGAATACCGCGTGCCCGACGGCAGGAACTGGATGTTGGCCCTGTCGAACCGGCTGTAGAGATATTCGAGTCGCGCGGTCCAGTGCGGGGCGAAGGCATACTCGAATCCCGCGCCGGCAGCCCAGCCAAGGCGGACATGAATCTCCTTCTCCTCGTCGCCGATCGCCGTCGGCGTGTTGAGGAAGCGCCCGCCGGTATAGGCGAAGCCGCCGGTCACGTAAGCGAGCCATGGGCCGCTCGCATAGCCGAGGCGGCCGCGTATCGTGCCGACATAGTCCCATTGCTCGACGAAGTCGGTGCGCGGCGTCGCAAGCGACGTCACCACCGAATTCGAGGGCAGATAGTTCGGAAAGCTCACATCGCCTTCGACACCCACGAGCAGGCCGGACGGCAGGCGAACATTGTAGCCCGCCTGCACCCCGCCAATCACGCCGCTCACATTGCTGCTGCTGGTGCTGACGAGGGGATCGGCCAGCACTGCATTCGAGGAGCCGAAGCCGTAGCCCGTATGCGCGCCGATATAGAGCCCGGTCCAGTCGAACAGCGGCTGTGCGTACGGCGCCTTGACCGGCAGTTTGATATCGGCCGCAACCGCCGCGCCGCTCAAGGCCAAGGTCGCGGCCGCCGCATGGCCGAGAATCTGCTCAAGGGATCGGCTGCGGCGCGGCATGGCGGAGATGCTTCCAAACTGGACGTCGCGACGGTTCGGCGTGCCCGTTCCCGAAGCGCTGCTACGACGCCTTCCCGCACACGAAATCATCACGCCGCCTTTGCCCCAGTCGCATGTCCTGATTCCCCTCCATCGCGCAGATCGGGGAAGCCACACCGTACCACAATCCTTATTGCGAATAATTCGCAATAGCAAGAAACGGCGAGTCATTACCGCTGGATGGCATCGCTCAATGACAGTTTTGCAACAGAAGGCGCGATCATCTTGTCGCGGCCAGATCCGAACGTGGATGACCCGCCCGGGGGGACAGCCGGGCGGGTCGGGGTACGACACGGGGTGGATGAGGCGCCCGTGCCGGACGCACAATCCACGGTCGACGTGTTTTCGAGCGAAGGAGGTTTATCGGCTCGCGTAGCAATCGAGTTTACGCAGATTGCGTAGACTTATCTGCGCAGAAAACGGGTCAACCAAAACCGCTCCGTCGATCGATCAGAAATTGCAGGTACGCACGCGGCCCATGTAATTGCCGAACGCATCGTACTGGCGAACCCAGCCGCAGCGGCGATAGCCGTCGTAGTAGTAGCCGTTGTTCGCGGCGATGGCGCTGCCGACAACCGCTGCGCCGACGAGGCCGGCTCCGACGCCCCAGCCCCAGTGGTGGTGGTGGAACGGCTTGGCTTGCGCTTGGGTGGTCGACGTCGCGATCGTGCCGGTGACAGCGAGCGCGGCGAGGGCGAGAGCAGCAATCTTGGTCTTGATCGACATGGATAACTCCATCCTGTTGAAGGCGGCGCCGGGATGGCCCGCACGCACCGTTGGACGGAGCCTCCGCGATTTGGGTTCGAAGCGGAGGAGGAAGGCTATGGCTGTCGATTATTTTGCTGTCAGAACAGCGGCTTAGTGGATGAGCGCGGCCCGGCTGCGAGCTTGTTCACGTCGAAGTTATCGACGTCGATAAGCAGCTCGCAGAACGCGCGTGCGCCGTGATCGAGCAGGCGCTCGCCCTTCTCCGCGGAAGCCTTGGTCGCATCGCCGACCGCGCCGCTTGCGTGCAGGTCTTGCGTTTGCCAGGCGAAAGGCGCGGGCCGTTGCGTCGATAGCCAGCGGTGATCCTTTTCGATCGCGATGCTGGCGGGATGAAAATCCGAGATCGCGCCCCTAAGCACCGTCTGCGGATAGCGCGCCAGCATGATCGAGGTCTCGACCGCGCCGCCATGAATGCCGTGACGCACTTCTTCCGCATCGAACAGCTTTTCCGCCGCGCTCAGCCGCGACCAGCTTGTGGTGACCACCAGCATCTCGTGTTGCGCACGCAGATCCTGCGCGACCAGGCTCATCGCGGCGCTGTTGCCACCATGGCTCGTGACCATCACCAGCTTTTTGACGCCTGCGCGCGCCACGCTGTCGCCGAGCGTCGTCCACGTCTTCAATGCGACATCGGCCGGCAGCGTCAGCGTGCCAGGAAAGTCGATATGCTCGGTGGAAATGCCAACCGGCTGCAGCGGCAGGAAGGTGGCGGGGAGGCCCACGGGCAACAGCTCGCGCACAAGGGCCAGATAGGCTTCGGCGATCATGACGTCGGTGCCGAGGGGCAGATGTGGCCCGTGTTGCTCGGTCGCCGCGAGCGGCAATACCGCGATCCAGCGCGCCGGATCGGTGCCAGCGATCTCCGGCCAGCGGATTTCGGTCCAGTCGCGGGGTGGAACAGTCGAAGTCATTTCTCTGCCAAGCGTTCCTTTGCGCGGATTTGCGAGGTAATTTGCCGGCCCTGCCGCGGGCGCATTCGGCGTCCATCACCCATCATGGGCCATAACCAGCGACGGAGTCCAACCATGAAGCGGGCCTTTTTGCTGCGAGCGTTAACCATAGCCGTGTGCGCCCTGGTTGCGGCCTTTGCGCCTGCAAAGGCCCAGACCCTGGACAAGGTTTCGTTCGGCACCAACTGGGTCGCGGAGGCCGAGCATGGCGGCTTCTTCCAGGCGGTGGCCGACGGCACCTACAACAAATACGGCCTCGACGTCACCATCGTTCCCGGCGGTCCCAACAACAACAATCGCATCCTCCTGATCGCCGGCAAGATCGATTTCTTCATGAGTGCGAACTCGCTGCAATCCTTCGACGCGGTCACCAACAACGTGCCGCTGGTCGCCGTCGCCGCGATGTTCCAGAAGGATCCGCAGGTGCTGTTGACCCATCCTGACATCAAGGCAACCAAGCTCGAGGATCTGAAACCGCTGACGCTGCTCGTCTCCAAGGAGGGTATGACGACCTACTTCCAGTGGCTCAAATCCGAATACGGATTCAGCGAGAGCAAGGTGAAGCCGTACACCTTCAACCCGCAGCCCTTCATCGTCGACAAGAAAAGCGCGATGCAGGGCTATGTCACCTCGGAGCCGTTCGCGGTGGAGAAGGCCGCAAGCTTCAAGCCCGGTATCTTCCTGCTCGCCGATTACGGCTTCAACACCTATTCGACCCTGATCGAGACCCGCCGCGACATGGTCGAGAAGAAGCCCGATCTCGTGCAGCGCTTCGTCGACGCCTCCATCATCGGCTGGTACAACTATCTCTACGGCGACAATGCCGCTGCGAATGCCATGATCAAGAAGCTCAATCCGGAAATGACTGACGAACTGCTCAGCTATTCCATCGACAAGATGAAGGAATACGGCATCGTCGATTCCGGCGACTCCCTGAAGAACGGCATCGGCGCCATGACCGACGAACGGATGGCGAGCTTCTTCGACAAGATGGTGCGGGCCGGCGTCGTTCGCTCCGATATCGACTTCCGCCAGGCCTATACGCTGCGCTTCGTCAACAAGGGCGTTGGGCTCGACCTGCGACCGAAGAACTGAGCGCGAAGATTGCTTCCGTGATGGCCGAGCCAGCCCCGAGCGAACTGGACGCCGGCTCCTCGCTTGCGGTGAGCCTGCGTGGGGTCACGAAGGTTTATGACAGCGGCGTCGCGGCGCTCGGCCCGCTCGATCTCGAGGTCAAGCGGGGAGAATTCGTGACGCTGGTCGGGCCGTCGGGTTGTGGCAAATCCACCGCGCTGCGGCTGATCGCCGGCCTTGCGGCGCCGACCGCCGGCACCGTCAGCGTCTCGCATCTCGCGGCGGAAGTACGCGGCCATCACTCGATCGGCTTCGTGTTCCAGGAGCCGACCCTGATGCCGTGGGCGAGCGTGCGCGACAATGTCCGCCTGCCGCTGAAGCTTGCCCATGCGCCGACGAGCGAGGCGGATGCGCGCATCGACGAGGCGTTGGCGCAGGTCGGGCTCGCCGAATTCGCACACGCCTATCCGCGCGAACTGTCCGGCGGCATGAAGATGCGCGTCTCGTTGGCCAGGGCGCTGGTCACCGATCCCGATATTCTGCTGATGGACGAGCCGTTCGCGGCGCTGGACGAGATCACGCGTTTCCGCCTCAACAACGATCTGCTCGCGCTCTGGCGCAAGCTGCACAAGACCGTGATCTTCGTCACCCATTCGGTGTTCGAGTCGGTGTATCTCTCGCAGCGCGTGATCGTGATGACGGCGCGGCCGGGGCGGATCGGCGCGGAGTTTCGCATCAGCGCGACCGAGCCGCGTAGCGAGGAATTCCGCACCTCCGCCGAATATGCCGGCTTCTGCCGTCAGGTTTCGGGCGCGCTGGCGCCGGCCTATGCGGGACAGGCCGGCGCATGAAGTCCTCGCTGCATGCGGTCCGCCTGCTATTGCCGGTCGTCGTCTTCGCGGCTGCCATCCTGCTGTGGGAAGCGATCGTTCGCGTCAACAATATCCAGCCCTATGTGCTGCCGGGGCCGGTGGCGGTGTTCCAGACACTGATTGGCGACTGGCCGGTGCTGTCGCAATCGCTGGGCGTCACGCTGCTGACCACGCTCGAAGGTTTCGTGGCGGCCGCAATCGGCGGCATCGCGCTGGCGCTGTTGTTCAACCAATCGAAATGGCTGGAATATTCGCTGTTCCCCTATGCGGTGATCCTGCAGGTCACGCCGGTGATTGCGATCGCGCCACTGCTTCTGATCTATCTGCAGCAACAGAGCGCGGTGGTGGTCTGCGCCTGGATCGTCGCCTTCTTTCCGGTCCTGTCCAACACCACGCTCGGGCTCAATTCGGTCGACCGCAACCTCGCCGGATTGTTCCAGCTCTACGGCGCGACGCGGCTGCAGACGTTATGCTTTCTGAAACTGCCCGCGGCGTTGCCGTTCATCCTCGGGGGGTTAAGGATCGCGGGCGGTCTGTCGCTGATCGGCGCCGTCGTCGCCGAGATCGCGGCCGGCACCGCGGGCGCAGGCTCCGGTCTCGCGTTCCGCATTGCCGAGTCCGGCTATCGTCTCAACATTCCACGTATGTTCGCGGCGTTGTTCCTGCTCTCGGTCGCCGGGATTGTCATCTATGGGGTGCTGGCGCTAATTTCGCACCTGGTACTGCGGCGCTGGCACGAGAGCGCGCTTGGAAAGGAAAGCTGATGGCTGCAACTATCTCTTCTGACAAGATCGACCTTTTGGTTTACGGGCCGATCCGTCCCATTCTGCAGAATGGCTTTCCCGATCAGTTCATCCTGCACACTGCGGAAAACCGCGCCGATCTCGAACGCTTGACGCCGGAGACCAAGGCCAGGATCCGCGGCATGGCCGTGACCTATCACACCGTGTCGACCGACAGGACCGTGCTGGCGCAATTCCCGAAGCTCGAACTCGTCGCGAGCTTCGGCGTCGGCTACGACCATGTCGAATCCGCCTATGCGCGTGAGCACAACATCATCGTTACCAACACGCCCGACGTCCTGACCGAGGAGGTCGCCGACGTCGCCATGGGCCTCCTGATCGCGACCCTGCGCGAATTCATCAAGGCCGACCGCTATGTGCGCTCCGGCCTCTGGCAGACGCAGAACTATCCCTTGAGCGTCGGCTCGCTGCGCGACCGCAAGGTCGGCATCGTCGGCATGGGGCGGATCGGGCAGGCGATCGGCCGCAGGCTCGAGGCTTCGCTCGTTCCCGTCGTCTATCATTCGCGCAATCCCGCGGCCGGCGTGTCCTACCAGCACTATCCCGACCTGATCGAGATGGCGAAGGCGGTGGATACGCTTGTCGTGATCGTGCCCGGCGGCGCCTCCACTGCGAAAATGATCAATGCCGAGGTGTTGAAGGCGCTCGGCCCGCGCGGCGTGGTGATCAACGTCGCGCGAGGTTCGGTCGTGGATGAGCCGGCGCTGATCGCGGCCTTGAAATCGGGGACCATCCTGGCCGCCGGTCTCGACGTGTTCGCCACCGAGCCGAACGTGCCGGACGAGCTGAAGTCGATGCAGAATGTCGTGGTGCTGCCACATATCGGTTCGGCTTCCGTGGTAACGCGCAATGCCATGGACCAGCTCGTGGTCGACAATCTCAAGAGTTGGTTCGCCGGCAAGCCGCCGCTCACGCCGGTTGCGGAGACCCCGGTAAAGGGACGTTGATCAGGGATCGTCGATGTCAGTCCGCCGTTTCAGCGTCGTGGCCGTGCTGCTGGCAATTGCCGGCGGCGCTGGACCTGCGTCGTCCCAGGATGCCTCGTCGCTGAAACAGGAAATGATCGGGCAGTGGGAGCTTGCCACCACTGAGCGCAGCAAGACCTGCGTCGTGACGCTAAAGGGCGATGCCACGGCGCAAGGCCTCAAGCTCGAGCTCGAGCCTTCCTGTCCGGCGGCGCTGCCCTTCACCATGGACATCGCCGCCTGGAACATCAAGGGCCTCGACATCGTGCGGCTGCAGAATGCGGCCGGCGAACCGGTGATCGATTTCACCGAGGTCGAGAGCGGCATCTTCGAGGGGCACCGGACCGGCGAGGGCGTCTACATCCTGCAAAACCTCGCCGCGGCCCGCGCGCTCGCCAAATCGATGGACCAGATGATCGGAGACTGGTCCATGGTGCGCGGCAACGGACAGGCGATCTGCGGCCTGACGCTGACCAACACCGAAGCCGGCCAGGACAATTTCCAGGTCTTCCTGAAGCCGAAATGCGAACCGGCGGTGACGGCATTCGCGCCGACGGTTTGGCGGCTCGATCACGGCCAGATGCTGTTGATGTCCGAGAAGGGCGAGACCTGGCAATTCGAGGCTGATGACAATGCGCAGTGGCGCAAGGTCCCCGACACCGCCGACCCCCTGATCATGCTGCGTGATCAGTAGCGGCACCGCAGGGCGTGACGACTCTTGTTTGACTCGGCGTGACCGCCGTTGTTCACCTCTCCCACAGGGAGAGGTCGGCGCGCAGCGCCGGACGAAGGGTTACGGTCCCTCGATGGGGTTCATCCCCCTCACCCGGATCGCATCTTGCGATGCGATCCGACCTCTCCCCAATGGGGAGAGGTAAGGCACCTCCGACGTGGTACCAACTCGCCTGATCTCGCGATCCGCGCCCGTGGCGATCCGCTACTATCAGCCGATGGCGGCGGCCTCGTTGGCGGCGCGCTGCATGCTCGACGACATCTCGCCGGTGACGACGCTCTGCTCCTCGACTGCGGCCGCGGTCGACGTCACATATTCTCCCACCGCCTCGATCGAGCGGCGGACCGTGCCCAGCGCGGTGACCACGTCAGCGGAAATGCCATTGAGCGAGTCGATCTCGACGCCGATCTTGTCGGTCGCCTGCTTGGCCTGGTTGGCGAGGTTCTTGACCTCGGCGGCGACCACCGCAAAGCCACGGCCGGCCTCGCCGGCGCGCGCCGACTCGATCGTCGCGTTCAGCGCCAGCAGATTGATCTGGCCGGTGATGTCGCCGATCATTTGCAGGATGCCGCTCATCGAGGCCGCAGCGGCGGTCAGCCGTTGCGCCTGGTGGTCGGCGGATTGCACATGATCGGTGGCCGCCGCAGCCGTTTCCTTCGACTTGACCATCGCCTCAGAGATCTCTCGCACCGAGGCATTCAACTCCTCGGCCCCGGCCGCGACCTGCTCCATCATGCCGCGGACGCGCTCGCTCTTCAGCCGCGCGATAACCTGCGCGGTGACGTCGGAGGCATATTTGACGACTTTGAACGGCCTGCCGTTGAGATCCATGATCGGATTGTAGGAGGCCTGGATCCAGACATCACGCCCGCCGGCGCCGATGCGGCGAAATTCACCGGCCTGGTATTCGCCGCGATTCAGCGCGGCCCAGAATTCCCGATAGGCAGGCAGGTCGCACTCGGCCGGATCGACGAACATGCTGTGGTGACGGCCCTGGATGTCGTGCAGCGTGTAGCCCAGGGCTTTCAGGAAATTCGCATTCGCCGTTTTTACCGTGCCGTCCATCGCGAATTCGATCACGGCCTGGGACTTGTCGATGGCCGCGATCTGGCCGGCAAAATCAGCATTGCGCAGCTTCTGCTCGGTCACGTCGGTTGCGAATTTGACCACCTTGAACGGCTTGCCATTTTCATCAAATACTGGATTGTAGGACGCCAGAATCCACACCTCCTTGCCACCCTTGCCGATCCGCTTGAATTCGCCAGCCTCGAACTCTCCGCGATTCAGCTTCTGCCAGAACTCCCGATAATTCGGGCTATCGCGGAACGAGGCCTCGACAAACATGCTATGGTGCTTGCCCTGGATCTCGGCCAGCGAATAGCCGAGCGCGCGCAGGAAATTCTCATTGGCGGTGATGACGCTGCCGTCGAGATTGAATTCGATCACCGCCTGGACGCGGCCGATCGCAATGGTCTGCGCGCGGAAGTCCAGGTTCTGCAGCCGGACCGATGCATCGAACCATTCCACGGCGAAGCCCGAGCGCTGTTCGTTGTCGGTCCCGAGCGGCGTTACCACGAGATCGAAGGCGCGCCCACCGAACCTGATGGTCGCCCGATGCGGCGACTTCAACTGCCCCAGCACTTGGCGCTGATGGGCGGGATTCTTGTGAAAGACGTCGATGCTGCTGCCGATCAGTTTGGCGACCGAGAAGCCCGGAAGCTCCTTGCGGATGTCGGCTTCCGCGTCGGTGAGCAGCCTGGTCACCGCACGATTCATGTAGGTGATGGTCAGTGACGCATCTGCGATCATCAGGTTGGCAGTGATGACGTCGGCGGCAGTCTTGGCAATGTCACCGGCACGCGATTTCCGGCTTCCAAACATGTCTGGGTTCCTGCGTTGGCGGGCCAGGCGACGCAATTGTCGATCTGGTATTCATGATCGGCGAATCAAACTTCCAAATGTCACCAGAAGCTTCTCAGCATGGTGTGAACGGTCCCTTAAATATCCCGCTACCGGTGACAAAATTGCCGAGCTCCGATATTGCGTCGCGGCCGAACACGCAAAACCGCGTGCTCGGCGCTTTCTTCGAGCAGTTCTTCACCCGCTCTCACCTGTCCTTGTGCTGGGACGAGGAACGCCCTTGGCGTGTGCGGCGTTGGCTGTTCATGTCTCGATCCGGCTTCTTCGGACCAGGAGCGCGCTATGGCGACGACCGTGCTTGCAATTGGCATCGATCCCGCATTCGCGGACTTCAGCGCCTTTCCGCAGCTCACGCCGGAACTCATCAGGAACTATATCGACGCGCAGATCGATCAGTTGCGCAGCCACGGCTATGAGGCGGACGCCTGCCTAGTCGATCTCGGCGATACCGCCGAGCAGGTGGTGGCCATGGCGCTCGAGTCGAAGCGGTTCGACTGCGTTGTCATTGGCGCCGGCCTGCGCGAGCCCGCCGAGCAACTGCTGCTGTTCGAGAAGATCATCAACCTCGTGCACCGGCTGGCACCGGAGGCCTCCATCTGCTTCAACGCGTCGCCTGCGGACACGATGGATGCGGTGCGGCGTTGGGTCGGGCCGTAACTCTTCGGCGATGCGAACGATCCGAGTGTTTCTCTCTCGAAGCTCCGCACACAATCACGACACTGATGTACCCCGACCGGGGAATCTCGTCAGGGCGCCGAGGGATGGAGTCTGTCGATGTAGTCGGTTACCTCCTTGTATGTGACCGGCTTGGCAAGGCTTTTCATCGGCGGCTCGCCACCTTTGCGAACCTCCAGGCTTTTTCCGTCACGAGCGTGCGTGACCTGATAGCCGCGATACAACCAGGTTTTGCCTTCGGTCCAAGTCGGTCGTTCTTGCATCGGATCATCACTCCCTGACTGATCGGTTAACCTCTGGGGCCGGCGGTTAGTCTCTCAACAATCGAACGTGGTGTCACGGCGCCATCGCAATCGCACTAGATTGTGAACGTCGATTAATGAACGCTCGAGTAGTCGTTCGATACCAAGCTTTGCAGACGACGATTTATTGCAGTCACGTTTCCCACAGCAAAGATGCTAGCAAATGGCACCAAATCCGATCGTTATCGAAAACCAGAACACCGGCACCCCTCAAGCAGTATGGGACCTCAGCGGTCCGGCAGCCACCAATATCGAAGGCTTCGCCACCAGCATCAGCGTCAATAGTGGAAGCCAGATCGGCTTCAAGATCAATACTGATTCGACGAACTACCGGATCGACATCTATCGCCTTGGCTATTACGGCGGCGCCGGCGCTCGTTTCGTAACGTCCATTCAGCAGAACACCGCGTCGATCCAGCCGTCGCAACCGGACGGTGATCCGTCGATCGGTCTGTACGATGCCGCCAACTGGAACGTCACCGTCACGTGGACCGTCCCCGCGACGGCGGTCTCCGGCGTGTATATCGCAAAGCTTGTCCGTCAGGACACGACAGCCGGCGAAAGCCATATTACCTTTGTCGTCCGCAATGACGGTGTGGCGCGGGACATCGTCTTCAAGACCTGCGACACCACATGGCATGCCTATAACGGCTGGGGCGGTGCAAGCCTGTACGGAGGAAATGCGACGCAGAGTGGTGACGGGCGCGCTTTCAAAGTCAGCTACAACCGGCCCTTCGGTACACGTGACGGCATTGGGCTATATGCTGGCCCGCAGGATTTCGTGTTCAGCGCGGAATATGCAGCAATTCGCTGGCTCGAGCGAAACGGATACGATGTGACCTACATCTCAACCGTCGACGCGGGGCCGGGCAACATCCCGCTGACGAACTACAAGGTGTTCATGTCGGTCGGACACGATGAATATTGGTCCGGCGATCTCCGGACCAATGTAGAGGCCGCACGTGATGCGGGCGTGCATCTCATCTTCATGAGCGGCAACGAGGTTTACTGGAAAACGCGATGGGAAGCGGATGCGAACGGCACGGCGAACCGCATTCTCGTCTGCTACAAGGAAACCCACGCCGCCGCAAAAATCGACCCGACGCCGGAGTGGACCGGCACCTGGCGCGATCCGAGCTTCAGCCCTCCGTCCGATGGAGGACGTCCTGAAAATGCGCTGACCGGCACCATCTTCCAGGTGGATTCATTTCGCGGCGACACGATCACGATCCCCTCGGACCTCGCACAGTTCAGATTCTGGCGGAATACTGCGGTGCAAGCCGGTCAGACCAACTCTCTGGCAATCGGTATGCTTGGCTACGAATGGGACGAAGCGCCTGACAACGGCTTCCGGCCGGGCGGATTGATTGCGTTGTCATCGACGGTCCTTCCGGTGGACACCTATCTGCTCGATTATGGCAACACCACCGGCGCCCGAACTGCGACACATAATCTCGTCCTGTATCGCGCATCGAGCGGGGCAATCGTGTTCGGTACGGGAACGGTCTTCCTGTCTTTTGGCCTCGACACGACGCACGACTACTGCAATCTTGGCAGTGTGGGGCCGACGCCCGAGGATCCCAACGTACAGCAGGCCATGGTGAACGTGTTTGCGGACATGGGCGTGCAGCCGCAAACCCTGCAGACCAACCTCGTTGCCGCCAGCGCATCAACGGATCACACGCCACCGGTCTCGACGATCTCTACTCCCGCTTCAGGTGCAAGCCTTGTCCAGCAGCAAGCGGTGACGATTTCGGGCACCGCCAGCGATGTCGGCGGGCTGGTTGCGGTCGTCGAGGTCTCGACCGACGGCGGAACGACCTGGCACCCGGCCACAGGCACCACGAACTGGACATACACGTGGTGGCCACTGCAGCCGGGCACGTTTACCATCAAGTCCCGTGCTGTCGACGACAGCCTCAATATGGAGACACCCGCTGCCGGTGTAACCGTAAGCGTTATACCTGGAGCGGTCGTGAGCCTTTTCACGCCTGCTGATGCGCCGTTTGTGGTACTCGCCAACGATCCCTTGGCAATAGAGCTTGGTATCCGAGTGCAGATCAGCTCTGCCGGCACTGTCAGCGGTATCCGTTTCTACAAGGAGCCGCTCAACACCGGCCCGCACGTCGGCAATTTCTGGAGCGCCGACGGAACGTTGCTTGCAACCGCGGCCTTCTCCGGCGAAACGTCGAGCGGCTGGCAGCAGGTCAATTTTTCTACTCCGGTCACTGTCACTGCCGGCGCCACATATGTTGCGTCGTACCACACCGCTACGGGCCTCTATTCGGCGGACTTGAACTACTTTCTCAATACGCGGAGCGCGGGTCCGCTGCGCGCACCGGCCGCCGGCGCCAATGGTGTATTTGCCTATGGATCGACGAGCATTTTTCCCGCGAGCTCAAATCTGAAAGGCAATTACTGGGTCGATCTGGTATTCAACCGCGCTGGTGGAACCGGGAATCTTCCACCCATCGCGAATGACGTCGGAGGCTTTATCACCCCTCCGAACTCCGTCCTGTCCATTCCGGCCGCCTCGATCCTGGCTAATGATACGGATCCAAATGGCTACACACTATCCATCTCAAGCGTCAGCAGCCCGGTCAATGGAACTGTAAGCTACGATGCAACAACGCAAGTCGTTAGCTTCACGCCGACGACCGGTTACCTTGGGACAGCCAGTTTCATTTATACAATCACCAACGGCCATGGCGGCACCGCCTCCGCGACCGTATCGCTGACCGTGAGTGCCGGCACCGTCAGCCTGTTCGGTCCATCGACGACACCGGCAACGATCACAGTCAGCGACGCCAACCCGGTCGAACTCGGGGTCAAGTTCGAGACATCCGTTGCCGGCCAGGTCCTCGGAATTCTTTTCTACAAGGGTCCGCAAAACACAGGCACGCATGTCGTCAATCTGTGGACCTCGACGGGTACCCTGCTGGCCAGTGCAACATCCAGCAACGAAACCGCGAGTGGTTGGCAGACCGTGGGTCTGACCACACCGGTGACCTTGACCGCCAATACGATCTATGTCGCTTCCTATCACACCAACGGCTTCTATTCTGTGGACGGGAACTACTTCGCCACCGACCATACCAGTGGGCCGCTGACGGCCCCCAACAGCGCCGGCAGCAACGGCAATGGAGTCTTCTCCTACGGCGCCAGCGGCAGCTTCCCAACCAGCAGTTTCGACGCAAGCAACTATTGGGTCGATGTCCTTTTCAACCCGAGTGGCAGCGGAGACCTACCTCCCGTTGCGAACAACGACAGCGGATTTACGACGCTCCAGAATACAGTCCTTGCCATTCCGGCCGCTACGATTCTGGCCAATGACTCGGATCCCAACGGCTTTGCCCTCTCGATCTCGAGCGTCAGCGCCCCGACCAACGGAACCGTCAGCTACAATGCAACGACGCAGGTGGTCAATTTCACGCCGACCAGCGGCTACCTCGGAGCGGCGAGCTTCACATACACAATCACCAACGGCCACGGAGGGACCGCCTCGGCAACCGTCTCACTGACTGTTATCCCATCCGCTGCCATCAGCCTCTTCACCGCCACGACCACCCCGGCAAACATCACGGTCAACGATTCCAATGCGGTCGAACTCGGGGTCAAGTTCGAGACGTCGGCCGGCGGCCTCGTCTTTGCGATTCTCTTTTACAAAGGGCCGCAGAACACTGGTCCGCATATCGTCAACCTATGGACCGAGACCGGGACCCTGCTAGCCAGCGCGACATCCAGCAACGAGACTCCCGGCGGCTGGCAAACTGTCAATCTCGCTACACCGGTGGCTTTGACCGCCAACACGATCTACGTCGCTTCTTATCACTGCAACGGCTTTTACTCGGCGGACTCCAACTATTTCGCCGCCGACCATGTCAACGGCGCACTTACGGCGCCGGCCAGCGCGAGCAGCGGAGGCAATGGTGTCTATGTCTACGGCACCAGCAGCAGCTTCCCGACAAATACCTTCGGCGCCAATAACTACTGGGTCGACGTCTTGTTCGTCGTCGGCGCTGGGCCGTAAGGGTGACAAGCGGGAAATGTAAAGTGAACCGGCCGCTGGTTCAACCGATGGTACCAAGTTCTAAGCCGAGGACGCCGCGATCAAGCCCCTCTTGATCGCGGCGTCCTCGCTGCTGAAGATGGCCATCGCCGTGAGCATGTGCCGGAAACCGAGTTTCTCATAGAACGCCTCGGTGCCGGGATTGGCGTACAGGATGATCTTCCTGTGGCCGCGCGACAGATCCCGCAATCGCGTCGCGATCTCCTTGCCGAGGCCTCGCCCCTGAAAATGCGGATGGACCGCGATGTCGCAAATGTAGGAGCAATCGACACCGTCAGCGACGGCACGTCCGGCGCCGGCCAGGACGCCCTCCTCGAACGCGAAGCATTTGTACATGCTGTTTCCGAACGCGCGCTTCAGGTCCTCCGGCTTCTTGTCGCCGAGCGGAGCGATTCGATAGAGCTCCGACAGCGTATTCCAGTCGATCCGGTCCTGGTCGGATGTCCATTCCATGTCGTCACTCCTTTTCAAGAACCCAGCCGCGCGCCATCGCTGGCGCGTGTGGAGCGTATTTCCCACCGCGACGGCCAACGATCATTTAATCAACGCGATCGCATCGCGGAAATGCGGATGTTCGGCCGTTTGAAGCCATTCGAATACGACCATTTCGGTTGTGACGATCTCGGCGCCATGCCTCTCCATGCGGCGGATCGCAGTCTCCTTGTTCTCCTGATAACGCGACCCGAGCGCGTCGCGCATCACGTAAACCTTTCGACCGGCATCGAGCAGGCCGAGCACCGTCTGCTGGACGCAGACGTGAGCCTCACAGCCGGCGGCGACGATCTGCCGGTCGGCGGGTATGCTGTCCAGGAAGCCGCTTTCCCGGCAGGCGTCGAAGAACTGTTTGTGCACCAGACGGCCTCTGTCCACTGGCAGGTCCTCGATGGTCGGCCCGAGCCCCCTGGCGTTTTGCTCGGTGAACACCATCGGCACGCTGACGAGGGATGCCATCTCAACAAGGCGGCGGGCGTTTCTGACCGCGGCAGCACCCTGATCGATCGCCGGCATCAGGCGGGATTGGAAATCGACGATGAGGAGAAGGGACCGTTTCGGATCGACAGTCAGCATGGGTTCACTCCGCAGCCAGGTGAGCGATCCTTTCCCGGATGTAGGCATCCATCAAGTCCGGAGCCGAGGCTCCAAACATTCGGATGCGGCCGGTATGGAGCAGCAAGAGCAGGCCCGCAGCGTGCGCAAAGCAGTCGACCATCAGAAGATTTGCCTTCTGTCGCGAGGCGCCTAGCTCCTCCGCAGCCTCAGCTATAGGACGCAGCGCGGCCTCGAGGGCCGCATTAAGTTCAACGTCGCGGTCGTGGCCGAGGCCTGCAGGCTTCATGCCGCCGCGAAACAGGTAGAAGCCGAGATCCAGATCACGGGGATTTTCCGCGTAGAATCGGAAGAACGACATCGCCGCCGCCTTCAACTTCTGCTGCGGACTCCTGGACTTCGCGACCGCCTGATCGACGGCAGTGCCCAAGGAGGCGAGGGATGCCCTCAACACCTCGGCATAAATCTCCTCTTTGGACTCGAAGTGGAAGTACAGCGCGGCCGGAGTGTAGCCCGCCCGAGTGGCGATCGCTCGCAAGCTTGCGCCTTCCAGTCCTTCGTCAGCGAATACCTGCTTCGCGGCATCCAGGATGAGTTCCCGCTTATGGCCGCTGACCGCCTGCCGACGACTCTCTCGCTTTTCGACCATGCCCCCGGATCCTTCTTGACTCCATTCTAACAGTGTTCAATATTCTAACAGCGTTAGATAAATTGAACAAGAGTCGGAGGAGTGCCATGTTGATGACGGCTGCCGATTATCGGGAATCGCTCAGGGCCTACAAACCGCGGGTGTTCGTGAACGGTCATGCCGTGCAGAGCGTCGCCGATGAGCCGTTGCTCGCGCCGGGCGTCGCCGGCGTCGGTGTCACCTACGATTTCGCGCACCGCAGGGAACATGTCCCGATCATGACGGCGCGGCAGGGTACATCCGGAAACACCGTAAATCGGATGCTGCACATCAACGAGAGCTCGCAGGACCTGCTCTACAAGCTTGAAGCCGTGCGCCTGGTCTGCAAGACGTCCGGATGCGCGCAGCGCTACCTGACCCATGACGCGCTGAACGGCATCTTTCAGTCGACCAGGCTGACCGACGATCGTCACGGCACCGACTATAGCCAGCGTTTCCTCGCCTACCTGCATGACGTTCAGGACAAGGACCTGACGCTCGGCGTCGCGATGACGGATGCCAAAGGCGATCGCTCCAAACGTCCGGGCAAGCAGCTCAACCCGGACGTCTACGTTCATATCAAGGAGCGGCGCGAGGCCGGCATCGTGATCCGCGGCACCAAGGCCATCGTCACCGGTGCGCCGTACATGCATGAGTTCCTGGTCATGCCGTGCCGGACCCACGTTCCGGAGGATAGCGAATTCGCCGTGTGCTGCGCCGTCCCCTGCGATGCGCCAGGCGTCACCATCGTTGCACGTCCCGCCGGCCGTCCTGGCGAAGCGTCGGCCAAGTTCTCCGGGAAGTACGGCCAGTCTGTCGGCGTCGTGATCTTTGACGACGTTTTCGTCCCGTACGATCGCGTCTTCCTGGCCGGCGAGACCGAGGAAGGCGGCGTGCTCACGACATCCTATGCGACACATCACCGCCACTCCTGCATCGGCGCAAGGGCGGGCTTCGGTGATCTCCTGATCGGCGCAGGCGCGCTGATGATCGAAGCCAACGGGCTCGATGTCGCGCATCACGCCCATATCCGCGAAGCAATGGTCGAGCTCATCACCATCACGGAAGGCTTTTATGCGTGTGGGGTTGCTTCTTCGGTGTACTGCACAAAGGATCCGGCCGGCTCGGTGATGCCGGATGCGGTCTTCGCCAACATTGGCAAGCTGCTGCTCGCGACCAAGATCTACGACATGCACCGTTTGGCGCATTACGTCTCGGGCGGCCTGATCGTCGCTCTGCCCGGCCCGGAGGAAGACCACAATCCGGAGACCAGGGCCTCGCTCTCCGCGGTAATGGGCGGACGCCCGGACATTCCCGCCGCGCAGCGTGCGGAAGTGGCGCGGCTCGTCGAAGACCTGACGGTCTCTCACGAAGCAGGCTGGTACTCCGTCATCTCGCTGCACGGCGGCGGCTCGCCGGAAGCGATGAAGCGCGAGATCTGGCGCAACTATCCAGTCATGGAGAAGATCGCCTTGGTCGAAGGCTTGCTCGACCGTGGCATGCTCGACGAGGGGCGCCGCGTTTCCAGGCAGCCGGGCCGCTGCTGCACAACCGGATGCCAGGTCCCCGAGCCAGCCGGCTCGCAATGAGGGCGCGAACTGAAGGCAGGATCGTGCGTTAAATCAGCCGCATCCCCTTCAAACTCGCATGCCCGTTCTTGCCGACGATGATGTGGTCGTGCACGGAGATGCCGAGCGGTTTGGCGATGTCGACGATCGCTTTGGTCATCTGGATGTCGGCCTGCGAGGGCGTCGGGTCGCCGGAAGGGTGGTTGTGCACCAGGATCAGCGCGGTGGCGGACAGTTCGAGCGCGCGCTTGATCACCTCGCGCGGATAGACCGGCGTGTGGTCGACGGTGCCGATCTGCTGCACCTCATCGGCAATGAGCTGGTTGCGCTTGTCGAGGAACAAGAGGCGAAACTGCTCCTTGTCAGCGAAGGCCATGCTCGAGCGGCAATAGTCGAGCACGTCGTTCCATGACGACAACGCCTTGCGCCGCTTCACCTCGCCCTTGGCGACGCGGCTCGCGGCGGCCGCGATCAGCTTGAGCTGGTTGACCGAGGCTTCGCCGATGCCGTCGACCTCGCGCAGGCGGGCGACGGGGGCATGGATCACCTCGGCAAACGAGCCGAAGCGCCTCAGCAATTCCTTGGCGAGCGGCTTGGTGTCGCGCCGCGGGATCGAGGCAAACAGCGCCATCTCCAGCAGTTCATAGTCGCTGAGCGCGTCGGGCCCGGCGCTATGGAAGCGCTCGCGCAGGCGCTCCCGATGGCCGTGGTAATGCGGCGTCTCGGCGGGCTGGTCGGGGCTGGCAGTTGTCTTGGCGGGCATCGGCGCCAAACATGCCGTGCCGCACGGTTTTTGCAACCATGAAGTGCCGCGGACGCATCGAAGCCTTCGACATGCGCCAGAAGACCGGCAGGTGTTGATCGCTTCCGCGTGATGGGCGGCCAGGAATCGTTGCGATTTGGCGGCGAGCCGGCCACATTGGGGTGGCTGGGGATTTCGTCGATTGCCGGATATCGGGTTATGTCGAATGAATTCCACCCATGAAAAGCACAAGCTCGCATCTCAGCCGAAGCAGCCAGCCCCGCCAGGGGCACGCGGGCTCGAAAGTTACGGCACCTGCGGGCTTCTGGCGTCTTCCACCGATCGGGGCTGGTCGGGCATAACGGCGGAGCTTCGCAGTCACGGCAGTGGCACGATCGCCTGGAAGAGCCCGCAGCCGGACATCGAAATCTGCATCGACGTCCGCGGCAATGGGTCCGTGGTCACGCGCGAGAGGTATGGCATCACCGATCGCAGCGTCTCCGAACGTGGGACGATCTGGGTTTCGCCGCCGGTGGTCGAGCATGGCCTGATCGATTTGTCCGATCCCGTTCCGGCGGTCCTGCACATTTATCTGCCGCCGAGCCGGTTTTCGCCGGAGAGCTTTGGCGAAGGGCTCGCCCCATGCGTTGTGACGTCGCTGCGTCATGAAAGCAGTTTTCGCGATCCGCTTCTGGCCGAGATCGCCTATGCACTCACCTCCGAGCTGGAGCGCGAGACGTCTGCCGGCCGGCTCCTCGCGGAGACGCTGGCCTCGAGTCTGGCCGCAAGATTGGTTCAAAACCATTTCGGCAAGCTATCGCTCGACTTCCTCCCACCCCGCGAGGGACTTGACCGGCGCAGGCTGGCGCGTGTGCTGGATTACATCGAGACGAATTTGGAGGGCGAATTGACGGTCGGCCATCTGGCATCGATCGCGTGCCTGAGCCAGTTTCATTTCGCCCGCGCGTTCAAGGCAGCCGTCGGCCGATCGCCGCATCGTTACGTCAGCGCCCGGCGGCTCGAACGTGCCAAGGAATTGCTGGGACAAAGGGAGCAGCCGCTGGCCGATATCGCGCTCAGGCTCAGATTTTCGTGCCAAGCCAATTTCACCCGCGCGTTCAGGCAGGCAACCGGCCTGACGCCTCTTCAGTACCGCCGCAGCGTCGTGGCCTGATTTGTTACGGATGTAACCGATCTGCGTCTGCTGATCCTGACAGCGGCAAGAAATGACAAAAGGTGAGCAACCGAGGCAAAGCCGCGTCCGGTCGCATGGTGCATCTATCGCTCCGATAAACCCCAAGCAATTGCGAGGAGCGAACATGACATCAGAGCGAAAGGTCGTCATCATCACCGGCGCGTCACGCGGCATTGGCGCGGAATTGCTGAAAGCCTATCGCGAAAACGGCTACCGCGTCGTGGCCACCGCCCGTTCGATCGGCAAGAGCGATGATCCGTCGGTCCTCATGATCGAGGGCGACATTGCGCACCCCGAGACGGCCGAGCGCATCTTTAAGCTGGCGATCGAGCGTTTCGGGCGCATAGATACGCTCGTCAACAATGCCGGCGTGTTCATTGCCAAGCCTTTTACCGAATATTCCGCCGCCGATTTCGCAAAGATGGTCGCGGTCAATCTCGCCGGATTCTTTCATCTGACCCAGAAGGTCGCAGCGAGAATGCTGCAGACGGGTTCTGGCCACATCGTCAACATCACCGCCACGATCGCCGAACAGCCGATGACATCGCTCGCAGCGGGTCTTGCGGCGCTGACCAAGGGCGGGCTCAACGCGATCACGCGCTCGCTCGCGATCGAATATGCGCCCCGGAATATCCGGGTGAATGCCGTTTCGCCGGGCGCGATCAGCACGCCGATGCATTCGCCGGAGGCGCATGGTTTTCTCGCAGCGCTGCAGCCGATCGGTCGGATGGGCACGACGCAGGAGGTCGTCGATGCCGTGATGTATCTGGAGAAGGCAGCCTTCGTCACCGGCGAGATCCTGCATGTCGATGGCGGCTGGTCCGCCGGTCGCGGCTAGGAGATGCGAGATGTGGTCCGACCGTCGTCTGCTTGAATTGTTTGGAATCGGACACCCGATCGTGCTGGCACCGATGGCGGGTTTCGCAACGGTTGAGCTCGCTTCCATCGTCGCCGATGCCGGCGGCCTCGGCTCGATCGGCTGCGCAACCATGGACCCGCAGCGAGCCACCGACGCGATTGCGCAGATGCGGCGGCTGACCAGCAAGCCTGTCAGCCTCAATTTCTTCTGCCACGAGCCGGCGAGGGCTGATGCGGGGCGCGAGCGTGCGTGGCACGAGACGCTGTCAACCTATTATCGCGAGCTCGGAATTGACGATGCGACACCGCCGCCGCGCACCGATCTTGCGCCGTTTGGCAGTGCGATGTGCGAATTCGTCGAGGACGCGAGGCCGGAGGTGGTGAGCTTCCATTTCGGCTTGCCTGCACCGCCATTGCTGGCACGGATCAAGGCGGCAGGCTGCAAGGTGATCTCGTCGGCGACGACGGTTGCGGAAGCGCGCTGGCTGGAAGACCATGGCGCGGATGCAGTCATTGCCCAGGGCTATGAGGCCGGCGGTCACCGGGGCACGTTCCTCGATCTCGACCACACCTGTGCGCTCGCTTCGCAGCTCGGCACCTTCGAGCTGGTGCCGCAGGTCACTGACGCGGTCAGCGTGCCCGTGATCGCCGCCGGCGGCATCGCCGATGGGCGCGGCATCGCCGCCGCTCTTGCCCTCGGTGCCTCCGGAGTCCAGATCGGGACCGCCTTCCTGCTTTGCCCCGAGGCGGCGACGCCGCCGCTGCACCGCGACGCCTTGCGCCAGGCGCGCGAGCTTGGCACCGTGATGACCAACGTGCTCTCCGGCCGGCCGGCGCGCGCCATGGTCAACCGCTTCGTCGCCGAGGTCGGCCCTCTGTCCGACGCTGCACCGGATTTTCCGTTGCCGATGGGCGAGCTGGCACCGCTGCGGGCCGCGGCAGAGCGGAAGGGAAGCCGCGACTTCACCCCGATCTGGGCAGGACAGGGCGCTGCGCTGGCCCGCGAGCTCCCGGCCAAGGCGCTGATGCAGACCTTGGTGAAGGAGGCCGTCGAGCGTCTGAAGCATATCAGGGGCGGCTGAGATCCGCCGCATTGGCATCACGGCGTGCGTCACGCTATGATCGTCCGTCCCTGCCAATGCAAAGAGGTCTCGCCGCGTGACGTCGTTTAGGGCTATTCGGGCGCGGGCCGAGAAGCGCAAGGGCGGCGCGAAAGCGCTGGAGAAGCTGCTGCCGCCGGCGCCGAACGCGAAATCTCTGGCTAAGCTGAAAGACGATCGCGTTCTCGCCGAGATGACGAAGCGGGTGTTCTGTGCCGGCTTTGCCTGGAGCGTGATCGACGCAAAATGGCCGGGCTTCGAGGAGGCCTTCCTCGGTTTCCAGGTGGAGAAGCTCGCCTTCGAGCCGGACGAATTCTGGGAGCGGCTCACGAGCGATGCGCGCATCGTGCGCAACGGCGCCAAGATCATGTCGGTGCGTGACAACGCCCGCTTCGTGCAGGAGATCGCAGCTGAGCACGGCAGCTTCGGCAAATTCTTGGGCGATTGGCCGTCCTCCGACGAAATCGGGCTGTTGAACCTTCTGGTCAAGCGCGGCAGCCGGCTCGGCGGCAATACCGGCCAGATGCTGCTGCGTTTCCTCGGCTGGGACGGCTTTGTCACATCAAGGGATGTCGTCGCCTGCCTGCGCGACGCCGGCCTCGATATCGCGGAAGAGGTGAAGTCGAAAGGCGATCTCGCCAAGGTGCAGGCGCAGTTCAACGCCTGGGCCAAGGAGACCGAGCTGCCTTATGTGCATCTCTCCCGCATCTGCGCGATGTCGATCGGGGAGAATTACGAGCCGGCCGAGCTCACGCGACGCATGGGCGGCGATGAATAGCGTGTGCTCGTTGGATTGTGTTTGCCGGGGGTGCTTCGCCTCTCCCCGACGGGGAGGTGAAGAAGAGTCCGATCACACCACCGTCCACGGCTTCTCGCCGCTGCGCTGCGACAGCGTGAAGATCTCCACGCCATCGGCGGTCACGCCGACCGAATGTTCGAACTGTGCCGACAGCGAGCGGTCGCGCGTCACGGCGGTCCAGCCGTCGGACAGGATCTTCACATGCGGCTTGCCGAGATTGATCATCGGCTCGATGGTGAAGAACATGCCTGGCTTCAACGCCACGCCTTCGCCGGGCCGGCCGACATGGATAATGTTCGGCTCGTCGTGGAACATCCGCCCGAGACCGTGGCCGCAGAAATCGCGCACCACGCTCATGCCTTGCGGCTCGACATAGCTCTGGATCGCATGGCCGATGTCGCCGGTGGTGGCGCCGGGCTTCACCGCGGCGATGCCCCGCATCATCGCCTCATAGGTCACCTCGATCAGCCGCTCGGCTTTGCGCGCGATCGGCCCGACCGCATACATGCGGCTGGAATCGCCATACCAGCCGTCGACGATGAAGGTGACGTCGATATTGACGATGTCGCCTTCCTTCAGTGGGCGGTCGCCCGGCATGCCGTGGCAGACCACATGGTTCAGCGAGGTGCAGGTCGAATAGCGATAGCCGCGATACATCAGCGTCGCCGGATAGGCGCCATGGCTGAAGGCGAACTCGCGCACGAACTGGTCGATCTTGGAGGTCGGGATCCCCGGCTTGACGATGTCGGTGAGCTCATCGAGGCATTTCGACACCAGCGCGCCCGCTTTGCGCATGCCGACAAAGCCGCTTTGTCCGTGCAGCTTGATCTGGCCGGTCTTGCGTAGGGAGGTGTCGGTTGCTTCGATATAGCTCATGTTCGGGTCATTTGGCGGGGTCTGTCGGACGGGCGATAATTCACCTAATTTAATGATCGAGGCGGCCAGCGCAAGCCAAGGTTGGGGCCGAAATGGCCTTTCCTGCCATGGATTTAGCTGGAAGTCTCGATCACGGTCTCGACCGGCAGGGCGCCGCGGACCCGAAGTTCCCGCACCGGATAGGGCACGCGGATGCCCTCGCGCTTGAAGGCGTCCCACAGCGCCAGCATCACGTCGCTTTTGACGTTGTCGAGGCCATCGGGATCGCCAATCCAGAACGTCAGCGAGAATTTCATCCCGGCTTCGGCGAATTCGGTCAGTATGCAGTTTGGCGGCTTGCCCTTCAATGCCCGCGGCGCCGCGGCGGCGATCTCGATGGCGAGCTTGCACACCAGCCGCGGATCGGCCTCGTAATTGGTGCCGAAGGGGATTTTGACCAGCGTGTTCTTGTCGGTATAGGTCCAGTTGACGACCTTCTGCGTCACCAGGTCCTCGTTCGGGATCAGGAATTCGCGGCCGTCGCCGGCGGCTACCGAGATGTAGCGGGTTTTCATCGCGCTGATGCGCCCCGAATTGTCGCCGATGGTGACGAGGTCGCCGGGCTTCACCGACTTGTCAGCGAGCAGGATGATGCCCGAGATGAAGTTGGCGACGATCTTCTGCAGGCCGATACCGATACCGACACCGACCGCGCCGGAGAACACCGCGAGCGCTGACAGGTTGATGCCGACCGCGCTCAGCGCGATGGCGATCGCGACCACCATCAGCCCGATGCGGATGATCTTGATCAGGAGCACCTGGACCGACGGCGTCAGGTCGGTGGCGCGGTTGATGCGGCTCTCGACGAAATTGCTCGCGATGTTGGTGAGCCACAGCGCCAGGATCACCAGCGCGCCGGCTTTGATCAGGAGCAGCGGCGTCAACCGCAGGCCGCCGACCTCGATCGCGACCGAATCCAGCGTCTCGGCCGTCGCATCGAGCTGGCCGATGATGCTGAGCGCCGCGACGATCCAGGCCCCCACCGACACCAGGCGGACGATGAAGGCGTTGCGGATGACCGACGCCACCAGGGAGATGACGAGCCAGGCCAGCGCCAGCTTGGCCGAGACCACGATCAGGTAGCTGCGGCTCGGCCAGGTCGAATGCGCCATGATGATGCGCGTCGCGATCATCAGGAGCGCGAACACCGCGGTCGAGGCGCTGCCGACCAGCACGCGGATGAAATGCCTGAGCGGCAGCGGCAGGTGCGACGCCAGCGAATCCATGTCGACCCGTAGGCGGATCGCGGCGTCGGCCGCATAGGCGATGCCGGCGGCGGCCAGGATGATGCCGAACTGCAGATAGAACCAGGGCGAGGTGACCTCCGCTCCGACCGACCGTGCGGCCATCTGCAGGGTCTCGATGACGTCCTTCAGCTCCATTTCCATCGGCGAAATCTCATGAAGTGCAGATTCAAGCGAATTTGATTCGAACGGTCGGCACGATCCCACAAACGCGACGCGCGGACCATCGCCACAACTGGCGTGCGAGGTGAGGCTGGGCGCAAAACCAGAAGTCTGACGCCATGTTCAGAAAATGGGTTGGCGTCGAACTGTGGCGACGGTAAGGATGCATTGCAACTCTTCTCTTTCCCTACGGCGTATGGCTTCTCTCGATCAGGTCAGCATAGCCATCCTGCTTGGCGCAGTTCTCGTGATGGCCGGCATCCTGTCGAGCCTTTTGGCGCTGCGCTTTGGCGCCCCCCTGCTGCTGGTCTTCCTCCTGATCGGTATGCTCGCGGGCGATGCCGGTCCCGGCCACCTGCAGTTCGACGACGTCCGCACCACCTATCTGGTGGGCTCGGTGGCGCTGGCGCTGATCCTGTTCGATGGCGGACTACGCACGCGCTTCCAAAGCATCCGTGCCGTGCTGGCGCCCTCGATGGTGCTCGCGACCGCCGGCGTGCTGTTGACCGCGCTGATCACGGCGCCGGTGGCCAAATATATGCTCGACCTCTCCTGGACCGAGGCATTGCTGGTCGGGGCCGTGGTGGCCTCGACCGACGCCGCGGCGGTATTTTTGCTGGTCCACACCCAGGGGTTGCGCCTGCGCCCGCGCGTCGGCGCCACGCTGGAGGCCGAAAGCGGCACCAACGATCCCTTCGCGATCTTCCTGACGCTGATGCTGGTGGAATTCATCTCCCTCGGAGAAAGCTCGGCGTCGCACATCGTCCTGGAGTTCGTCCGCGAGGCCGTGCTTGGGGCGATCGTGGGCGTGATCGGCGGCCGGCTGGTCGTGATCGCCATGAACCGCGTCGCTCTGCCGCAGGGCCTGCACGCGCCGTTCGTGACCACGGCGGCGCTCGTGATCTTCGGCGCGGCGCAGATCGCCCATGCCTCCGGCTTCCTCGCCGTCTATCTCGCCGGCATCATCATCGGCAACCGCCCGACGCGCGCGCACAGCTCCGTGGTCGCGTTCCTCGACGCCGCGACCTGGCTCGCGCAGATCGTGATGTTCGTGCTGCTCGGGCTCCTGGTGTCGCCGCACCGCGTGCTCAGCAGCCTGGGTGCTTCGGTCGTGGTGGCGCTGGCGCTGATGCTGCTGGCGCGGCCGCTTGCGGTATTCGCCTGCATGGCGCCGTTCCGCTTCAACTGGCGGGAGAAGGTGTTCATTGCGTGGACCGGGCTGCGCGGTGCGGTTGCGATCTTCCTTGCCTCGATCCCGATGCTGGTGGGCCTGTCGAAGGCCTATCTCTATTTCGATGTCGCCTTTGTCGTCGTCATCATCTCGCTTTTGCTGCAGGGCTGGACCCTGGCGCCGGCGGCGCGTCGGCTGCACGTGGCGCTGCCGCGCGTCGACCGCGGCCCGCGGCGCGTCGAACTGGACCTGCCCGGCCAGCTCGAGCAGCAGCTCGTCGGCTATCCCGTCGGTGCGAAGAGCCTGTTTTTCCGCCGCGGATTGCTGCCGTCCTGGTCGAAGCCGACACTGGTGATCCGCGACGAGAACATTCTCTCCCCCGCCGAGGCCGACCCGATCGCGCCCGGCGACTACCTCTATCTGCTGGCGCCGCCGGAGCGGGCGGAAGCGCTCGACCGCTTCTTCGTCGACATGCCGCCAAGCACCGCGCCGGACCCGCATCTGCTCGGCGACTTCGTGGTCTCCGGCGAGCATACGCTTGGCGAGCTTGCCGAGATCTACGGCGTGACCGTCGATGAGGACCAGAAGAAGCTGACGCTGTCGGATTATTTCGACATCCATCTCGACCGCGCGCCGAAGGAAGGCGCGGAGCTCGCGCTGGACAGCATCGTCCTGGTCGCGCGCAGCCTCGGTGGTGGCAGGGTCAATGTCGTCGGCCTGCGCCTGCCGGAGGAAGAGGAGCCGGTCGTGCCGGCGACCCGGCTGCAGCAGTTCAAGCGGAAGCTCGCCGGGATCTGGACATCGGTCGCAGGCGTCTAAAGTCGCGCCCCGAAAGAGAGCGTAGCCCGGGTGGAGCGCCAGCGTAACCCGGGACCGCTTGCAAACGTTGATGGAGATGTCCCGGGTTGCGCTTCGCTCCACCCGGGCTATGCGGCTGTTTCGCGGGGACGGTCGTCGTGGGCTGGGAAAGGGCTTATCTTCGAAGGAAGCCCGCATCGCCCGCGAACTGCTTGATCAGTTCGTTGAGGTCGTCGTCAGCGGGCCCATCGTTTCCATCTTGCGGATTCGATTCGGTACGAATCTCGGGTGCGGCAGGCGGTACCACAGCGATCTTCGGCGCGTGGAGTTTCACAGCGCGGCGATCCGGCTTGACCTCTGCGCGCGGCGATCTCGGCTCCCGATTTGCATCGACCGATGCCTGATGCACTTCGGGCGATGCCGCCGGCGTGGATTCCTTTCGTGCGGCCTTCGCGATGATTTCGTTGACGATCGCGCCGAGGCGGCCCTTGTCGGGCTGGGCGAGATAGCTATTGGCGAATTCATCGACATAGTGTTGTCCGTAGTCGGACAGCACCGCGGCCAGTCGCGCCAGATCGGGATCGCTCTCGACCATGCGGCGCCATACTTCCTTGTCGTAAGCGGAGGCGTCGGCGCTCGAGGTCGTTTGCGGTGCCGGCAAGGGGGGAGGTTCCGGAGTGATCGGAACAGTTTCTGCGTGGGCCGGAGGCACTTCGGCAAGTGCCGGCTTCGGACGCGAGTCGAGGGCGGCGGACTCCGTCTTCTCGGACTTTCGCCGCTTCCGCTCGGCGACCTGAAGCGACACGAGGCCGATGCCCATCAACAGAAAGCCGAGAGCGGCCCAGGTCACCGTGAGGCACAGGACGAATCCTGTGAGCAGCAAAACCCAACCAGCAATACGCATGGCACGCCTTTCTTCCGGCAACAATTTGGCGCGCTCGGGCGGATTTGGCAAATCGACAAGCTTTGTCCTTAAAGCAAACGAATCTGTGAACGAGTCGACCCGATGTCGTTTGCCGAGCACCGCGGGGAACCGTCACATTGTCGCCAATCGGCGGTCAACAAGCGGTTGCAACCGCTGCGGATCACCCAGTTTCGCCGTGAAATGGGAACCAATACGCCTCGAGGGCTGTTGGTGCCTGCCGTAACGAACCTTCACCAGGAGTGGCACATGCGAAAATTCATCCTCCCGATGATCGTGGTTATGACCCTTGGGATTGCGACGCACGCCAGGGCGTATGATTCTGGCGATCTCATATCGATGCAGAGAGCACTGGCGATCGCGACCGATCTCGGGCTCGTAACCGTATCTCACACTGAATTTGCCGGCTATGAATGGCAAATCGAGGGGCGGGATCTCGAAGGCCGGTACATGGAAGTCGATGTCGACGCCCGCACCGGTGCGGTGCTCAACGTCGATCGATAAACCTGCGAGGTGCTGCTTGATGCGCCCTCGCCCCTTGTGGGAGAGGGCTACTCCGGGGTCAGCACGAACTCGCTTGGGTGAGGGGTCTCTCTCCACGCGCACCGTGCCCGCGGCGACGATCCCTCATCCGGCGCTTCGCGCCACCTTCTCCCGCAAGGGAGAAGGGAAGGTGACCGAAATCACTTCGAGCCTCCCGTCAGCACCTTTACGCCGCCGAACGCAGTCACCTCGCCACGACGCAGCATCACGATCTGGGTCGCGAGCTGGCGCAGTTCGGCGGCGTCGTGGCTGACATAGACCATCGGAATGCCTTCGTCGCGCAGCCGGATCAGATAAGGGAGGATCTCCACCTTCCGCCCTTCGTCCAGCGAGCCGAGCGGCTCGTCGAGCAGCAACAGGCGCGGCTTCGACAACAGCGCGCGTCCGAGCGCGACGCGCTGGCGCTCGCCGCCGGAAAGTTTACCCGGACGACGGTCCATGAGATGGCCGATGTCGAGCAGGTCGGTGACGCGTTTGCGCTGCGCCGGATCATCCGGCAGGCGATTCATGCGGCGCCCATAGTCGAGGTTCTGCCGCACGTCGAGATGCGGGAACAGCCGCGCGTCCTGGAACACATAGCCGATGCGGCGCCGGTAGGGCGGCACATGCACGCGCGCTTCGGTGTCGTCGAGCGTCTCGCCATCGAGCGAGATGATGCCGCGGTCGGGCTTCAGCAGTCCCGCGATCATGTTGATCAGCGAGGTCTTGCCGGCGCCCGACGCGCCGAACAGGCCGATGACGCGGCCCTCGCTGGTGAAGGACGCAGAGAGCGTGAATTCGCCAAGGTGCTTGGTGACGTCGACACGGAGCATGGTCAGTTTCCGTGCAGCCGCTTCGTCGCGCGCCGCGCGAACCACTCTGATGCAACAAGCGCGCTCATCGCAAGCACGATGGAGATGATGACCAGTCGCGCCGCCGCAAGGTCGCCCTCGGGCGTCTGGATCAGCGAATAGATCGCCGACGAGATGGTCTGGGTCTCGCCCGGAATGTTGGAGACGAAGGTGATGGTCGCGCCGAACTCGCCGATTGCCTTGGCGAAGCCGAGCACCATTCCGGCGAGCACGCCCGGTAGCGCCAGGGGCAACGTCACGGTCAGGAACACCTGCCACGGCGCCGCGCCCAGCGTTCCGGCGGCCTGCTCCAGCCGCCGGTCGACGGCCTCGATCGACAGCCGGATCGGCCGCACGAGCAATGGAAAGGCCATCACGCCGCAGGCGAGCGCCGCACCGGTCCAGCGGAACGCGAAGACGATGCCGAGATGATCGGCAAGCCATGCCCCGACGAGGCCGCGCCGTCCAAACGTGAGCAATAGCAGATAGCCGGTGACAACGGGCGGCAGCACCAGCGGCAGATGCACGAGCGCGTCGAGCACCGATTTGCCCCAGAAGTCACGGCGCGCCAGCAGCCACGCCAGCGCGATCCCTAAGGGGGTCGCGACCAGCGTTGCGACGATGGCGACCCGCAGTGACAGCAGGATCGCCGTCCACTCGGTCGGCGAAATCTCGAACACGTGGGCTCAGATCATGCTTCCGCTTTTCCGGATCATGCTCAGGTCGTCGGCGTGATCAGGAACTTGAAGCCGTACTTCTCGAGGATCGTCTTTGCCGCCGACGATTTCAGGAAGTTGAGGTACTCGGCGGTCTCGGGTTTGGCCGTCATCGTCGCCGCGACCGGATAGATGATCGCGGGATGGCTGTCGGCCGGGAAGGTGCCGACGATCTTGACGCCGGGCTCGACCTTGGCGTCGGTCGAATAGACGATGCCGAGCACGGCCTCGCCGCGGGCGACCAGTGTCAGCGCCGCGCGCACGCTTTCGGCCATCGCGAATTTCGGCTCGGCCGCCTGCCATGCGCCGAGCTTCTCCAGCGCCGCCTTGGCATATTTGCCGACCGGCACGGCCTTGACGTCGCCGGTTGCGATCCTGCCGTCACCGGCAAGTTTCGCGAGGTCGAAGCCGGCGCCGATATTGACGTTGTCGATCTTGGAGTCCTTCGGCGCGATCAGCACGATGCTGTTGCCGAGCAGATTGACCCGCGTCGCCTCGTTGATGTTCTTCTGCTTGACCGCGTAGTCCATCCAGTCGGTGTCGGCGGAGACGAACACGTCGGCCGGCGCGCCCTGCTCGATCTGCTTTGCCAATGCTGAGCTGGCGGCGTAGCTCGCATTGACCTTGACGCCGGTCTTGGCGGTGTAGGCGGCGTCGATGTCGTCGAGGGCGTTCTTCATCGAGGCGGCCGCGAACACGGTCAGGGTCTTTTCCTGCGCGTTCGCAGGTAAGGCGGCTGAAGACAGCGCAAGGACAAAGGCGGCGACAATTCCGGCAAGGCGGTTCATGGCAGGCGCTCCATCACGTCCGTGTGCACGCGGACCGCGCGCACTTCGGGCGTTGGTTGAATCGGTAAGGATTGCGACAGACGGAAGCGCCGTTCCGGTGATCCCAACGGACTGACGGTCGGTTGGGATATCGCTATGTTCAGATAATAAACAGGCCGGCCGTCCGGGTAAAGACGACGCGTTGTCTATTCGCCGGCCTATGTACCGCTCATTCCGCCGGCAGGATCGCGACCGAGATCGAATTCTCTTTGACCCCGCTGATCTGCAGTACGAATGGGCTCGCGGAAAGCTCGAATTTTACCGTCTTGCGGATACCGTCGCAGTCGGTGGCGCCGCTGAATGCCTTGGGCTTGAGGAAGTGACCATCCTGCACCACGTCCAGCCAGGCGCCGGACGACAGGCTGATCGTGTAAAGGCCGGCCTTGGGCGCATTCTTGAAGCTGGTGAAGCCGGCAAAAGTGCCGTCCTTCGGCGCCCGCTCCGGCGGCGTCGGCAGTTTTGCATCTGCCGGCGCCACCAGGGTCAGCGTGAATCCGCTGGCGGGCAATGCCGCGAACTCGTTGCCCGATGTCAATTTGGCGCGATCTGGCGCGGTCAGCGCGGCGCGCTCGCGATCGATCGGCCATTTGAACTTGTCGCAACCGCTCGGTTCTTCCGCCGCAAGAGCAGGCGCACTGCCGAGCAGCAGCAACGCAACCAGAACAGATGTCCGCCGCATAACTATTCTACCGCGATCATGACATCGGAGGCCTTGACGACCACGATCACCTTGCCGCCAACCTTGATGCCGAGATCATCGACCGCCTCGTTGGTGATCGAGGACGTCATGACGGTGCCGCCGATATCGACGCGGACATGGGACGTGGTTGCGCCCTTCTTCACCTCGACGACGGTGCCCTTGATCTGGTTACGTGCACTGAGACGCATGATCGCTCCTCGCAAGCGTTGAATGCGCGCAGTCGTGCTGCGCCTATGTGGCTTTTGGTTGAAACGAGCGGGACCGTCGTCCCCGGCGGACGCCTTGCGCTTGCGGCGCTGGCCGACGCGACAATAGCCCATCACGCCGCCGCGGGAATAGCGTCCTGACGAAGATGTTATCCTCGCGGGGCAATGCGTAGCCCGGACGGAGCGTCCATCGAAGAAGATGTCACGGCTTCGCGTCCGGCGCGTTCAGCACCGCTTTGCAAGCGGCCGGCATTTGCGCCAGGGTCATCGGCGGCTTCGGCTTTGGCGGTATCGGCGGCGGCTTCGGATGCAGCACCGCATCGGAGAACCAGAAGTCGAAGTCGGAAGGCTTGCAGCCTTCATCCTCCGACTGCGACGGCTGTCCCTCGCATTCGCTGGCGCCGGCCGGGCAGCGCATGCGGATGTGGAAGTGATAGTCATGGCCCCACCACGGTCTGATCTTGGCGAGCCAGCTACGGTCGCCCTTGGCCTCGCGGCACAATGCCTTCTTGATCGCGGCGTTGACGAAGATCCGCTGCACGGCGGGCTCCTGCGCGGCGTCGCGCAGCACCAGCACATGGCCGGGGGTGAACACTTTGGGATCGACGTCGAGCCGGTCCGGCCGCACCATCATCACCGCCGACATGTCCTCGCGTTCTTCGCGCGACAGCCTGCGGTCGGGCATCGGCGTCAGCCAGACGTCGGCATCTAAACCGATCTGGTGACTGGCATGGCCGCTCAGGGCGGGCCCGCCGCGCGGCTGCGCGATGTCGCCGACCAGGATACCCGGCCAGCCGGCATCCTTGTGCGCCTTGACCGACAGGCGCTTGAGCAGCGCGATCATGCCGGGATAGCCCCAGTTGCGGTTGCGCGACAGCCGCATCACCTGCCAGGTCTCGCCACTGATCGGCATCGGCGCCGCGCCCGCGAGACAGCCTTTGGAATAGGAGCCGATCACCCGCGTCGGCGTCGCCGTCGGCAGCACCTTGCGCGCGAACAATTCCTTGGCGCCGAGCTTGGGATCGTTGGGATTGGCGAGCGGCGGCAGCGGCTTCGGATTGACCGAGCCTCTGTCCTGCGCCGACGCCGCGTCGGCACCAAGCGATAGAGCTGCAAGAACCAGCAGGGTCAATATCGGGCGGGACGTCATGGGATTCACTCGAAGGGCAGTCAGCGTAACATGGATTCGATGGTCCGCGAGCCGCCGTGACATCGCAATTGGTTGATGGAGCTAACTCCCTCTCCCGCTTGCGGGGGGGCGAGGTGGGGGTATCTCCGCGATTCGGACTCTTCGTGTGGAGAGGGCCCTCACCTGGCGCTTACGCGCCGACCTCTCCCGCAAGCGGGAGAGGTGGGAAGAGCCTTCACTGCATCTCGATCTTGGCCGACTTGATCACCGTGCTCCAGCGGTCGACCTCGCTGCGCAGATATTGCGTCGTCCGCTCCACCGAGCCGCCATAGATTTCCGCGGAGAGCTTTCGGAAGTTGGCCTGGATATCGGGCCGGGCCAGCACTTCGTTGACGTCGGCATTGATCTTCTCGACGATCGCCTTCGGCGTCCCTGGCGGCGCCACCATCGCAAACCAGGCGACCGCTTCGAAGCCCGGCAGCGTTTCGGCGATCGTCGGCACGTTGGGCATGGATGGCAATCGTTTCGGCGAGGCCACCGCCAGCAGCTTGAGCTTGCCGGCCGTCACCAGCGGCAGCGTGACGCCGAGATTGTCGAACATCAGGTCGACGTCGCCGGCGAGCAGGCCCTGCAGCGCCGGCACGGTGCTGCGATAGGGAATCTGGCGCAGCTTCACCTTCGCCATCGTCTCGAATAATTGGGAGCTCAGATGCGACGTTGTCCCGCTGCCGAGCGTGGCGGCTGTGAGCCCATCGGGGTTTGCGCGCAGATGATCGATCAACTCCGCCACGCTGGACGCCTTGATGCCGTTGGGGCGGACGAAGATCGCGTTCGGCACCTGCGCCATCACGACGATCGGCTCGAACCTTGCCGGATCAAAGCGGAGCTTGCGAAAAAGGTTCTGGTTGATGACGAGCGGCGGCGGTGGCGCGGAGAGAAGGGTGTAGCCGTCGGGGTCGGCATTGTAGACCTCCTCGGCCCCGACGTTGCCGGCTGAACCGATCCTGTTCTCGATTACGATCGGCTGGCCCCATTTGCGCGACAGCCAATCCGCCACCAGCCGCGGGACCGCATCCGCGGTTCCGCCGGCAGAGAATGGCACGATGATCCTGACGGTGCGGTCCGGGTAGTCTCCGGCAGCGCCGGGACCACACGTCAGCAGCAGCGCCAGCGTCGCCGCCAAGAGAGTGCTGATGGTGAGAGATCGATTGTGCGTGCTCTGGCGCATCGGGTCCCCTCCCCAAGGCGATGCTTGCGCCTCGTCCGCCGTCCGCAACTTGGCGTCCCCTGGAACGGAGGATAGCCTGAACCGGCGGGCGCCCGAAGCATTTTTGACGACAGCAGATGCCCACTCTGATCGCGACCTCCTGATTTGCTCGATCCAAGCTCGCGGCTTAACCGGGTACTAACCCTGTCGCGTAATGACGCAATTTCGTGCGGAATACGCGCCATTGGTGCATCCGCAGCATCGCTACCCGGATCGCGGGAAAATTGGCTCCGCGCGCCTGGTTGATTTGCCCGTTGGATTTGCTTCTCAGCCCCTCCGAGCCGCCCGCCGGTATTCAGAGATGCGGACGTCCGCCTCCTAAACAGGCAGCTCGGGTCCGGCTCTATTCTGGAAACCGGCGGAATACACCATTTTTTCAGACACTTATCGGAGAACCAACCGCGGCGGGAGTGCGTGTGGCGGAAAGTCGATGCCGAAGATGCGGCCAAAAACGGTTAAGAAACTACGGCGCAGGGCGGCGGCGAGAATTCCCGGCCGTCCGGTCAAACCCGATCCGAAACTTTCAGGCGGCAAGCGGCGCGTTCCGTCCGAGATCGGCGAGATCGTGCGCAAGCGCGCCGAGGCTGAGGCGGCGATCGCCGATGCGCGCCGCTCCAACGAGCGCCTGCGCGAGGCGATCGACATCCTGCCGCAGGGCATCGTGTTCCTGGACGCCGAAGGCCGCTACATCCTCTGGAACAAGAAATATGCGGAGATCTATCGCCGCAGCTCCGACCAGTTCGAGCACGGCGCGCGGCTGCAGGATACGCTCCGGGTCGGCGTCGCGCGCGGCGACTATCCCGAGGCCATCGGCCGCGAGGAGGCGTGGATCGCTGAGCGGCTGAAGAAACTCTATCAGCCCGGAGAGCGGCATGAGCAGAAGCTCGCCGACGGCCGCGTCGTCCTGATCGAGGAGCGGCTGACGTCGGATGGCGGCGTCGTCGGCCTGCGCGTCGACATCACCGAATTGAAGCAGCGCGAGGCGTCGTTCCGCCTGCTGTTCGACGGCAACCCGGTGCCAATGATCGTCTGCTCGCGCGACGGCGAGCGCATCCTCTCCGTCAACGACGCCGCGGCCGAGCATTACGGCTTCAGCCGCACCGAATTTGAGAAACTGACCATCCGCAGCCTGCAGGCGTTCGATACTGAACTGCCGTGGATCGGCGGCCGCGGTGGCGACGAGCAGGCGGCGCGGACCTGGAAGCATGTGCGGGCCGACGGCACGCTGATCGATCTTGCGATCTATTCGCGCGAATTGATGCATGGCAACCAGCCCGCGGTGCTGCTGGCGCTGATGGACATGACCGAGCGCAAGCGCGCCGAGGCGCGGCTTGCCTTTATGGCCCAGCATGACGGGCTCACGGCGCTGCCCAATCGCAATCTGCTCCGCCAGCAGATGGACGACATGCTGCTGCACACCCGCCGCAGCGCCGAGAAGGTCGCGGTGCTGGTGCTCGGGCTGGACAATTTCAAGGCCGTCAACGACACGCTCGGCCATGGCGTCGGCGACAAGCTCCTGCGCGGGGTCGCAAAGCGCCTGCGCTCGACCTTGCGCGAGGAAGATGCGCTGGCCCGTCTCAACTCCGATGAATTCGCGATCGTCCAGAGCGGCGTGTCGCGTCCGGAGGATGCGGTGCTGCTTGCGAAGCGCCTGCTGGAAGCGATCGGCGAACCCTATCTGCTCGACGGCCATTCCATCGTGATCGGCGCCAGCATCGGCATTGCGATGTCGCCCGGCGACGGCGACGAATCGGAGAAACTGTTGAAGAGCGCCGACATGGCGCTATCGCGCGCCAAGAGCGAATTCCGCGGCACCTTCTCCTTCTTCGAGGCCGAGATGGACGCGCGCGCCCAGACCCGCCGCAAGATCGAGATGGATTTGCGCGACGCGATCCAGAACGACGGCTTGCGGCCGTTCTACCAGCCGCTGGTCGATCTCTCGAGCGGCCGCATCACCGGCTTCGAGGCGCTGGTGCGCTGGCCGCATCCCGAGCGCGGCATGATCTCGCCCGGCGAGTTCATCCCCGTGGCGGAAGAGACCGGCCTGATCAATCCGCTCGGCGGCTTGATGCTGCGGCGCGCCTGCATGGATGCCGCGCATTGGCCCGACGATGTCCGAGTCGCCGTCAACCTGTCGCCGCTGCAATTCCGCACCGGCAATCTGTTGGCGCAGGTAACGGAAGCGCTGAAGTATTCCGGTCTGCCGGCGCGGCGGCTCGAGCTCGAGATCACCGAGACGCTGCTGCTAGAAAAGAGCAGCCAGGTGCTGGCCACGCTGCACGCGCTGCGCGCGCTCGGCGTGCGCATCTCGATGGACGATTTCGGCACCGGCTATTCCAGCCTCAGCTATTTGCGCAGCTTTCCGTTCGACAAGATCAAGATCGACCAGTCGTTCGTGCGCGACCTCGGCTCCAACCGCGATGCGCAGGCGATCGTGCGTTCGATCATCAGCCTCGGCAAGGGCCTCGGCGTCACCATCACCGCGGAGGGAGTCGAGACCGAAGCCGAGCTGAGCTGCCTGCGCGCCGAAGGCTGCCACGAAGGCCAGGGTTTCCTGTTCAGCCGCGCCAGGCCCAATGTCGACATCGTCAGCCTGCTGCAGGCGCAGCGCGGCGGGACGAACGACGAAGCCGCGCTGGTAGCGTGAGCCGAGTTTTTCAGTGGTAGGGTGGGCGCGTTTCGCTTTGCCTACCCTACGTGCTCACCGCGTCGTTGGCGATCCCGCGAGATTGCCTGAGAGGATCGCGCGGCCGGCGTCCTCGTAATTGACGTCGCGGGCCTGGATCTGCTGCGCGATCGCGTGCATGTCGCGGAAGCGGCGCTCGAACTTGTTGGCGGCGAACACCGCCGTGGCGCCGGCCATGTGATAGGCGGTATCGACCACGGATGCCGATTGGTGGATGGTCCAGGTCGAGGCGACGCGCAGCGCCACGCGATGGCCTTCTGTCAGGGAAACGCCGCGTTCTAGATCGCGCCAGACGTCCGCAGCAGTCGTATAGAGATAGGCACGCGCAGCGCGCAGGCTTGCCTCGGTGCGGCCGATCAAACCCTGCACCGCATTGTTCTCGCGCATCGCCTTCAACCCTTGCGGCGTCTTGCCCCGCGAAAGCTCGATCGCCGCATCGAGCGTGGCGCGCGCGACGCCGAGCGCGGTCGCCGCAAAACCCATGCCGAACACCATGTTGGTGGAAAGCTTGTACAGCGGGCCCGCTTCGCGCAAGGCGGAAGGATCGTCGCGCAGCGCGGCGAACTTCTCCGGGATGAACAGATTCTCCACCGAATAGGAATCGGTGCCGGTGCCCTTCAGCCCGATCACGTCCCAGACGTCGTGCATGGTGGCGCTCGCCGCCGGAAACAGGATGGTGCGGATTTCCATCGAGCCGTCAGCTTTCTTGCGGGGCGAGCCGTCCTGTTCGACCACCCGCACATGCGCGCCCAGCCAGCTTGCCTGCCGTGAACCGCTCGCAAAATCCCAGCGCGCATTGGCGATATAGCCGCCCGGCACCACCTTCACCTCATGCGCGATCGCGCCCCAGGCCAGAATGCCGGGCGCGACGTTGAAGATCTCGTTCGCCGCGTCAGGCTCGAGATAGGCCGCGGTCATCGCGCAGACGCTGCATTGGCCGAGGCACCAGGCAGTGGAGGCATCGGCCTTGGCGATCTCCTCCTGCATCTGCATGAACGCTTCCAGCGTCGCCTCGCTGCCGCCGAAGCGTTTCGGCAGCAGCGCGCGATAAAGCCCGTTGTCGACCAGCGCCGCTGTCACCGCGCCCGTCAGCCGCCGCGTCCGCTCGATCTCGTCCGCATCTTTTGTGATCAACGGCGCCAGTGCACGCGCCTTCCCGGCGAGATCGAACTCTTCCGGCTTGCTCATGCGTTTCCTCGCTGTTGTTGTTCTATCGAGCGGGAACGCGATGGTGGCCTATCCGTGGGGAGAGGGCAAGCTAGTCGAAGCACTCGCGGCCGTCATTCCGGGGCGCGCGTAGCGCGAGCCCGGAATCCATCGGGCCGCATAGTATGTGGAGAAATGGATTCCGGGCTCTCGCTGCGCGAGCCCCGGAATGACGACGGTGCCTCAGCTATCCACCTTCAGCGCGGCAATGAAAGCTTCCTGCGGGATGTCGACCTTGCCGAACTGCCGCATCTTCTTCTTGCCTTCCTTCTGCTTCTCCAGAAGTTTTCTCTTACGCGTGATGTCGCCGCCGTAGCACTTGGCGGTGACGTCTTTGCGCAGCGCGCGGACGGTTTCGCGGGCGATCACCTTGCCGCCGATCGCCGCCTGGATCGGGATCTGGAACATGTGCGGCGGGATCAGTTCCTTCATCTTCTCGACCATGGCGCGGCCGCGGCCCTCGGCGCGGGTGCGGTGCACCAGCATCGACAGCGCGTCCACTGGCTCGCCATTGACCAGGATCTGCATTTTGACGAGATCGGCCGGCTTGTAGTCGGTCAGATGATAGTCGAACGAGGCGTAGCCCTTGGAGACCGATTTCAGCCGGTCGTAGAAATCGAACACCACTTCGTTGAGCGGCAAATCGTATTTCACCATCGCACGGCTGCCGACGTAAGTCAGCTCCTTCTGCGAGCCGCGGCGGTCCTGGCACAGTTTCAGCACGCTGCCGAGATATTCGTCCGGGGTGAGGATGGTGGCCTCGATCCAGGGCTCATCGATCTCGGCGATCTTGACCACGTCCGGCATGTCGACCGGGTTGTGGATCTCGATCTCGCTGCCGTCGGTGAGCTTCATCTTGTAGATGACGCTCGGCGCAGTCGCGATCAAATTGAGATCGAACTCGCGCGACAGCCGCTCCTGGATGATCTCCAGGTGCAACAGCCCGAGGAAGCCGCAGCGGAAGCCGAAGCCGAGCGCGGCCGAGGTCTCCATCTCGAACGAGAAGCTGGCATCGTTGAGGCGGAGCTTGCCCATCGCCGCGCGCAGGGTTTCGAAATCGTCGGCGTCAACAGGGAACAGGCCGCAGAACACCACCGGGATCGCCGGCTTGAAGCCCGGCAGCATTTCCGACACCGGCTTCTTGTCGTCAGTGATGGTGTCGCCGACGCGGGTGTCGGCGACTTCCTTGATCGCCGCAGTGATGAAGCCGATCTCGCCGGGGCCGAGCTCGTCCACCTGCTGCATCTTCGGCGTGAAGAAGCCGACGCGCTCGATGTCGTAGGCTGCGCCCGTGCCCATCATGCGGATGCGGCTGCCCTTCTTCATCACGCCGTCGACGACGCGGATCAGGACGACTACGCCGAGATAGACGTCGTACCAGCTATCGACCAAGAGCGCCTTCAAGGTGGCATCCTTGTCGCCCTTCGGGGGCGGCAGGCGGGTGACGATGGCCTCCAGCACATCAGGCACGCCGAGGCCGGTCTTGGCCGAGATCATTACGGCGTCGGAAGCGTCAATGCCGATCACGTCCTCGATCTGCTGCTTGACTTTCTCGGGCTCGGCCGCAGGCAGGTCGACCTTGTTCAGGACCGGCACGATCTCGTGGTTGTTGTCGAGCGCCTGGTAGACATTGGCGAGCGTCTGCGCCTCAACGCCCTGGCTGGCGTCGACCACCAGCAGGGAACCTTCGCAGGCCGCCAGCGACCGCGAGACTTCGTAGGCGAAGTCGACATGGCCGGGCGTGTCCATCAGGTTGAAGATGTAATCCTTGCCGTCCTTGGCGCGGTATTTCAGCCGCACCGTCTGCGCCTTGATGGTGATGCCGCGCTCGCGCTCGATGTCCATGGAATCGAGCACCTGTTCCTTGCCCGCCATCTCACGGTCTGACAGACCGCCGGTCATCTGGATCAGGCGGTCGGCCAGCGTCGATTTGCCATGGTCGATATGGGCGACAATGGAGAAGTTGCGGATGTTCGGAATAGGGGCGGTCGTCATGGGGCGCGAGATAGCATTCGCACCCCGAAGCGGCAACCACATTGCGGAATTTTGAGCCGGTTTTGGTTGGTTTTGGCGGGTGTTTCTGCCGATTGTGGGTCGCTGCGGCAAACGGCAGCGGCGGGGAAACTTGCGGCGCCGGTCTCCCATAGTCACGCCAAGCTGATTTCATTCGCCCGTAAAACAGGCTAGGCAGGGCCCATGGCGACTGCATCAATCCTGCCCGCGGCGGCGCGCGCAAAACGGAAATTGTCGATCTCGCGTCTGGCGGCGTGGCTGGTGGCGCGCGCAACCGATCCCGTCACCGGATTATGGTTCGTCACCGGCTTCGCGCTTGCCCATGCCGTGCTGTGGACGCTGATCCTGGTCAATCTGAAGTCCGCGCAGGACATCCATATGGATGTCGCGGAGGCCTTTGCCTGGGGCCAGAAATTCCAGCTCGGCTATGGCAAGCATCCGCCGCTCTCGGGCTGGGTCGCCGGCCTCTGGTTCCGCATCTTTCCGGTGACGGATTGGGCGACCTATGCGCTGGCGATGGCGGTCATCGCCGTGAGCCTTATCGTCTGCTGGTTGATCGCGCTGCGTGTCGTCGACCGCCGCCGCGCCTTCTTCGTCGTGGTGACGCTCGCGCTCTATCCGATCTTCAACTTCAAGGGTTACAAGTACAACGCCGACCTGTTGCAGCTTGCGACCCTGCCGCCGGTCGTGCTCGCCTATCTCTATGCGTTCGAGAAGCGCACCGCGATTGCGGGCGTCTGGCTTGGTCTCGCCGGCGCGCTGGCGCTGATGACCAAATATTGGGTGCTGACCATGATCGGCGCCATCGGGCTTGCGGCGCTGATCCATCCCGAGCGCCTTCGCTTCCTGGCTTCGCCGGCGCCGTGGGTTGCGATCGCAACGATGATCGTGGCGATGATTCCGCATATCGTCTGGCTGAGCGAGACCCATTTTGCGCCATTGACCTATGCCGGGGATGTCTACAGCATCGACAATCGCGCGGTCAGTCTGTACCTCGTCAACGGCTACATCGCCCACAATCTCGGATTGCTCGCCGCCTGTATCGTGCTGGCGGCGCTCGCGCTCGGCTGGGGCGCGCTGGTGCGGCGGCCGTCGACCTTGTTCACGCGCAACTGGTCGCTGGGGCCGAATCCCGGCGTCAATCTCTCGCAGGCGCTTAACGTCTGGATCATCCAGATCATCGTCGCGATCGGACCGCCGCTCGGCGCGCTGTTCTTCGAGATCTATATCAAGACCGACTGGGGCATCTCGCTGTTCTTCCTGACGCCGCTCGCGCTGGTCGCGATCCCCTGGCTGCGGATCCCCAGAATGGCGCTGTTTCGGATCAGCGCGATCTGGCTCGTGATCACCATCGCCATGCTGTTCGCGTCGCCGACCATTGCCGAGCGCGAGCTTGCCGCCGATCCGAACAGCGTCGCGAAATACGGCGCGCGCGCCGAGCTTGCGCGCGAGCTCACCGAAGCCTGGCACCGCAAAGCCGCCTCGCGCTGGGCCGTGGTGGCGGGCACCACGGAGGTGATCATGCCGCTGGTGTTCTACAGCCCTGATCATCCAGCGCCGTTCACGCCGGGCGAGGTCTGGGGCGCGGGCCTCACCAGCGAAGCGGAAGCCAAGCGCCTCGGCTTCATCGGCGTGTTCGACCCCAATGACGGACGCCTGCCTGCGTTCGAGAGCTGGATCGACAAGAACGCGCCGCACGCCGAGCGCCTGATCATGACCACGCGCCGCTTCGTCCACGGCCACCCCGGCCCCTCTGTGAGCTGGAAAGTCTACATCGCGCCGCCGGTGCCCTCTGTGCCCGATCGCCCGAAATCGTAGGATGGGTAGAGCGAAGCGAAACCCATCATTCGCATTGCTTGCTCCGTCGCGATGGGTTTCGCTTCGCTCTACCCATCCTATGGGCCTTGCTGTTTGCACGGCGCCCCCCGCATAACCTCGGTCCATTTGCGCTGGTTGATCGGGCGGCGTCCACTCTCCATAGTGCGCCGGCAACAGCGAGGTTCCCTGCCGGGCGCCTTGGAATGGGAACGTCGATGAGTGCCATATCCAGCGATGAGATCGCCGACGACGCGCGGGCGCGCGCCAATGTGCTGCGGCTGGCTGCGGCGCAGGCGCTGACCGGCGCCAATTCGGCCGTCATCTTCGCGACCGGCTCGATCGTCGGCGCGACGCTGGCGCCCGACGTTTCGCTCGCGACCGTGCCGCTGTCGATGTATGTGCTGGGGCTTGCCGCCGGCACGCTGCCGACCGGCGTCATCTCGCGCACCTATGGTCGCCGCACGGCGTTCATCATCGGCACCGGCTGCGGCGCGCTGACCGGCGCGCTCGGCGCCTTCGCCATCCTGCACGGCGCTTTCTGGCTGTTCTGCCTTGCGACCTTTCTCGGCGGGCTCTATGGCGCGGTGGCGCAATCCTATCGCTTCGCCGCCGCCGACGGTGCAAGTCGCGCGTTCCGGCCCAAGGCCGTATCCTGGGTGATGGCGGGCGGCGTATTCGCCGGCGTGCTCGGTCCGCAACTCGTGCAATGGACCATGGACATCTGGCCGCCTTATCTGTTCGCCTTCAGCTTCCTGATGCAGGCGTTCGTCGCCCTGGTCGCGATGGCGGTGCTGGCCGGCGTCGATGCGCCAAAGCCGGCCGCGATCGACCTGCATGGCGGCCGGCCGCTGCTCGAGATCGCGCTGCAGCCGCGTTTCATCGCCGCCGCGCTGTGCGGCATCATCGCCTATCCCATGATGAACCTGGTGATGACGTCGGCGCCGCTCGCCATGAAGATGTGCGGCCTTTCCGTCAGTGATTCCAATTTCGCGATCCAGTGGCACATCATCGCGATGTATGGCCCAAGCTTCTTCACGGGCTCGTTGATCGCCCGCTTCGGCGCATCGCGCATCGTCGCGCTCGGCCTGCTCCTGGAGGCGCTTGCGGCGGCGATCGGGCTCTCGGGCCTGACCGCGCTGCACTTCTGGGCGACCTTGATCGTGCTCGGCGTCGGCTGGAATTTCGGCTTCGTCGGCGCCTCCGCGCTGGTGCTGGAGACGCACCGGCCGCAGGAACGCAACAAGGTGCAGGCGTTCAACGATTTCCTGGTGTTCGGGACGATGGCGATCGGCTCGTTCTCGTCAGGCCAATTGCTCGCCAATTACGGCTGGTCGGCGGTGAATCTCGTCGTGTTCCCGCCGGTGGTTCTGGGGCTTGTCGTGCTGTGGATCGCCTCGTTCGCGAAGCGGCGGGCGAAATTGCGCGCCGTCGATGAGTTTCCGGAACCGAGTCTTTGAGAACTTGCTGACAACTGCTGACAGTTCGGTCGTGGTCGAAGTGATGACCGCGCCATTTTGCTAAACGGTACGACCCGTAACAGGCAAGAAGCAGCGACCCGTGGACGCATCGACTTACAACAGCACCGACGAGGCCTCGCTCCGCTACGACGGCTGGCGCATCGTGTTGGTCTGCTTCCTGCTCGCGACGTTCGGCTGGGGGCTCGGCTTCTACGGCCAGAGCGTCTATGTCGCCGAGCTGCAGCGCCTGCACGGCTGGCCGGCATCGCTGATCTCTTCCGGCACCACCTTCTTCTATCTCGCGGGTGCGGGTCTGGTCGTCTTCGTCGCCGAAGCGATCAAGGCGTTCGGTCCGCGGAGCTGCCTGGTCGCGGGAACGATCGCGATGGCTGCGGCGGCGGTCGCGATCGGGCAGGTGCGCGAGCCCTGGCAGCTCTATCTTGCCGACGCCGTGCTCGCCTTCGGCTGGGCCGGCACCAGCCTCGGCATGATCACCAACACACTCGGCCTGTGGTTCGACAAGAAGCGCGGCATGGCCATCAGCCTGGCGCTGAACGGCGCGAGCTTTGGCGGCATCGTCGGCGTTCCGCTGCTGATCGCCGGCATCGGCTATTTCGGTTTCTCCGGCGCGATGACGGCGGCGGCGATCGCGATGGTCGCGCTGATGGTGCCGGTGATCCTGGTCTTCGTCGGCCGGCCGCCGGCGCATATCGGGGCGGTGGCATTGTCTGCTGCGGGAGGGCCGTCACCGACGCAGATCCGCGCGCGTGCGCTTCGCGATCTCGGTTTCCTCTCGGTCTCGATTGCATTCGCCCTGGTGCTGTTCGCCCAGGTCGGCTTCATCGTGCACCTGATCTCATTCCTGGATCAGGTGATCGGCCGCGAGCGCGCGGCGGTGGCGATGGCGCTGCTGACCGCGATGGCGGTGGTCGGGCGCGTGAGTTTCTCCTTCGTGATCGACCGGCTCAATCAGCGCTTGGCGTCGGCGCTGTCCTTCGTCAGCCAGGCCGTGGCGCTCCTCGTCATCATCAACCTGCGCAGCGATTGGGTGCTGATTGCGGCCTGTGCCGTATTCGGCTTTTCGGTCGGCAATCTGATCACGCTGCCGGCCCTGATCGTGCAGCGCGAATTCGACCCGCGCTCGTTCGGCGTATTGGTGAGCCTGGTCACCGCCATCAACCAGATCACCTATGCCTTCGGTCCAGGCGTGGTCGGCCTGCTGCGCGATATGTCGGGGAGTTACGCGCTGCCGTTCTACGGCTGCATCGTGCTCGAACTCATCGCGGCCGTGCTGATCATGCTGCGGGGACGCGCCAATGCGTAGCTACACGCACCACGCACGCCGACCTCATCCTGAGGAGCGGCCTTCAGGCCGCGTCTCGAAGGATGGGCCACGGGTGACATAGGGGCCTCATGGTTCGAGACGGCGCTGCGCGCCTCCTCACCATGAGGGGTTAGATTTCCCGTTGCCGCAGCAAATCCTCGAGATCGAGCCGCTTGGTGAACATCGCAAGCTTGCCGTCCGGCGTGCGCGGCCATTGCTCTTGGGGTCGGTCCCAGTAGAGCTCGACGCCGTTCTCGTCGGGGTCGCGCAGGTACAGTGCCTCGCTGACGCCATGGTCGCTGGCGCCGTCGAGTGCGATACCAGCGCTGAGCACGCGGTGGAGCGCGTCCGCGAGCGCAGGGCGGGTGGGGTAGAGGATCGCGGTGTGGTACAGGCCGGTAGTGCCTGATGGCGGCGGGTGTCCGCCTTTGCTCTCCCAGGTGTTCAGCCCGATGTGGTGATGGTAGCCGCCCGCCGAAATGAACGCGGCACCGGAGCCCATGCGCTGCTGAAGCTCGAAGCCGAGCACGCCGCAATAGAAGCCGAGCGCGCGGTCGAGATCGGCGACCTTCAGGTGCACATGCCCGATCCGCGTGCCGGCGATGATGGGAGGATTTTGCGCCATGTTGCTGCTCCGGTTAAAAACCGTATGTAGCGACGATCCGAACCACGCGGAACCGGCCTGTCCGGAAACCCTGTGTTTCCGGCCGTGCCCCAGGCTCACGCCAGCTCCGACACTTCGCCGTCCGGCAGGCCGAATTCGAACGTGTTCAGCGTCAGCGACACCATTGTGTAGTAGCCGCAGAGCCCGATGATCTCGACCACACCGCGCAGGCTGAGCGTCTCGACGGCCTGATCATACAGCGCCTGCGACAGCCCATGGCCTTCATGCAGCGATTTCGCCACGTGGTAGATCATCCTCGCCTTGGGGTCGTCGAATTCGGGTGCGCGGCGGTCGCGGATGGCATCGATGATGTTCGGGTCGAGGCCGCCCTTCAGCGCGAGGCGTTTGTGTGCCCACCATTCGTAATGCGCGGTGAAGTGGCGCGCGGTGACGAGGATCGCGATCTCCGAAAGTTTCGGCGGAAACATCGTGTTGAAGCGCAGCATCTCGCCGAGCCGCGCGCCGTGCCGCGCCATTTCCGGGCTGTTGAGCCAGGCCATCATCGGCGCCGGCGCGGAGCCGCGCTTGCGGGCGATCGCCTCGTCATAGGTCTGTTTTTGCGCCTCGTTCATTTCGCCAGGCGAAAGCAGCTTCAGCCTCATGTCCGTTTCCTCTTGTTTTTCAACCGTTAGGCCAGCAAGCGAATACACCCGTTCCGGCCTCGCGGCCACCGGCGCCAGGCGCAGGGAGATATTGAATTCCACGGTCCGGCGGCTAAGGTCGTTTCAACAATTCGTCAGATGGAAACGCGCCATGGCCGATCTTGAGAAATTCCGCAGCGAAACCCGCGCCTGGCTGGAGCAGAACTGCCCGCCGGAGATGCGCAAGCCCATGACCTCGGACGGTGACACGTTCTGGGGCGGCCGTAATGCAAAGTTCTCCTCCGAGCCGCAGCGGGTCTGGTTCGAGCGGATGCGCGACAAGGGCTGGACGGTGCCGCATTGGCCGAAAGACTATGGCGGCGGTGGGCTCGATGGTGAGGAAGCCAAGATCCTGCGCCAGGAGATGACGGCGATCGGCGCGCGGCAGCCGCTGACCTCGTTCGGCATCTCCATGCTCGGGCCGGCGCTGCTCAAATACGGCACGGAGGAGCAGAAGAGAGAGCATCTGCCGAAGATCACGGCCGGCCTGATCCGCTGGTGCCAGGGCTATTCCGAGCCGAACGCCGGCTCCGACCTCGCCTCGCTGCAGACGCGGGCCGAGAGCGACGGCGATGATTTCATCATCAACGGCCAGAAGATCTGGACGTCCTATGCCAACTATGCGGATTGGATCTTCTGCCTGGTGCGCACCGATCCCGCTGCGAAGAAGCATGACGGCATCAGCTTCATCCTGTTCGACATGACCTCGAAGGGCGTGTCGACCAAGCCGATCCTGTTGATCTCAGGCTATTCGCCGTTCTGCGAGACCTTCTTCGACAATGTGCGGGTGCCGAAGTCGCATGTTGTCGGCACCATCAACCGCGGCTGGGACGTTGCAAAATATCTGCTGCAGCACGAGCGCGCGATGATCTCGGGGATGGGCGAGCGCGGCGTCGGCCGTCCGCTCGGCCAGATCGCGGCTGATTCCATCGGTGCCGACGCGCAGGGACGGCTGGACGACGCGGTGCTGCGCAGCCAGATTGCGAGCTTCGAAGTCGATGAAGCAGCACTCGCTGCGGCCGCCGAGCGCGCGGTTGATCTCGCCAAAGCGGGGCAGGCGCATCCGGCATTTTCCTCGGCGATGAAATATTACGGCACCGAGCTCAACAAGCGCCGCTACGAGATCCTGATGTCGGCCGGCGGCATCGATGCGCTGGAATGGGAAAGCGAGCGCTCCCGAGGCGGCGCGCGGCCGCGCGCCTGGCTGCGCACCAAGGCCAATTCGATCGAAGGCGGCACGTCGGAGGTGATGCTCGGCATCGTCGCCAAGCGCATCCTCGACCTGCCGGGAGCTTAACTTCACCTCTCCCTGAAAGGGAGAGGTCGGCGCGCTCGGCAGCGCACTTGCGCGCCAGAGCGCGACGGGTGAGGGTCAGCCACAGACACGGAGCAAGCGGCAGACCCCCCACCCAACCTCCCCCTTGCAGGGGAGGAGTGCAACGGAAACATTCATCGTCTCAGGTTTTCGGATTCAGTCTATGGCCCTCATCCTCACCGAAGAACAATCCATGCTGCGTGACAGCGCGCGCGGCCTCATCAGCGACAAGGCGCCGGTCTCGCATTTGCGCCAACTGCGCGACAGCAAGGACGAAACCGGCTTCTCGCGCGAACTCTGGAAGACCTTTGCCGAGATGGGCTTCTCCGGCCTGTTGGTATCAGAACAATTCGGCGGCAGCGGGCTCGGCGCGGTCGAGGCCGGGATTGTAATGGAGGAGATCGGGCGCACGCTGATGCCGTCGCCGTTCCTTGCCACGTCCGTCCTCGCCGCCTCGGCGCTGTCGCGCGGCGGCAGCGAGGCGCAGAAAGCGCAGCATCTGCCCAAGATCTCCGACGGCTCGCTGCTCGCCGCGCTCGCGGTCGACGAGGGCGCCAAGCATCGCCCGCCGCACACCAGCATGCAGGCGGTACGCAGCGGCAACGGCTTCAAGCTGAATGGCGACAAGGCGCTGGTCGTCGACGGCCACACTGCGGGTCTGTTGATCGTCGCGGCCCGCACGGCCGGCAGCGCCGGCGAGAAGAACGGGGTGACCCTGTTCCTGGTCGACCCGAAGGCCAAGGGGATTGCGAGGGAGCGCACCATCATGGTCGACTCCCACAACGCTGCGCGCATCGTGTTCGACAATGTCGAGGTCAACGCCGACAGCGTGCTAGGGGAGGTCGATCAAGGTTATCCGCTGCTCGAAGGCGTGCTCAATGTCGGCCGCGGCGCGGTCGCCTCCGAAATGGTGGGTTTGAGCGAGGAGGTGTTCGGGCGAACCGTCACTTACCTCAAAGAGCGGAAGCAGTTCGGCAAGCCGATCGGCGAATTCCAGGCGCTGCAGCACCGGGCCGCCCAGCTCTATATCGATATCGAGATCACGCGCGCCGCGGTGCTGAAGGCGTTGCAGGCGCTCGATGCCGATCCCGCCAATGCCGGCAGCGCGGTCGCAGTTGCAAAAACGCGCGCTGGCACCACGGCAACGCTCGCGGTGCAGGAAGGCGTGCAGATGCATGGCGGCATGGGCATGACCGATCAGTTCGACATCGGCTTCTTCATGAAGCGCGCCCGCGTCTGCCAGGAGCTGTTCGGCGACTGCAATTTCCACGCCGATCAGTTGGCGAGGGCGAAGGGGTATTGATGGAGTTACCCTCATTGCAATGAGGGTGGGAGCCAATGCTTCGGTGCGCGTTGATGTGCCCTCGCCCCTTGTGGGAGAGGGCTGCTCCGCCGTTAAAGCGGGATGGGGTTAAGTTGAATCGATTTGGGATTCCCAAATCAGTGAGTTTCTGATTCACCATGCTGGCTGGG
>NZ_JBVBEF010000037.1:0-77240 GCF_055456055.1 Bradyrhizobium sp. LeoB3
CCAGCATTCACCTCTGAAGAATGCGCGAACTATCTCGAAAATTCAGGTTATCGAACCTAATGCCATCACGCTTTAGCAACTGATACGTTTGGGTGAGGGGTCTCTCTCGACGCACGCCGACGTTCGCGGAGGCAGCCCCTCATCCGGCGCTTCGCGCCACCTTCTCCCACAAGGGGAGAAGGGAAGCGCGAGACGTCGATGCGGTTCGGAAGCTCGCAATGACGGCGTGCGAGACCTTTACCGGATCGGAGGCGCGTATTGGATGCCGCCGGCGTTCCAGAGCTGGTTGAGGCCACGCGGGATCTTCAGCTTCGACTCGCTGCCGACATTGCGGTCGTAGATCTCGCCGTAATTGCCGACGTGGCGGATGATGCGGGCGGCCCAGTCCTTGGTCAGGCCGAGGTCCTCGCCATAGGAGCCTTCGGTGCCGACCAGCCGCATCACCTCGGGCTTCTTCGATTTCAGCGCCTCATCGATGTTCTTCGACGTGATGCCGAGCTCCTCGGCGTTGATCATCGCATACAGCGTCCATTTCACGATCATCATCCAGTCGTCGTCGCGCAGCCGCACCACGGGCGCGAGCGGCTCCTTGGAGATGATGTCGGGCAGGATGATGTGATCGTTCGGCTTGGAGAGGTTGAGCCTGAGCGCATAGAGCTGCGAGGCATCGGCCGTGATGGTGTCGCACTGCCCGCTGTCATAGGCTTTGACGACATCCTCGAGCTTTCCGAACTTCATCTCCGTAAATTTCATATTGTTGAGACGGAAATAGTCGGCGAGGTTGAGCTGCGTCGTGGTCTCCCCCTGCACGCAGACCTTGCTGCCGTTCAAGTCGAGTGCGGAGTCGATGTTGCGCGAGCGCGGCAGCATGAAGCCTTCGCCGTCATAATAGGCGACGGCGGGGAAATAGAGGTCGTAATTGGTCTCGCGCGACATGCTCCAGGTCGAGTTGCGCGAGAGGATGTCCACCTTCCGGCTCTGCAACTCCTTGAAGCGTTCGCTGGCATCGAGCGGGATGAATTTCGCCTTGGACGGATCGTCGAAGATCGCGGCCGCCACCGCGCGGCAGAAATCGACGTCAAAGCCGGTCCAATTGCCCTTCTCGTCGGGGATCGAGAAGCCCGGCAGGCCCTTGTTGACGCCACACAGCACCTCGCCGCGGCGGACGGTGCGCTTCAAAGTCTTGGTGTCGTATCGCTCATAGGTGATGGCCGCGACTGCAACCAGGGCCGCGACCGCGAGCCCGATCAGCAGGCCGCCTCGAAATGTGCGCTTCATTATTTATTTCTCACCAGGTGTAGGTGTCAGGAAGGGAAAAGCGGGCGGGCGGTTACAGTTCGGGCTTCTGCCGGACGATGACCTTGGTGCCGACCGGGACGCGATCATAGAGATCGGCGACGTCGGCGTTGACCAGCCGGAAGCAGCCGGAGGAGATCGCGGTGCCGATGGTGTTGGGCTGGTTGGTGCCGTGGATGCGGTAGACGGTGGTGCCGAGATACATCGCGCGCGCGCCGAGCGGGTTGCCGGGGCCGCCGGCCATGAAGCGCGGCAGGTAGGGTTGGCGTGCGATCATTTCCGGCGGCGGCGTCCAGTCCGGCCATTCCGCTTTACGGGTAATGTTCAGGAGACCCTGCCACTGGAAGCCTTCGCGGCCGACGCCGATACCGTAACGGATCGCGCGGCCGTTGCCCTGAATCAGGTAGAGATGGCGTTCCTTGGTCGAAATGATGATCGTGCCGGGCGCCTCGTTGGTGCGGTAATAAACCACCTGCTTGCGCCATTCCGGATCGAGCTCGACATTATCGTCGGGGACGAGACCCGGCTGATCGCCGACATCGTTGCTTTGGGCCTGGCTCTGTGAGACCGAAAGCATCAGGCCGCCTGCCGCAATGACCATCCAGATCAGGTGACGAAATTTCGTCATACAAAGCTCTCCTGTGGCGCGCGGCCAAATTCACTAGTGCTCCACCCAAATCAGGAACCATCAAATCTCAGTGGCAGCTTGATGGCAAGTTTGAGGCAGAGGAGATCACTGCCTGGAATACCTGCGATTCCCGTCATAGCCTTGTGGCGGAGCTGTCTTATCGCGGTGCGATCCAGAGGCGCAGACCGAACGAAATCAACGCCACGGTGCCGACACCGCCGAGCCAAAGCGCCGCGAACCACATCAGGCGCTTCGCGAGCGGGCGTTGGTCCTCCTGGCGCGACATCAGTGATACCCGCTGCCGGGCCGCACCTTGCCGCGAAACACCCAATACGCCCAACCCGTGTAGGCGAGGATCAGCGGAATCAGGATCGCGACGCCAACCAGCATGAAGATCTGGCTGTTGGCAGGCGAGGCCGCTTCCCAGATCGTGATGCTCTGCGGCACGATATAGGGATACATGCTGATGCCGAGGCCGGCATAGGACAGCAAGAACAACGCCAGCGTCAGGAAGAACGGCTGGTAGTCATATTTGTTCGCAAGGCTGCGCAATAGCAGCGCGGTGACGGCCGCCACCGCGAGCGGCACCGGCGCGGTCAGGATGATGTTCGGCCAGGTGAACCAGCGCTGGGTATATTGCACGCTGAGGAACGGGGTTGCGAGGCTGACGGCGACGATCGCACCGAGCATCGCGAACAGTAACACCCAACTCAATTGATAGGCCTTGTCGCGCAGCGCGCCCTCGGTCTTCATCACCAGCCAGGTCGCGCCCAACAGCGCGTAACCCACCAACACCGATATGCCGGTCAGCACGCTGAACGGCGTCAGCCAGTCCCACCAGCCGCCGGCATATTGGCGGGCCTCGACATGCACACCCTGCAGGATGGCGCCGAGCGCAACGCCCTGGGCCAGCGCCGCGACCAGTGACCCGCCGAAAAAGGCGCTGTCCCAGCGGTTGCGTTCCCTTTGCGTGCGCCAGCGGAATTCGAAGGCGACCCCGCGGAAGATCAAGCCGACCAGCATCGCGATAACGGGCGTATAGAGCGCCGGCATCAGCACGGCATAGGCGAGCGGAAACGCCGCCATCAGCCCGCCGCCGCCGAGCACCAGCCAGGTCTCGTTGCCGTCCCAGACCGGCGCCACGCTGTTCATGATGACGTCGCGATCCGCCTTGTTCGGGAACAGCGGAAACAGGATGCCAAGGCCGAGATCGAAGCCGTCCATGACGATGTAGACGAACACCGCGAAGGCGATGATGAAGGCCCAGACCGTGGCAAGGTCGACCGTGACACTCATGACGCGAGCTCTGTTGCCGCGGCGGCGGCCGGGGTGATGCCGGCGGCGCGGGCGGGAACGTCACGCGGCGGTCCCGCTTCGCCGGGATGCGGCGGCGCCGCCATCAGCCGCAGCAAATAGATCACGCCCGCCGTGAACACCGCGAAATAGACGATGACGAAAGCGAGCAGCGAGGAGCCGACCGCAGGCGCAGCGAGCGGAGAAGCGGAGTCGGCCGTCCGCAGCAGGCCATAGACCGTGAATGGCTGCCGCCCTGTCTCGGTGGTGATCCAGCCCGCCAGCACCGCGATGAAGCCCGCCGGCCCCATCAGCATTGCGAAGCCGTGCAGAAAGCGCGAGGAATAGAGCTGACCGCGCCAGCGCATCCACGCGCTGAGCAGGCCGAGCCCCATCATCAGGAAGCCGAGCCCGACCATGATGCGGAACGACCAGAAGGTGATCGGTACCGGCGGCCAGTTTTCGCGCGGCACGGTGTCGAGCCCGTCCATCGGCGCGGTCGGTGAATGCTTCAGGATCACCGATCCGAGCTTGGGGATTTCGACGGCGAAATCGACCCGGCCGGCCGTCTGGTTGGGCCATCCGAACAGGATCAGCGGCGCTCCGTCCTTGTGGCTCTGGTAGTGGCCTTCCATCGCCATGATCTTCACAGGCTGATGCTCCAGCGTGTTCAGCCCGTGCTGGTCCCCGGCCAGGATCTGGATTGGCGCCACGAAAGTCGCCATCCACATCGCCATCGAGAACATCACGCGTGGGCCGGCGAGATGCTGGTCACGCAGCAGATGATAGGCGCCGACCGCGCCGACCACGAGCGCGGTGGTCAGATAGGCCGCGAGCACCATGTGCACGAGGCGATAGGGAAAGGACGGATTGAAGACCACCTTGAGCCAGTCGGCGGCCACGAACTGGCCGCTCGCATTGATGGCGTAGCCGGTCGGCGTCTGCATCCAGGAATTGGACGAGAGGATCCAGAATGCCGAGATCAGCGTGCCGATCGCGACCATCAAGGTTGCGAGAAAGTGCAGCCTGGGACCGACGCGGTTCAATCCGAACAGCATCACGCCGAGGAAGCCTGCTTCAAGGAAAAACGCGGTCAGCACCTCATAGGCCATCAGCGGTCCGATGACGGGCCCGGTCTTGTCGGAGAAGGCCGACCAGTTGGTGCCGAACTGGTAGGACATCACGATGCCCGACACCACGCCCATGCCGAATGCGACCGCGAAGATCTTCAGCCAGTAGTGAAACAGATTGATGAAGACCTCGCGCCCGGTCCAGAGCCAGAGCGCTTCGAGCACCGCAAGGTAGCTGGCGAGCCCGATCGAGAAAGCCGGGAATATGATGTGAAACGACATCGTGAAAGCAAACTGCGCCCGGGCGAGCGCAACCGCATCCCAGCCTTCGAACATGACACGCTACCCATCGTGAATTACGACGTGAGGTTATCACGCGTCCGATCGTAGTGAAAACATGTCAATATGACCAAGGCAGAGGGAGCGACCCGGCGCGGACCTTGGCGCGCCGGGTTTGACGATAGTACTTTGGTTGTCGCAGAAGCGCTCAACTGTTGGCGTTGAGCAGCCGGGCGACGGTGCGGTCAATCTGCTCGTACTGTCCCTCGCCGTCGTGATGGAATACGATATGTCCATTCTGGTCGATGATGTACTGCGCGGGCCAATACTGGTTGCGGTAGGCATTCCAGGTCTGCGACTCATTGTCCTGCGCCACCGGATAGGTGATGCCGTGCCGTTTCAGCGCGGCCTGGACGTTGGACGCTGAGCGTTCGAACGGAAATTCCGGCGTATGGACGCCAATCACGACGAGACCTCGATTCCTGTACTTGGCGTCGAGCGCAACGACGTGGGGCAGCGTGTTGACGCAGTTCACGCAGCCATAGGTCCAGAAGTCGACCAGCACGACTTTGCCGCGCAGGTCAGCGATGTCGAGCGGCTGCGAATTGAACCATTTGGTGATGCCGGCAAAATTTGGCGCGCTCTGTTGCGCCGCCGTGACCCTCGCCGCGGGCTCCTGCGCACGAGCGATATGGGGAGCGGTGATGCCGGTCAGGCAAACGGTGCCGATCAGCGCGGATATAAGTGAACGCAGGATCATGGTGATTTCCTTTGAGGTCAAAGGCCGATCTGGCCGTTGGGATAGAAGCTGGTCAGCCACGCCACGATCAGCGTGTCGTATTGGAAGTAGGAGAGGGCCGCGAACGCGATGATGACGACGCCAAAGCCCTGCTGCAGTCGCGGCGCGATCCGCGCAATGCTGCGGATGCGGGTCGTGACGGCCTGACCGCCGTAGGCGATGGCGAGCATCGGAAGCGCCGCCCCGACGGCGTAGACGACAAGCTGCAAGCTGGCCCAGCCGGTATCTTTCGACGTCGCGACTATGGTCAGGATCGAGCCCAACACGGGCCCGGCGCAGGGCGTCCATACCAGCCCGAGTGTCGTGCCGAGCACGAAGCCGCCGATCAGGCTTTGCGATGGTGTTGCATTGCCCGGCGAACCGCCCGCGGTGAGCCCGGAAATCCGGATCGCCAGCCATTCGAATGGCGCGGGCCAGATCATCAATAGCCCGAAGCCGAGCAACAGGATCGCGGCGCCGGTTCGCAGCACGTTGGGATCGAAATCGAAGGCGCGGGTGATCGCGCTCAGCAGCAACGCCACCATCGAGAACGACATCACAAAGCCGAGCGCGATCATCGCCGGCCGCGCCTTGCTGGTCTGGCCTATCGATGCCCCAAGCAGGATCGGCAGCATCGGCAGGGTGCAAGGCGCCGCGACGGTGACGACACCTGCGAGCAGCGCCAGAACAAGATTCAACATCACGATCGTCCGTCGCAGTCCGGCCACGCCCAATGCCTGAGCCGGTAGTGTGATGTTGTTCGCGAAGACAAGATCAGACGTTACGTCTGCCTTATTCGGATGTGGTCACGTCTGTGTGAGGCTTCCACGGTGATTGCACGAGCCACAAAGGCAGAGCGACCCGGCTGGGGGGCATCCCGGCCGGGTCGTTGGAGGTCGTCTTGGGAGGTTAGAACTTGAAGATGTAAGAACTCGCTATCTGATCTCGCAGACTTCCGCGGCGCTCTTGGTGCTGCAATCGATAACCTGCTCGCGCACTGGCGTTGCACCGGCATCGCGCTGCGCGCGCGGGGCGACATTCTGGCTCGACAGCGTTGCAAGCGTAGCCACCGCGCCGAGCGGGATGATGAAGAAGCGGAAGGATGGCTTCAGCATGTCTTTCTCCTGTTCGGCGTTGGCGTTGCGTTCGATGGTTAACGTATACAGGCTGAGCTTTTCCAGGTGATGTCGTCGATTGTTTCAATTGTTTCGTGGCCGCCTTCTGGCTCCGAAGACGATCCGTACAATTTCCGGCCTTCCTTACGACCTTCCGGATCGCTCCTTCACGCCGCGAGGCTTTCCACGCCGGCGCACCTCAGCAATTCGGCGAGCTGCTTGCGGGCATAGAACATGCGGGTCTTCACCGTGCTCTGGGGAATGCCGATGATCGCACCGGCCTCTTCCACTGACTTCTCGTGATAATAGACGAGGTTGATGATCTCGCGATGCGCCGGCGACAGCTTCGCGACGCAGGCGCGCAGGATCTCGCTGGTCGAGGCGCGATCGAGCGCGGCTTCCGGTGTATCGGCGTCGTCGACGATCTCGAGCACTTCTTCCTGCTCGATATCCTCGTGCCGGCGCTGGCGCAGCGCGGTCAACGCCTTGAAGCGGGCGATCGACAACAGCCAGGTGGAAACCTGCGAGCGGCCTTCGAACTGGTCGGCGGTGCGCCAGACGTCCAGGAACACCTGGCTCACGAGATCTTCCGCCACCGTGGTGTCGCGGACCATGCGCAGGACAAAACGGTAGACCCGGACGTTGTGGCGGGAATAGAGCACATGCATGGCTGTCCGGTCGCCTATGGCGATCTTGCCGAGCAGCATTTCGTCGGATGTCTGGCGTGCCGCGGCGATATGATCGTTGGCTGCAGCGTTGATGGCGACGACGTTCGACATGACAGGCTCCCAGTTCGCCTTGGCGGCTTTCGTTGGGAGAATTGTTAATGAGCCACGGTTTCGGGATGTCTGCGCGAAAAGCGGAAAATGGTTTCATCCGTAGGAGAATTGTTTCGTCGGAGCGCGGGCGACGAAACATTCGAGGCAAAAATGCTAGTAATTTCAATGCGAGGAAAATTGCAGGGAGGTTGCGGGCAGGGTGAAACCAGGCGGCCTCCTGATACGTTCTCCCGCCCCCAGCATTGGGCGGGCGGCGAAGATCAGGCCTTTTCGCCGCTCGGTGAGAACAGATAGCCGCCGCCGCGGATGGTGCGGATGACTGCGGGCTTGGTCGGATCGATTTCGATCTTGCGGCGGATGCGCATGATCCGGAGGTCGACGGCGCGGTCGAAGGCCTCGGCGTCGCGCGCATTGGCCAGTTCGAGCAGCCGCTCGCGCGACAGCACCCGTTTCGGATTGGCCGCGAACACCTTCAGCAGCCCGAATTCGGATGCCGTCAGCGGATGCTCGTTGCCCTCGTCGTCGCGCAGCGCCTGCGCCTGCAGGTCGAGCCATTTGGTACCGAAGCGGACCAATTGTTCCTTTTCGGTCTTGGCGGCCGCAGCTTCAGGCGCGGCCGCTTTGGCCGGCGTGCTCCGCCGCAGGACCGAGCGGATCCGCGCCATCAATTCGCGCAGCTCGCAGGGTTTTGCCACGTAATCGTCGGCCCCGAGCTCAAGCCCGACCACGCGGTCGATCGGGCTCGCGGTCGCCGTCAGCATGATGACCGGCACATTCATCCGGCTCTTGAGATCGCGGATGATCGACAGCCCGTCTTCCTCGGGCATGTTGAGATCGAGCACCACGAGGTCGGGATGGTTGGTCTCGATCACGCTGCGCAGGCTCTTTCCGCCGTCGCACAGCGTCACGCCAAAGCCGTGCATCTTGAGATAATCACCGACCATTTCGCGGGCCGGTGCCTCGTCATCGACAATGATGATGTGCGGGCTCTGGGTCATGATGTCTCTGCTGTAGCAGGCAATGTAACCGTAAAGATCGAGCCTTGTCCGGGCCCGGGGCTCTGTGCCGTTACATGGCCGCCATGCATGTCGATGATGCGCTTGACGATCGAAAGTCCTAACCCGGTCGAACTCTCCCCTGCTGTCGGCTTGGCTGACAGCCGCTGGAACCTGCCGAACAGGCGACCCAAATCCTCCGGCGAGAGGCCGGCGCCCTCGTCGGCGATCCGGATCACCGTGTTGTCGCCCTCATGGGTGACGATCACCGTGATCTTGCCGCCGATTGGTGAGTATTTGATGGCATTGCTGACCAGATTGTCGATTGCCTCGCGAATGCGGTCGGCATCGCACATGGTCACGAAATTCGGCGGTGCGGAGACCGAGATGCTCTGCTGCTTGTTGACTGCCAGTGGCAGGTTCGCTTCGGCGACCTCGTTGATAAGAGCCGCGACATCGACCGGTTCGCGGCGGATGGTGATGTCGAAGGCGTCGGCCATCGCATCCGAGATCAGATGATCGACCATCGACGTCAGGCGCTTGGTGGCATCCCTGATGTGCTCGACCTGGGTCGCGACCGCCTCCTTTGGCGAGCCGGCGCCGATCAATTCGGTCAGCATCTCGGTGCGGCCGAGGATCACGCCGAGCGGGTTCTTGAGGTCATGGGCAACCGTGCCCAGGATCTCGTTCTTGAAGCCGTTGGCACGCTGCAATCTCAGCCATTGCGCCGAAAGCCGGCGGTTGGCCTGCATCAGCGCGCGGGTGCGCTGGGCGACGCGGTCCTCGAGCTGCGTGTTGGCCTCATGAAGCTGCTGGTACAGGATCACGTTGTCGAACGCGATCGACAGGCGGCTACTGAATATCTCGACCAGCGCACGGTCGGTGTCGGAGAGCTGGCGCTCCGCCTGCAGGAGCACCACGACTTCGCGGCCGCTGCCGGTGCGCAAATAGAGCACGCTGCGGTGGTCGGCGAATTCGTTCTTGCGACGCTGGAAGGCGGCTTCCACCATGTCGCGCAGATCAGGGTCGAGCGACTTCGAGCTGGTGGTGCCGATGAAACGGCTGTAGCATCCGGAGCCTGCCAGCACCGACAATTCGCTGCCGGCGCCGTCATCGCGCAGCACCAGGATGCCGGCGCACTCGACATTGAGCAGCGAGGCGAGCTGGGTCAGCACGCCCTCGGCAAGCCGCTGCATCGATTTGAAGTCGTAGAGCGTGGAGGCGGCGTCGATGATGATCTCGAGCCCGCGCCTCGTCTGCACCATGCGCTCGAGCTGCTGATAGCTGCGCAGCGCCGCCGTCAACGAGGTGAACAGCTTGTCGGCGGTGAGCTCGGTCTTGGCCTTGTAGTCGTTGATGTCGTATTGGACGATCACGCGCCGCTCCGGCGCCTGTCCCGGCTGTCCGGTGCGCAGGATGATGCGGACGGTCTCGTTCTTGATCTCGTTGCGGATATATTCGACGAGCTCGAGCCCTGCGACGTCGGTCTCCATGATGACGTCGAGCAGCACGGCGGCGATGTCCGGATGCTCCCGCATCAGCTTGCGACCTTCCGCCGCAGAATAGGCCGACAGGATTTCCAGGGTGGCCCCGTTCAGGCTGTAGTCGGACAGCGCGAAGCGGGTGCCTTCATGCACTGCAGCATCGTCGTCGATGACTGCCACTTTCCATTTGCGTGCGGACGAATCTTCCGGTGCGACCCCGGTGTCGTCGATCAGGTGGAGGACATCGTCCTGTTCGGCCATTGAGCAGTTCCGTCATTGGCTTGGTCCGCGATCGTGGGCTCGCCCGTAGGCTGCCCCCTGGCGATTCTCGGCATGATAATGCGAAAAGTGGTGCCTTGTCCCACCCTTGACTCCAGCACCATGCGACCGCCAAGCTGCTGGGTGACAAGATTATAGACAATATGCAAGCCCAGCCCGGTGCCGCCTTCGTTGCGCCGCGTGGTGAAGAATGGATCGAACGCCTGGCGCTGCACGTCCGGCGTCATGCCGGCGCCGTTGTCGGCGAAGATGATCTCGATGTCGTCGCTGCCGCGGGCCCGTGCTGAAATCGTGATCGTCCCCGATCGCCGGTCGGCGAACGCATGATTGACGGCGTTAAGGAAAAGATTAGTTAAAATTTGTCCGTAGGAACCGGGATAGCCGTCGATCATCAGGCCTTCCGGCACATCGACAGTGAGGGCGATCGCGGCTTTCTTCAGCACCGGCCGCAGGCTGGCGACAATCTGGTCGGTCGCTTCGCTCAAGGAAAACTGGCGACGCTCGGCATGTGAGCGGTCGACCGCCACCTGCTTGAATGACTGGATCAGTTCGCCCGCACGCTGCAGGTTGGCGACGAGCTGCTGCGCGGCATCGCGCGAGCTTTTCACGAATTCGTCGAGCTTGGAGCGGCGGAGCTGGTCCGATTTCAGCTCGTGCTCGAATATCTCGGTGCGGCGCGCAAAGCTCGAGGCCACCGTCAGGCTGATGCCGATAGGGTTGTTCACCTCATGGGCGACACCGGCGACAAGACCGCCGAGCGCCGCCAGCCGCTCGGCATCGATCAGGTTCTGCTGCGCCGTATTGAGTTCGAGCAGCGCGCTCTCCGCCCGTTCCTTGGCGGCGCGCAATTCGTCCTCGGCCTGGCGCTTGGCGATCGCGTTCTCGCGGAACACTTCCACCGCGCGCGCCATCGCGCCGACCTCGTCCTTGGCATCGGTGCCCAGCACGTGGCGATCGTAACTGCCCGACGTGATGGCGTGCATCGAGGCCATGATCTGCTGCAGCGGCAGGCGGATCGAGAGCGCGATCAGGACGCCCGCGGAAACGATGATGCCGAGGAAGATCACCGCGATCGAGAGCACGCGGCGCGAAATGTCCGACAGCGTCCGGTCGAAAGTCTCCTGCGCCTTCTGCTCGCGCTGGCGCATGTTGATCGAGAGATCGTCGATGACGCCGATGGCGTCGGCCTGGCTGGCGTCGATGGTGTTGCGGAGCAGCTCGGTGCGGCTGGCGAGCTGCTCGGTCAACTTGCCCAATCCCTCGCGCAACGCTTCGGTTCGCTTGTTGAGCCGCGCCAGCGCCAGGCGCTGCAGGTCGTTGTCGGCGAGGTCGATCATGACCGGGATCGTCTTCTCGATCGTCTCGGTGTTGCGGCGGGCCTCTTCGGCGGATGCGCTCGAGAGCGACAGATAATAGGCGTTCGCCGCCACCAGCATCGCGGTGAAGGCCTCGCGGGATTTGCCGAGCGAGGGCCAGATCAGCGCGTCGCGATGGCCGGTGGCGCCTTCGATGATGGAGTAGAGACCGGCCATGTCCTTGGCCGGCCCGAGCACCTGCTCCTCATAGGTCTTGGTGATCTTTGCCTGCACGGCGCGCAATTCGCCGAAGCCGTCCAGGAAGCGGCTGGTGACGCGCTCGAGCTGCTCCACCGACCCCGACAGCATCGGATCGGTGGCGGCGCGCGTGGTCAGCGTGCCGAGCACGGCTTCGCGGAGCAGCAGGATCTCGGCGAAGAGCTCCGGGCTCGGCTGGTTGATGTAGCGGTGGATCAGGTTCTGCAGCCGGCTGGTCTCGGTCTCGAGCTTGGCCAGGATCTTGTCGGACTCCCGGACCTGCCGGACATCCTCCCACGCCGAGCGAAGCACGGTGGCGCCGTTCCAGATCAACGCCGCCAGCACCACCACGACCGCCGAGTTCAACAGCGCGATCGACAGGATGCGCCAGCGGATCGGCACCGCCCGCAGCATCTGGACGATCTGCACGCGGCCGCGCGCGGCGAGGCTCGCCTGCCGTCCCACTGCTCCATCCTGTGCGGGTGTTGCCAAGCTTGCTTCACTCCACCTTGCGGATGCGCGCGATCAATGACGCGATCGCGCCGTCGCGCTGCGCTTTGGCATAAAGCCCTGCCATCGCCGCCTCGAACGGCCCGCGATCGAAATCGCTGACGATCTTCACGCCCGCGGCTTCCGCGCGCTGGCGCGAGCGCTCGTCGAGGTCCTTCCACTTCTCGCGCATGAAGGTGCTGGAGCGCTTCGCGGCTTCGCGGAAAAGCGCCTGGTCTTCGACCGACAGGCTCGCCCACGCCTTTTGCGACATCACCAGCACTTCCGGGCTCATCGTATGTTCTGTCAGCGTATAGAAGCCTGCGAACTTGTAGTGATCGGCGGTGATGAAAGACGGCCAGTTGTTCTCGGCGCCGTCGATCAATCCGGTGGCAAGTCCGGTCTTCACCTGACCGTAGGGCAGTTCGATCGGTTCGGCGCCGAGCGCGCAGATCATGTCCGACATCTGCTGCGACTGCTGGACCCGAATCCGCAGGCCCTTGAAGTCGTCGAGCGAACGGATCGGACGAGCGCTGTTGTAGATCGAGCGCGCGCCTGAATCATAGAAGGCCAAGCCGACGAATCCGTAGGCCTCGAATGAGTTAAGGATCTCGTTGCCGATGGGGCCATCCAGCACCTTCTGCAAATGTTCGACCGAGCGGAACAGGAAGGGCAGCGCCAGCACGTTGGCCGCGGGCACCATGGTGCCGATCAGCGCCACATTGGTGCGGTTGATGTCGATCGCACCCGCCCGCGTCTGCTCCAGCGTTTCTTTTTCCTCGCCAAGCTGCCGCGAATGAAACACCCGCACATGATGACGGCCACCGCTTCGCTCCTCCACCAGGCTGCCCATGTAACGCAGCGCCTGGACGGTCGGATAGTCCTCGCTCTGGGTATCGGACGCCCGAAACTCGCGCGCAGCCGCACCCGTTGCGACCGCCGTCAGCAGCAGCGCGATAACAAGCGTCATGGTCCGCGAAAGGCCGGCGCGGCGGTACACAGGCTACAAATCCCCTTGTGATATGGTCTGTGGCAGGAAGAAAAGGTTCAATACTTTTAGCAGAAGCCTGAAAGATAGCTATCCGACGATCTACGGTTAATCGGCCATTCCGACGCATTGTCGGATTGCAACCGTAACGATGCAGCCTTAATCAGGGGCAAAAGTCATTTTGCTTCTCAAGCGCGAAAGCCTGGATTGGCGCACCGTGACATTGTTTACGAGATTCCTATACCCAGCGGCGCTCGCGACCACTCTCCTCGGATCTCCAGCGCATGCCGCGACCGAGATCATGTGGTGGCACGCGATGTCGGGAGAACTCGGCAAGCAGGTCGAGAAGCTCGCTGCCGATTTCAACGCGTCCCAGTCCGACTACCGGATCGTGCCGAGCTACAAGGGCAACTATACCGAGACGGTCACGGCGGCGATCTTCGCCTTCCGCTCGCGCAGCCAGCCCGCCATCGTCCAGGTCAACGAGATCGCCACCGCCACCATGATGGCGGCCCGCGGCGCGATCTATCCGGTGTTCGAGCTGATGCGCGATCAGTCCGAGCCGTTCCTGCCGTCGGCCTATCTGCCGACCGTGACCAGCTATTACGCCGATCTCAGCGGCAATCTGCTGTCGTTTCCGTTCAACGCCTCGACGCCGATCCTCTATTACAACAAGGATCTGTTTCGCGCCGCCGGCCTCGATCCGGAGGTGGCGCCGAAGACCTGGCCCGAGCTCGGTGCGGCGGCAAAGCGGCTGCGCGCGGCGGGTGCTCCGTGCGGATTCACCACGTCGTGGCCGTCCTGGATCAATGTCGAGAATTTCTTCGCCTTCCACAATGTGCCGATCGCGACCAAATCCAACGGCTTCGGCGGGCTTGATGCGGAGCTCATCTTCAACAATCCGCTGATGGTGAAGCACATCGCCCAGCTCGTGGAATGGCAAGCCACCAAGGTGTTCGACTATAGCGGCCGCGGGCAGTCGGCCGAGCCGCGCTTCCAGAAGGGCGAATGCGGCATTTTCATCGGCTCGTCCGGCACCAGCGCCGATATCAAGGCCAACTCGAAATTCGAGGTCGGTTACGGCATGCTGCCCTATTGGCCAGATGTCGCCGGCGCGCGGCAGAACAGCATCATCGGCGGCGCCACGCTATGGGTGCTGCGCGATCGCCCGCGGACCGAATATGCAGGCGTTGCGAAGTTCTTCGCCTATCTGTCGAAGCCGGAGGTGCAGGCCGCCTGGCACCAGGCGACCGGCTATCTGCCGATTACCCGCGCGGCCTATGAGCTCACCCGCTCGCAGGGTTTCTACGACCACAATCCCGGGGCGGCGATCGGGATCGAGCAATTGACGCTGAAGCCGCCGACCGAGAACTCGAAAGGTATCCGGCTCGGCTCTTTCGTGCTGATCCGCGGTGTCATCGAGGAGGAGCTCGAGCAGGCCTTTTCCGGCAAGCAGTCGCCGCAGACAGCGCTCGATCTGGCCGTCGAACGCGGTAACCGGCTGCTGCGCCAGTTCGAGCGCGCCAATCCGGACAGATAGAAGTGGCGCTCACCATCCTCGTCGTCATTGCGAGCGGAGCGAAGCAATCCATCTCTCCACCCGCGGAAACATGGATTGCTTCGTCGCTTCGCTCCTCGCAATGACGGCGTGGCGCAATTCATGACATGGCCATTACCGACCTTCCCCGATTACGAAGCCTTTCGCGCCTGGCGTGCTGACCCATCGCGCTGGCTGCCGGTCGCGATGGATATCGCCCGCAGTCACGGAATTGCGTCCACGCCGCTTCACGTCTTCACGACCGGCACCAACCTCGTCGTCGGACTCGGTGATGATCTCATCCTGAAGTTATTCCCACCGGTGCTGCGGGCGCAGTTCGTATCCGAGCGCGGATCGCTCGCGCAGCTTCGCGGACGGCTCAAGATTCCGATTCCCGAGCTCGTCGCCGAAGGCGAGCGCGACCGCTGGCCCTATCTCGTCATCACGCGCGTGTCGGGTATCCTGGGTGCGGAGGTGTGGCCCTCGCTGCCCGAAGCGGACAAGGAGCGCGTGCTCGCCGAGATCGGCGAGACCATTGCCGATGTTCAGCGCGTGCCGCCGGGCTCGCTGCTTGAAATCGAGCCGCGCTGGGACGTGTTCATGCAGAGCCAGATAGAAGGCTGTCGTGCCAGGCACGAACGGCTGGGGCTGGCGCGAAAATTCCTCGACGGGCTCGATGATCTCCTGCGCGACGCCGCCGAGTTGATCCCGATGCACGAACCACCGGTCATCCTCACCGGCGAGTACATCCCGCAAAACTTCATGCTGACGCAGCGGGGCGGCCGCTGGCACCTTTACGGATTGATCGATTTCGGCGATGTGCTGGCGGGATGGCGCGACTACGATCTGCTCGGCCCCGGCGCATTCATGGCCGCGGGCCGGCCGCGCCGCGTGCTGAGCCTGCTCGAAGGCTTTGGATATTCCCGCAGCGACATCGATTTCACGCTGAAGCGGCGGCTGATGGCCTTGATGCTGTTGCACCGCGCAAGCGACCTCAACCGCCACATCTGTATCGATGGCTGGCAAGCGAAAGCTGACGATCTCCTGCAACTGCAGGAACTGATTTGGGCCACGTAAAAATGACTCGCCTAACAATCGGGCGTTCAAAAATATCCGCCTAATCAATAGGCAAAAACACTGGTTTGTATGCAACGTGGTGTCTGCCAATTGTAGCGTTTGATCCTGCTTCTCTCGATATTCCTAAGCATTATCAATGCTTTGGGACTGCGCCAACGCTCCGTTGAGGCTTGGCACAAACCTTGCGAACTCCTTCCACGCCATTTCCCAGGGGCGTTGGAGCATCACCCATGAAACGTCGCGATTTCCTCAGATCCGTGTCCGGATTGGCCGCAAGCGCGATGGCGCCTGCGCCGGCGATCTGGTCGCCCGCCAAGGCCGATGCGCGCTCGGAGACGCTTCTGATCGTCTCCGAGGGAGGCCCGAACAATCTCGATATCCATGGCGTCGGCACCAATGTGCCCGGCTATGAAGTGTCGTGGAATTGCTACGATCGCCTGATCACCCACGAGATGAAGAGCGGCCCGGGCGGCGTACCCTATTACGACCGCGACAAGTTCAAGGGCGAACTCGCCGACGACATGAATGTCGGCGACATGTCCGTCACCTTCAAACTGAAGAAGAACGCCAAATTCCACGACGGCACGCCGGTGACGGCAAAGGACGTCAAATGGTCGCTCGATCGCGCGGTCAGCGTCGGCGGCTTCCCGACCTTCCAGATGAGCGCGGGCTCGCTGACCAAGCCCGAGCAGTTCGTCATCGTCGATGACTCCACGGTGCGGGTCGATTTCGCCACCAAGGACCGCCTCACGATTCCAGATCTCGCCGTGATCGTGCCCTGTGTCCTCAATTCGGAACTGGTCAAGAAGAACGCGTCCGAAAAGGACCCCTGGGGCCTCGAATACACCAAGCAGCAGACCGCCGGCTCCGGCGCCTACAAGGTTACGAAGTGGACCGCCGGCACCGAAGTGATCATGGAGCGCAACGACGCCTGGATCGGCGGCCCGATGCCGAAGATCAAGCGCGTGATCTGGCGCATGGTGCCGCAGGCGGGCAATCGCCGTGCGCTGCTCGAGCGCGGCGACGCCGATATCTCCTACGAGCTGCCGTTCAAGGATTTCCAGGAGATGAAGGCGAACGGCAAGCTCGACGTGGTGTCGCTGCCGTTCTCCAACGGCATCCAGTATATCGGCGTGAACGTCACCAAGCCGCCGTTCGATAATCTGAAAGTCCGTCAGGCGGTGGCTTACGCCATTCCCTATCAGAAGATCATCGACGCGGTGCTGTTCGGGCTCGCCAATCCGATGTTCGGCGCGAAGGACAAGCCGACCGATGTCGCCTGGCCGCAGCCGCACAAATATTACACCGATATCGAGAAAGCCAAGGCGCTGATGGCGGAGGCCGGCTATCCGAACGGCTTTGAGACCACGATCTCGTTCGACCTCAATTTCGCAGGCGTCAACGAGCCGCTCTGCGTGCTGGTGCAGGAGAGCCTGGCGCAGGTCGGCATCAAGACCACCATCAACAAGGTGCCCGGCGCCAACTGGCGCACCGAGCTGACCAAGAAGGAAATGCCGCTATTCACCAATGTATTCTCGGGCTGGCTCGATTACCCCGAATACTTCTTCTATTGGTGCTATCACGGCAACAATTCGATCTTCAACACGATGAGCTACAAGTCGCCGGAGATGGACAAGTTCATCGACGGCGCGCGCAAAGCTGCCGCGGTCGGCGACACTGCCGCCTACGATGCCGACGTCAAAAGCTTCGTCGATCTCGCCTTCACCGACATCCCGCGCATTCCGCTGTATCAGCCGTTCGTCAACGTGGCGATGCAGAAGAACATCTCCGGCTATCAGTACTGGTTCCATCGCCGCCTAGACTATCGCGCGATGGCGAAGGGGTGAGTGGGCGAATGGTGAGTGGCGAATAGCGAATAGGGAGTAGCGAATGTGACCAACGGCCGCGAACATCCATTCGCTACTCGCCATTCGCTATTCGCCAGCACGCCATTCGCCAGCTCGGAGCGCTCCCCATGCTGACGATGATTGGCAAGCGGCTGATGTTCGCGATCCCGAGTCTGATCGGGGTCGTCATTGTCACCTTCCTCCTGACGCGCGCGCTGCCGGGCGATCCGGCCGCGTATTTCGCCGGTCCCGCCGCGACCAAGGAGGCGGTCGAGCAGATCCGCAAGAAACTCGGCTTCGACCGGCCGCTGATCGAGCAGTTCTTCCGTTACACCAGCGATCTCGCTCATGGCGATTTCGGCACCTCGCTCACGACCGGCCAGCCGGTCGCGACCGAACTCCGCAATCGCCTGCCGGCGTCCGCTGAATTGACGCTGCTTGGCCTTTTGGTGTCGGTCGCGATCGCGATCCCACTCGGCGTGCTCGCAGCGACGCGCCCTGGTTCCTGGATCGACCATCTCTGTCGCGTCACGACGACGGCAGGCGTGTCGCTTCCGGTGTTCTTCACCGGCCTCGTGTTGGTCTACGTCTTCTATTTCCGGCTTGGCTGGTCGCCGGCGCCGCTGGGGCGGCTCGACGTGTTCTACAGCGCGCCGCCGACCGTGACCGGCTTCTATCTGATCGACACGCTGATCGCCCGCGATTTCGAAGCGTTCCGCTCGGCGCTCAGCCAGCTCGTCCTTCCGGCGACGACGCTTGCGATCTTCTCGCTGGCGCCGATCGCGCGCATGACCCGCGCCTCGATGCTCGCGGTGCTCGCCTCTGACTTCGTGCGCACCGCGCGCGCCAGCGGCCTGTCGCCAGGCACCGTGATCGTCACCTACGCGTTCCGCAACGCGATGCTGCCGGTCATCACCACGCTCAGCATGGTGTTCTCGTTCCTGCTCGGCGCCAACGTGCTGGTCGAAAAAGTGTTCGCCTGGCCCGGCATCGGCTCCTACGCGGTGGAAGCGCTGATATCGTCGGACTTCGCGCCGGTGCAGGGCTTCGTGCTGACCATGGCGGTCATGTATGTGCTGCTCAATCTCGTCATCGACATTCTCTACGGCGTCATCGATCCGCGTGTGCGGCTGGAAGGGTAGGGGTGAAGCATGAGCACCGTTGCGCCTGTCGTTGAGCCCGTCGGTCCGGCGCGGACCTCGGGGCTGTCAGCCATCTTCGAGCACGCGCGCTATGTGCTCAGCGAGAACAAGGTCACCGGCTTTGCCTTTGCGCTGCTGATCTTGATCCTGTTCGCCGCGCTGTTCGGCCCCTATGTCGTGCCTTACGATCCGCTCGCGAGTGATACGTCGGCGGCGCTGAAACCGCCGTCGGCGGCGCACTGGTTCGGCACCGATCAATTGGGTCGCGACATCTTCAGCCGCGTCATCGTGGCAACCAGGCTCGACACCTTCATCGCGGTCGCTTCCGTCGTGCTGGTGTTCCTGATGGGCGGGCTCGCCGGCATCGCGGCCGGTTATTTCGGCGGCTGGACCGATCGCATCGTCGGCCGCATCGCCGACACCATCATGGCATTCCCGCTGTTCGTGCTGGCGATGGGCATCGTCGCGGCGCTCGGCAACACCGTGCAGAACATCATCATCGCCACCGCGATCGTGAATTTCCCGCTCTATGCCCGTGTCGCCCGCGCCGAGGCCAATGTCCGCCGCAACGCCGGCTTCGTTCAGGCGGCGCGGCTCTCCGGCAATGGCGAATACCGCATCCTGCTGGTGCATATCCTGCCCAACATCATGCCGATCATGATCGTGCAGATGTCGCTCACGATGGGCTATGCGATCCTGAACGCCGCCGGTCTTTCCTTTATCGGCCTCGGCGTTCGCCCGCCGACCGCCGAATGGGGTATCATGGTCGCCGAAGGCGCCGGCTTCATGGTGTCAGGCGAATGGTGGATAGCGCTGTTCCCTGGGCTCGCGTTGATGATCGCCGTGTTCTGCTTCAACCTGCTTGGCGACGGCCTGCGCGACATCGTCGATCCGCAGCGGAGGACGTAATGGCCGCGCTCTTTCAGTTGATCGTCATTGCCGGGCTTGACCCGGCAATCCATCGCGCGAAGCGCAGCGTTGACTCTCCGATGGATGCGCGGGTCAAGCCCGCGCATGACGAGCTGAGAATGAGGCGCTCGTCATGAGCGCGCAGCCGCTGCTTGACGTCAAGGACCTCACAGTCGAGTTCACCACGCGGCGTGGCATTGTCAAGGCGGTGCAGCATGTCAGTATCTCCGTGGCGAAAGGCGAGACGGTGGGCATCGTCGGCGAATCCGGCTCCGGCAAGTCGGTGACCTCTTACGCCGTGATGCGCATCCTAGATCGCGCGGGAAAAATCGCCGAGGGCTCGGTGATGTTCTCCGGCATCGACGTCAAGGCCGCGACCGAGACGCAGATGCGCGACCTGCGCGGCCGGGAGGTCTCGATGATCTTCCAGAACCCGCGCGCTGCGCTCAATCCGATCCGCAAAGTCGGCGACCAGATCGAGGACGTGCTGCGTCAGCACGTTCAGCAGTCGACGGTGGCCGATCGCGGCGAGAAGGCGATCGAAGCGCTGGAGCAGGTCAAGATCGCCCGGCCGCGCGAGCGTTATCACGCCTATCCGTTCGAGCTTTCGGGGGGCATGTGCCAGCGCGTCGTGATCGCGCTTGCGCTGGCCTGCAATCCGCAGCTCCTGATCGCGGACGAGCCCACCACCGGTCTCGACGTCACCACGCAGAAGGCGGTGATGGAGCTGATCGTCGAATTGACGAAGCGTCGTTCGATGTCGACGATCCTGATCACGCATGATCTTGGCCTCGCCGCCGCTTATTGCGACCGCGTCGTGGTGATGGAGAAAGGCCGCGTGGTCGAGACCGCCAGGTCGGCCGATATTTTCGCCAAACCCGAGCATCCCTATACCAAGAAGCTGATGCGCGCGACGCCGCGGATCGGCGTGTCGCTGCGCGATCTGCTGCCGGAAGAGGATGCGAAGCCCGTCATGGCCGGGCTTGACCCGGCCATCCATCAGTCTTCGAAAAACTCTTCTCCTGAAAGGATGGACCCCCGGGTCAAGCCTGGGGGTGACGAGAAGACAGAGCCGCTCCTCCTCGTCGAAAAGCTCGTCAAGGAATATCCGCGCCAGGGCGCAGGTGCGGTGCTGTCAAAATTGTTCGGCCGCAAGCCGCCGGTGGAGCAGGAGGTGTTCCGCGCCGTCGACGGCATCAGTTTCCATGTCGGCCATGGCGAGAGCGTCGGCCTGGTCGGCGAATCCGGCTGCGGCAAATCGACCACGTCGATGATGGTGATGCGGCTCCTGGACCAGACCTCCGGCCGCATCGCCTTCGATGGTGAAGAAATCGGCGAGATCAAGCCGCCATCCTTTGCGCGATTGCCGCTGCGCAGCCGGATCCAGATGGTGTTCCAGGATCCGACCGACAGCCTCAATCCCCGCTTCACCGCTGCGCGCGCGATCGCCGATCCGCTTCTGCAACTCGGCGACATCAGGGGACGGGACGCGTTGCGGGCTCGCTGCGAGGAACTCGCCACGCTGGTCGGTCTTCCCGTCAATCTCCTCGACCGCTTCCCGCATCAACTGTCCGGCGGCCAGAAGGCGCGCGTCGGCATCGCGCGGGCGATTGCACTGCATCCAAAGCTTGTCATCCTCGATGAGCCGACGGCCGCGCTCGATGTCTCGGTGCAGGCGGTGGTGCTGAACCTGTTGCAGGATCTCAAGCAGTCGATGGGGATGAGCTATCTTTTCGTATCGCACGATCTCAACGTCGTGCGCCTGTTGTGCGACCGCGTCATCGTGATGCGCAACGGCAAGATCGTCGAACAGGGAAGTTCCGAAAAGGTCTTGGGCGATCCGCAGGAAGCTTATACAAAGGAGCTGCTGACGGCGATCCCGCATCCGCCGTTGCCTGTTCATTGAGCAGCCTCCGGAAAGAAAACAGGCACGCAGGCTTTCCCGGCGCTCGATAAAACAGATGAGGTTGTGATTCGATCCAAGTCATCGGATCGTGGTTGCGTTGAGATCGTCGGGTGGGAGAGTCATGGCTGCCGACAAGCTGGATGACTATATCGACGCCGTGGCAACGGCGATGGGGCTGCCGGTCGAGGACGCCTGGCGGCCGGCGGTTCGTGCCAATCTCGAGGTCTCGCTGAGACTGGCACGGATGGTGGACGAATTCCCGCTGCCTGACGAGACCGAGCCGGCCAGTGTCTACTCGGCCTGATAGCGCAATGACCGATCAATCCTTGTCCGCCGCCGACATCGCGCAGGCCGTCGCCGCGCGAAAGCTCTCCGCGCTGGAAGCAACCGAGGCGGCGCTCGCCCGCATCGCCAAGCACGACTCCGTCCTCAACGCCTTCACCGATATCACCGCCGATCGCGCCCGCGCCAAGGCCAAAGCCCTTGATGCTGCGATTGCGGCCGGCCAGACCGTCGGCCCGCTCGCGGGCGTGCCCTTCGCGGTGAAGAGCCTGTTCGACGTGCAGGGCCTCTCCACGCGTGCCGGATCGAAGATCAATCGCGATCTGCCGCCGGCCGCGCGCGATGCGACGCTGATCGAGCGGATGGAGGCCGCCGGCGCCGTGCTGGTCGGTGCGCTCAACATGGGCGAATACGCCTATGACTTCACCGGCGAGAACGTGCATGACGGTCCGTCGCGCAATCCGCACGATCCGACGCGGATGGCGGGCGGCTCCTCGGGCGGCTCCGGCAGTGCGGTCGGCGGCGCCCTGGTGCCGATCGCGCTCGGCTCCGACACCAATGGCTCTATCCGCGTGCCGTCGTCCTTCTGCGGTATCTTCGGTCTGAAGCCGACCTATGGCCGGCTGTCGCGCGCGCGTTCTTTTCCGTTCGTCGCGAGCTTTGATCATCTCGGGCCGCTGGCGCGAAGCGCAGGTGACCTCGCATTATCCTATGACGCGATGCAAGGACTGGATCCTGACGATGCCGCCTGCAGCCTGCGGCCGGTCGAGCCGGTTGTGCCACAGCTTGCGCGAGGCATCCGTGATCTCCGCATCGCCATTGCCGGCGGCTATTTCCAGCAGAACGTCTTTCCGGAGGCGGTTGAAGCCGTCGGCCGCATCGCCAAGGCGCTCAACGCGACGCGTACGGTCGAAATTCCGGAAGCCGCGCGGGCCCGCTCGGCGGCCTATGTCATCACGACAACGGAAGGTGCTTCGCTGCATCTCGATCGCCTGCGCAAGCGGCCCAATGATTTCGATCCCGCGGTACGCGATCGCCTGATTGCCGGCGCGATGATCCCGGCGCCCTATGTCGACAAGGCGCAAAAGTTCCGCCGCTGGTACCGCGAGAAGGTGCTGGAACTGTTCAGGACAGTCGACGTGATCCTGGCCCCGGCAACGCCCTGCGTGGCGCCGAAGCTTGGGCAGGTGAACTTCACGCTCGATGGTGTCGAACTGCCGGTGCGCGCCAATATCGGCATCCACACCCAGCCGATTTCGTTCATCGGCCTGCCGGTGGTGGCCGTCCCGGTTCCGCTTCTGCCGATGCCGATCGGGGTGCAGATCATCGCCGCGCCCTGGCGCGAGGACATCGCGCTGCGGGTTGCCTACGCTCTGGAGCAAATGGGCGCGGCCGCCGCGCCGTCGCCGCGAGGAATCTAGCGAATGGAAATCGATCTGCCCGACGTGCTTGCCGAAGTGACCGCGCAGTTTGAGCGCTACGAGAAGGCGCTGGTGTCGAACGACGTCGCCGTGCTGGATGAGCTGTTCCGCAACGACAAGCGCACGCTGCGCTACGGCATGGGCGAGAATCTCTATGGCTATGAGGCGATCATGGCGTTCCGCGCCGGGCGCTCGCCGGCCGGGCTCAATCGCCGGACCGACAAGACCGTGATATCGACCTACGGCCGCGACACCGCGGTCGCGTCGACCCTGTTCTATCGCGACTCCGCACCTGGCAAGGTGGGGCGGCAGATGCAGACGTGGATACGCTTCCCCGAGGGCTGGAGAATCGTTGCCGCCCATGTCAGCATCATCGACGAACCGAAGGATCCGAAGACATGAGTCTGGACGACCTTCCGCGTCGCCCTGCCGCCGCCGGACCGGACATGCTGGTTCGTCGCGTCGACCGTCCGTCTCCGCAACAATCCAAGATCACGCGTGCCGAGGAGCTGCGCCTGCAACTCGCCGACGAGATCGTGCGCGGTGCGCTCGGACCGGGCTCGCCGCTCGACGAATCCGATATCGCGCGTCGCTTCAATGTCTCGCGCACGCCGGTGCGCGAGGCGCTGCGCCAGCTTGCGGCGAGCGGCCTGGTCGAAGCGCGCGCCCATCGTGGCGCGGTGGTGGCGCGGCCCTCGGTCGAACGGCTTACCGGCATGTTCGAGGCGATGGCGGAATTGGAAGCGCTGTGCGCGGGGCTCGCCGCGGAGCGGATGACGGCTGCTGACCGGCATGCGCTCGAAGCCGTGCATGAGGAATTGCGCGTGCTCAGCTACACCGGCAATCCCGAGCGCTTTCACGAGGTCAACGAGCGCTTCCACAACACGATCTATGCCGGCTCGCACAACGATTATATCGCCGAGATGACACTGGCGACACGGGTCCGGGTGCAGCCGTTCCGCCGCGCCCAGTTCCGCAATCTCGGACGATTGGCAAAATCGCATGCCGAGCACGACCGCGTCGTGGTCGCAATCCTGCGCGGCGACAAGACCGGCGCCGCCGCCGCCATGCGCGCCCACATCACATTGGTACGCGGCGAATACGAGATCTACGCGGTCTCGGTATAACCACGCGGGCTATCCATCGTTCGTCATTCCGGGGCGCGCGAAGCGCGAGCCCGGAATCCATCCATCCACGTCGTCTGCGGCCGGATGGATTCCGGGCCTGCGCCTTCGGCGCATCCCGGGATGACGGCGTTAGACCGTAGCGCTCTCCGTCACGAACGCGCGCCAGCCGCCGAAGGCGGAGATGTCGCGTGCGCCGTTGATCGCCGCCGGCTCCACGATAAAGCCCTTCACCTCGCGCCCGTCCGCGAGGCGGATGGTGCCGATCGAGAGCGGCGGCGGGATCGCAGCGACGAACTTGCCGAAGGATGCCGGCGAGAGCGCCCAGAGTTCGAGCTTGATCGATGCGCCGCTGCCCGCCTCGACGCGCAGCATCCCGGGTTTCGGCGGCGTGGTGCCGAGCGCATAGAGCTTGTAGTCCGGCGCGGTCGTGGTCTCCTCGAGCAAACGTCCGTCGAGCGCGCGCAACTCGCCGTTCAGCGCCATGCCGGACAGGTGCGCGCCGACCACAGCAATCGGAATGTCCTCGCCGCTTGACGGCGGTAGCGGAGCGAGCAGCGGCTGCGGCAGCGACTTCGCGCCGATCGGCAGCTTTGTATCGGCATGGAAGACGCGGCCGATGCTGGCAAGCAGCGCGTCGCGGCCGGCCGGCGCCAGCAGTGTGATGCCGAACGGCGCGCTGTCTGGCCGCATCGCCGAGGGCAGCGCGAGGCCGCAGAGGTCGAGCAGGTTGACGAAATTGGTATAGGTGCCGAGCCGGCTGTTGAGCTCGATCGGATTGGCCAATACCTGCGCGGTGGAATAGACCGTCGGCGCCGTCGGCAGCACGATCGCGTCCATCGAGGCGAAGGCGCGCTCGGCGACCCGGCGCAGTGCCTGCAGCCGATAGAGCGCGGCAAAGGTTTCGGCGGCGGTGAGCCGCGCGCCGGCCGCGGTGATCTCGCGCGTGACCGGGTGGATCGACTCCGGCGACGAGGCGAGCAGATCGCGGATCACCAGATAGCGCTCGGCAACCCACGGGCCTTCGTAGAGCAGCCGCGCGGTCTCGTAGAACGGCTCGAGGTCGAATTCGACCAGCGTCGCGCCGAGCGCGGCCCAGCGCTCGATCGCCTCGGCATAAAGCTGCTCCGACTGGCGGTCCCCGAAGAAGATCAACTGCCCTTTGCGGGGGACACCGAGCCGAAGCTTGGCCGGCAACTCCGTCATCTCGCCAAGCGGCCGCTCGCGCGAGAAAGGATCGGCGCCATCAGTGCCGGCCATCACCTTCAGCGCGGTCATGGCGTCGTCGACGGTGAGCGAGAACACCGAAATGCAATCGAGCGTACGGCAGGCCGGCACCAGGCCCGCGGTCGAGATCAGTCCGAGGCTTGGCTTCAGCCCGACGATATTGTTGAGCATCGCCGGCACGCGGCCGCTTCCCGCGGTATCCGTGCCCAGCGCCAGCGGCACCAGTCCGGCGGAGACCGCAACCGCCGATCCCGAGCTCGATCCGCCCGGAATGAGGTCGTCGCGGACTGGATTCTTCGGGATCCCGTAGGGCGAGCGCACGCCGACCAGGCCGGTCGCGAACTGGTCGAGATTGGTCTTGCCGATGATGATGGCGCCGGCCGCGCGCAACCGCGCGATGGCAGTCGCGTCATGCGTCGGCCTATAGGAGAAGGCTGGACAAGCCGCCGTGGTCGACATTCCCGCGGCGTCGATATTGTCCTTCACCGCGACTGGCACGCCATAAAGCGGCAGGCGCGCGGCGTCCTTGCCGGCCAGCGCCTCGGCTTCGGCTTGCGCGTCTTTCTCGGCGCGCAGGGTGATGAAGACGGCGGGATCGCCATGGTCGTGGATGCGCTGAAAACTGCGCGCGACCGTTTCCGCAGGCGTCATGGTGCCGGCGCGGTGCGCAGCAAGGATCTCAGCGACGGTTTCAGTCACGTGGTGCCTCGTCCATTTGGTCGGCCGATCTCCGTCACAATCGACGGCGCCCGGCCTGACAAAACCCAAGCCCACCGAAGCAAGCGATGTGCCATTGTGTACATTTGCAGTATTGGGGTGCTTGCGGAAATCGGGCTGTAATCTCCGTGACTTAAGTCCCCCGCGGAGAACTGGCAAAAGCGCGCAACGACGACCGGTTGCGATGCTCTGCCCAATTTTTGGGCGCAGTACCGCAAGCTTTGCGATCCTCTATCCGCGGCGTGCGGCGACATTGCCTGATCGCGGGATAGTCGCGTAGAGCAGAGCCAGCCCCAGCAAAGAGGGCGTGTGAGGAAGCCCCAATGACCTTAGCCGTCGCCCGCCGCGATGATCCCGAAATGCTGTTTGCCGTGCCCGCGATCGTTGCCGATCGGCGGAACGACGGCAGCATCATCTTGAGATCGACCGTGCCCCTGCGCGAAGGCGCGCGCTGCGTCGGCGACTGGCTGGAGCATTGGGCGAGGCTGACGCCGGACCGGGTCTTCCTCGCCGGGCGCGCCGATGTCGAGGCGCCCTGGACCACCATCAGCTATGCCGATGCCCTGCGGCAGGTGCGTTCGCTTGCCTCCTGGATCCTTGCGCAGGGTCTCGGCGTCGAACGTCCGGTGATGATCCTCTCTGATAACAGCATCGATCATGCGCTGCTCGCGCTGGCCGCCCAGCATGTCGGCGTGCCCTCGGCGGCGATCTCGCCGGCCTATTCGCTGATGTCGAAAGATTTCGACAAGCTGAAGCACATGGTCCGGCTGCTCGAGCCCGGCGCGATCTATGTTTCCGCCACCAGGCCGTTCGCGGCCGGCGCTTGCCGCGGTCAAGCCGCTGCATACCGCGAGCATCATCAGCGGTAATGCCGACGACAGCGACGCCATTTCGTTCAGTGCCATCGCGGCTACGCCGGAGACCGCGGACGTGGAAAAAGCCTTCGCTGCGGTGACGCCGGACACCATTGCAAAATTCCTGTTCACCTCGGGGTCGACGGGCGCGCCGAAGGCCGTGATCAACACCCAGCGCATGCTGACCTCGAGCCAGCAGGCAAAGGCCCAGACCTGGACCTTCCTCGATGCTGACAGCGACGATCTCGTGATCCTGGACTGGCTGCCCTGGAGCCATACCTTCGGCGCCAACCACAATTTCAACCTGGTGCTGTGCAACGGCGGCACGCTTTATATCGACGGCGGCAAGCCGGCGCCCGGCCTGTTCGCGACGTCGCTCGCCAATCTGCGCAGCGTGGTGCCGACGGTCTATTTCAACGTGCCGCGCGGTTTCGACATGCTGATCGCGGCGCTTCAGGGCGATGACGCGTTGCGGCGGAAATTCTTCGGCGAGGTGAAGTTCGCCTTCTATGCCGGCGCGGCGCTGCCGCAAAATCTCTGGGACGCGCTGGAAGAATTGTCCATGAAGACGGTCGGCCGTCGGCTTCCGATGGTGTCAGCCTGGGGCTCGACCGAGACGTCGCCGCTCGCGACCGACTGCCATTTCCTGGCGGAGCGTTCCGGCAATATCGGCGTGCCGGTCCCGGGCACCGAATTGAAGCTCGTCGCCTCCGGCGACAAGCTCGAGGTGCGCGTGCGCGGCCCCAATGTCACGCCGGGCTACTGGAAGGCGCCGGAGCTGACCGCGCAGGCGTTCGACGAGGAGGGCTTTTACCGGATCGGCGATGCGGTGAAGTTTGCCGATCCGGAAAAGCCTGAGCGCGGGCTGTTCTTCGACGGCCGCGTTGCCGAGGATTTCAAGCTCAATTCCGGCACCTGGGTCAGCGTCGGCACGCTGCGCGTCGCCGGCATCGCCGCACTGGCGCCGCTCGCGCAGGACATCGTCGTCACCGGTCATGGCGGCGACGAGGTTCACTTCCTGGTCTTCCCCAATATCGCCGCCTGCCGCGCGCGGGCCGGGTTGCCTGACAGCGCCGATGTTTCCGATGTGATCGGCCATGAAATGATCCGCGGCGCGATCGGGCAGGGTCTTGCAAGACTGAAGGCGCAGAGCGGCAACTCCTCCGGCCATGCCACGCGCGCGCTGTTGCTTGCGGAGCCCGCCTCCGTCGACGGCGGCGAGATCACCGACAAGGGCTACATCAACCAGCGCGCGGTGCTGACGCGCCGCGCCGGCGCGGTAGCGGTACTGGACGATGATGCTTCGCGTGAATGGATCGCCTGCGCCGGCTGACGCGGGGCACAGAGGCATATTATAACTCTGACAAAGCAAGCGACCATAGGTGGGGTTCCAACGTCGGAGCAACCCTATGACCGACCTTCTTAAGAACCCGATCTTCCAAGACGAAACCAAAGCCCGCGAGTGGCTTGAAGGTCGCGTCTGGGCGAACGGCCGAGTTTGCCCGCATTGCGGCAACGCGGATCAGGACAAGATCACGAAGCTGGAAGGCAAGGCGCACCGTCCCGGCGTGTACCAGTGCAACGAGCCGGAATGCCGCCAGCAATTCACCGTCACCGTGAATACTGTATTTGAGCGCTCCAGAATCCCACTGACCAAGTGGCTTGCTGCGCTGTTCTTGATGATCGCTTCCAAGAAGGGCATTAGCGCTCATTAGGTTCATCGTATGCTTGGCATCAGCTACAAATCGACGTGGTTTTTGATGCTTCGTTTGCGCGAAGCAATGCGTGTTGGTGGCTTGCTGCCCCGACGGGCGAGAATGGCGGCGCTGTAGAAGCCGACGAAACTTATATTGGTCGCTCGAAAGGCGTGGCCAAGAAACGCGCTGGCGCGGCTCATAAGAACACCGTGCTTTCGCTGCTTGATCGTGAGACCGGGGCAAGTCCGCAGTTTCCATGTTTCGACCCCGACCGTAGATGAGGTCGCGCCTATCGTTCGCGCCAACGTCTCGAAAGAAGCGCACCTGATGACCGATCAGGCGAAGATCTATAAGAAAGCTGGGCGCAGGATTCTCACGCTACGCTACGGTCAACCATCAAGAGGACGAATACGTGCGCCGTGAAGCGGTTATCACCACCAACACCGTCGAAAGCTATTTCAGCGTATTCAAGCGCGGTATGCTCGGCACCTCCCAACATTGCGGCGAGAAGCATTTGCATCGCTATCTGGCTGAATTTGATTTGCGCCACAACAACCGCACCACCTTAGGCATTGACGACAAGGAACGCGCCAACGAACTCAAGGGCATTGTTGGCAAGCGCCTGACCTATCGACGGCCTAACCAAAAAGGACTTCCGGCATAAGGCCGAGCGCTTCCTGCGCAGGAAGCGCAAGCCGCTCAAGCCAAAGCCTCGATTCGTCAAATACTGGCGAACGAAATAGCGCTGTGGTTGTGAATAACCAGTACGAATGCGGAACGGGCGCTACCCAAAAGCGAATCGGTTTATAATGGAACCGATTCGGAGAGAAAGGCCGCCCTTGCCGGGGCGGCCCTCCGAACCCGCACCAACAGCTTAGGGGCTGCTAGCGGGCATTGGCGACACCAATAGCCGGACAATGAGTCCGGATTCGCTGACAGTCAATAGTGGCCCCGCCTTTGAAAGGGGCCAGAATGGCCATCTTCGCCCTAACGTTCCGCATCCATCGTGATAGCGGTTACGACGATCGCTACAACTCAACGGTTGAGGCGATTAAGAGTTGCTGTCACGGCGACGAGTATTGGGACGAGCCAACCTCGTTTTTTCTTTTCGAGAACCCAACCACCTCTGCGAAGATCGCTGACTGGATCGAGGCAAATTCAGATTTTGCACCATCCAAAGACCTATTGACGGTCATCAACCTCAGCCAAAAAGCGTATGCCCCTAAGGGTAACGTTCGCGAGCCGCAGACTCTGAAGCGTTTGATGGATAAACGTTGAAAGAGTGTTGATGAACGTCAACTGGCACCTGAGAAGACGGGCAAAGGCGATCAAAAGCCGCAACCTGATCTTTCGCATTGTGCTCTCGCTATCGAGAATCCCGGCTCACTTGTCGGGCTTCTTCTTCGCTTTCTTCGTAATCGCTCTCTTCTTCGCCACCCGATGCTGCGGCGGGCTTTTCGCTACTACCTTCACGGCGCGCTCAAAGCGCTGCATGGCGTCGGCGTGAAACTCGATTTCCTCTTCAGGGGCTCTAGCCATGTCAACCTATGCAGATATCCCAAAGGGACTGAACTTACCGGAACAGATGCTGATCTGCATCGGGAAACTAGTTGTCGAGTGGGCAAACTGCGAAAGCGTTTTCTATGCGATCTTTTTCTGCCTTGCCGGTCGCCCTAACGGCAATGCTGACATCTTATGGGCGTCCGTACAAAGCACCAGACGAAGAATGGAGATGATAACCCATCTGGTCCGATGGGAACGCCAACTTGATGCAAAACTGGTGGAAGAAATCCAAAAATGCATCGTGGATTTCAGACCAATCACCGCGCACCGCAACTACTACTGTCACTCAGTCTACCACACTGACGACGAAGGCATGATGTCGAGTGTGGAGAACTGGCAAATCCACCCGACCAATGACGATGTGATCCAGGCAAAAGCGAAAGAATTGTCCAAAGACACGATCAACCAAATCTGTGGTCAGATCGATCGCTGCATGGAACTGGGATGCCGTGCGACTACGCTGGTCTATCGCCTGAAAGACGCGCTGCAATTGCAGCATCTACAGCTTCCTCCACTGCCTGATCGAGGCCTATCGTGAGGCTCAAGACGCCATCATCCCAGCAGTGAGCAAGCAGCGCCTTCTTCGCTGCTCGGACCATTTTAGTGGGTACTTCGGGCGCACCATCCCCTTGCGGGGCGCCGGTAGAACAACCCATTAAGAGTCAGGAGCCGGTCTGGCGGGTCACCGCGCTGAGATTGTTGTGCAACCGCCGCAACAGATCGATCAGCACCTCCCGCTCGTCCTTGCGCAGGCAGGACAACAGCCGACGCTCGCGATCGAGCGCGGCAACGATGACCTTGTCATGGATCGCGCGGCCTCTGGCCGTCAGCGTGATCGAATGGCTGCGGCCGTCGTTCGGATTGGCGCGGATCGCGACCAGCCCGCGCTTCTGCAACAGCGCCAGCGTCCGGCTCACCGGTCCCTTGTCGAAGCCGATGATGTGGCAGATGCGGGAGGCGGGGATGCCCGGCTCGATCGCGAGCTGCGACATGATCCGCCACTCCGTGACATTGACGCCGAAATGACGCTGGTAGAGCGTGGTGGCGCTGTTGGAGAGCTTGTTGGCAATGAAGGTGACGAAGCCCGGCACGTAGCGATCGAGGTCGAGTGTCGGGCCGGAATTGACAGAAGCAGCTTGCGCGGCTCTCGGCCGGCGCGGCTTCCTGGGGGAGGTTTGAGTGCTCATATTTCAATCATCGCTGCGGGGTCGCTGCCCGCAATAAGGACGTTCCAGCGGTTCTTTTTGGTTAAAGTTATCGCGCCACCTTGCTGCTGCCTTGCGTGATCAGCCGGGCCGCGCGCTGGTCGCGGGCGTGAATCCAGAGCCAGCTCAGCGCGACGCTGAGGCGGTGTCGGATACCGATCAGGAAGTAGATGTGGGCGATGCCCCAGATCCACCAGGCGATGGCGCCGCGCAGCTTGAGCCAGCCGAAATCGATCACGGCGAGCCGCTTGCCGATCTGGGCGAGGCTGCCCTGGTGCTTGTAGCGGAATGGCGGCAGCGTGCGGCCCTCGAGCCGCGCCCTGATCAGCGATGCGACATAACGCCCTTCCTGCTTCGCGGCCGGCGCGATGCCGGGCACCGGCTTGCCGTCGGGGCCGGCGATCGTGATGGTGTCGCCGATCGCAAAGATGTCGGGATGGCCGGGGACGGTGAGGTCGGGATTGACCTGCAGCCGGTAGGCGCGGTCGGCGGGGGCGTTCAGCCATTCGGCGGCCCGCGAGGCGCGGACGCCGGCGGCCCAGATGATGGTCCGCGCCTCCAGCCTCTTGCCGCCATAAACCACGCCGTCGGCATCGCATTCGGTGACCGGCGCGCCCAGCATCACCTCGACGCCGAGCTTTTCCAGCGAACGCTGTGCGTAGGTCGAGAGATCGTCGGGAAAGCCCGCGAGCACCCGCGGGCCCGCCTCGATCAGCACGACGCGGGTCTTGTGGGTGTCGATGTTGCGGAAGTCGGGCGCCAGCGTGTCGCGTGCGAGGTCGGCGATGGTGCCGGCCATTTCGACGCCGGTCGGTCCGGCGCCGACGATGACGAAGGTGAGTAGCGCCGCGCGCCGCGCCGGATCGGTCTCGCGCTCGGCGCGCTCGAAGGCGACCAGGATGCGGCGCCGGAGCGTGGTGGCATCCTCGAGCGTTTTCAGGCCCGGTGCGAACGGCTCCCATTCGTCGTGACCGAAATAGTCGTGGCGTGCGCCGGTCGCCAGGATCAGCGTGTCATAGGGGACGCTGTCGCCGTCATCGAGCACGACACGCTTGCCTTCGGTGTCGATGCTGTTGACGTTAGCGAACAGCGTCGTCACCTCGCGGCGGTCGCGCAGGAGGTAGCGGATCGGCCAGGCGATTTCGGAGGTCGCCAGCGAAGCGGTTGCGACCTGGTAGAGCAGCGGTTGGAACAGATGATGGTTGCGGCGATCGATCAAGGTAATCTTCACCGGCGCGCCCGCGAGCCCAAAGGTCGCCTCCAGGCCGCCAAATCCGGCGCCGACAATCACCACGTGATGCGGATCTTTCGGCGGCGTCGTCATCGAATATGGCCCCAGGGTTCTCGGTATCTTCCCTCCTATTATGTATTCATCCACCCAGGCGTTCCAAGGCGCTTCTTTCTAATCGCACGATAGCGAAAACGTATGGCTTAGGCTTCCGTGGTGCCGTGGCCGTGATCGGCGACTGCGCTGGAAGCATCAGGCCAACCAATGCGCCGGCCAGCGAGAGCGCTGCCGCCGACATCATCGCCGCTGCAAACCCCTTGTTGAAGTGCACAGCGCTGTCGGCCGCGCCCGCAGCGGAAAAGGTCGTGACCATTGCGGCGATGCCGAACATGCCGCCGAGAAAGCGGCCCATGTTAAAGATACCCGACGCCTTGCCAATCTCGGGCACCGCCACTGAGCCAAGGATCGCGTTCTGGGCGGCCGGCATCGACATCGATACTCCGACGCCGGACAGCACCAGCGGAGCAACGAGGGCGGAATAAGGGAGGCCGGGCGCCGTAACCATGGCGATCCAGCCAAGACCGATCGCTTGCATCAGCAATCCCGCTACCACCAGCGGCCGTTCACCGAATTGGCTGACCATCGCGCCCGCAACCGGTGCCGTCACGAACAATGTTGCTGTCCATGGCAATAGCCGCAGCCCGGTGCCGAACGGGCTGAAGCCGAGCCCGATCTGTAGGAATTGCGGCAGCAGGAACAGCACCCCGTACATAGCGGCGTAGAACAGGAAGCTCGCGCATATGCCCGCGGCGAACGATTTCGACGTGAAGAGCCGCATCGGCACCATCGGTGCAGCCGCGCGCGATTCCCACAGCACGAAAGCGACCGAGAACAAAACGCCGGCGATAAGCGTGCCCGCCACCTCGGGGCTCGTCCAACCGATCGCATTGCCGCGCAACAGCGCCCAGACCAGCGCAAATGCGGCAATGGCGACCAGCAGCAAGCCGGGGATGTCAAGCGCTGCGGCCGGACCGAAGCTTTCGCGCAGCCGCGTCAGCACCAGCGCGATGGCGATCGCACCGATCGGCAGGTTGATCCAGAAGATCCAACGCCATCCGAAACTTTCGGTGATGAAGCCGCCGATCGTGGGCCCAATGATCAGCGCGCAGCCGGTGATGCTGGCGAAGATGCCGAGCGCGCGGGCGCGCTCCTCACGAGCGAACGTGCTGCTGAGTATTGCCATTGCAAGCGGCATGACAAGGGCGGCGCCGGCACCTTGCAGCGCGCGGGCGGCGATCAGTGATACGGGTCCGTTCGACAGAGCGCAGGCGGCGGATGCCAGCACAAAAACGGCGATTCCACTTACAAACATCCGCCGCCGTCCAAAACGGTCGCCGAGCGCGGCCCCGGTAAGCAGCAGTACCCCGAAGGTGAGATTGAAGGCGTTGACTGTCCACTGCAGCGTCTCGACCGGGCTGCCGAAGTCGGCGCGGATGGTCGCAAATCCGGTCGTGATGACCAGGGCGTCGAGCGCCATCATAAAGGATGCCAGTGAGGTGATGCCGAGCACCCAGCGTTGTTCGGCCCGATTGGTGGGGTCATTCATTATCTGTCCTCCATGTGTCGCGCTGCCCCGTGGCGGCGTGTTCCGCGGGCAAGACGAGCCGGGAGGGGCAAAGGATGCGGCCGGAAAAATTCTTCCTGGGATCGTATCCTTTGGCCGTCGTCAAACGTCCTTGGGGTGCGCGATAGCCTCCGCATCGCGGCGCGAACCAGGGAGAGGACGATGACGACCAGGCTGATCAGGTACAAAACGAAGCCCGAAATGGCCGATACGAACGCCGAACTGGTTGCGGAGGTGTTTGCGGAACTGAAGGCGGCAAAGCCCGATGGGGTGCGTTATCTAACGCTGCGGCTGGAGGACGACACGTTCATCCATGTCGTGGAGACCGCATCCGACGACGGCTCCAGCCCGTTGCCGCAATTGGCCGCGTTCAAGGCGTTCCAGAGCGGCATTCGCGACCGCTGCGCCGAGCCGCCGCTGGTTCGCAGCGCCAGGGTGGTCGGGAACTACCGTATGCTGGAGCATGATCCGGACCGAATAGGGAATGAGTCCTGAGCAGGGAGGATGGCGCCAGTGTCCGATGCCTCGGCGGCTGGTCTCGACAATCTCCTGGTCGTGCTGCGGCCCCGGCTGCACCGCTATTGCTCCCGCATGGTCGGTTCGGTGATCGACGGCGAGGACGTGTTGCAGGATGCGCTGATCAAGGCGGTGGAAGCGTTTCCTTCCGTCGGCGAGGTTCAAAACCCGCAAGGCTGGCTGTTCAGGATAGCGCACAACGCCGCGCTCGATTTCCTGCGCCGCCGCCATCGGCAGGACGCGCTCCGATCGGCGGAGGAGGTCGATATGATGGCCGACGAGTTCGACGACATCGCCCGCCGCGAGATCGCAGCCGCCAGCCTGCGCACCTTCATGCGCTTGCCGGTGGCGCAGCGCAGCAGCGTGATCCTGATGGACGTGCTCGGCTATTCGCTGGCGGAAGTCTGCGAGATCATGGACCTGAGCCTGGTCGCGGCAAAGGCCACCTTGCATCGTGGCCGGTCCCGGCTGCGCGAGCTCGCGCAAGAAGGCGACGACGCGCCGCGGCCGAAGCTGACGGACGCCGACCGGGCCCGTCTTTCCGCCTATGTCACCCATTTCAACGCCCGCGATTTCGACGCCATCCGCACCATGATCGCCGACGACATCAAGCTTGATCTCGTCAGCAGGACCCGGCTCAATGGCAAGGCCGAAGTTTCGCGCTATTTCGGCAATTATGCCAAGGCCAGCGACTGGCATCTGGTGCCGGGGCTTGTGGAAGGCCGTCCCGCGATTCTGGTGTTCGACCCCACGGCGCCCGCCGCGACGCGGCCGAAATATTTCGTGCTGCTGGACTGGCAGGCCGACAGGGTCGCGAGCATCCGGGATTTCCGCCACGCGTCCTACGTCATCGAGGACGCGGAATATCTCGTGTAGTGGAGCGCCGCAAAGGCGGCCGGCAACAGCTCCAAAAACTGCGACAATGGTTGCCCGCGCAACCGGCACTATAATTCTTGCCAGCCTCGCATTTTACGAATTATGGTGCAGATCAGGCGCAAGCATGCGCCGAAGGTTCTAAACGCCGCCTTCGGTTCGCGCTTGCTGCCCGGTCAGGATTCCGCGCACAAAATACGTCACCTAAAAAGGGAGTGACGGGGGCACGGACAACGCTGCCGGACGGTTCACCCGCCTGGCGGGTCGGTTGGAATGGTTGAGGAGGAGGGGAGTGAACATGAAAACGTCATTTTGGCTGGCGGGCGTCACCGCGCTGGCGCTGGCGCTGGCGCAGCCCGCATTGGCGGCTGACACCATCAAGATCGGCTTTGTCTCGACTTTCAGCGGTCCGACCGCCGTCATCGGCAACGATATGCGGAACTCGTTCGAGCTGGCGCTCGACCATCTCGGCCGCAAGATGGACGGCAAGCCGGTCGAGGTGATCTACGAGGACGACCAGCAGAAGCCCGACATCGGCAAGCAGAAGACCGAGAAACTGGTGCAGTCCGACAAGGTTGACTTCATCGTCGGCTACATCTGGTCGAACGTGCTCCTAGCCTCGCTGAAGACCGCCGTCGACAGCAAGACCTTCCTGATCTCGGCCAATGCCGGCCCGTCGCAGCTCGCCGGCGAGCTTTGCTCCCCTTACGTCTTCTCGACCTCCTGGCAGAACGACCAGACGCCCGCCGCCATGGGCCTCTACATGAACCAAAAGGGCGTGAAATCGGTGTTCCTGATCGGGCCGAACTATGCCGCCGGCAAGGACATGCTTGCGGGCGTCAAGAGCACCTTCAAGGGCGAAGTGGTCGGCGAGGAATATACGGTGTGGCCGAGCCAGCTCGATTTCTCCGCCGAGCTGACCAAGGCGCGCAACTCGAAGGCCGAGTCGATCTTCGTGTTCTATCCGGGCGCGGCTGGCGTGCAGTTCCTGAACCAGTATGTGCAGGCTGGCATCAAGCAGCAGATCCCGCTCTACACCGCCTTCACCATCGACGAATTGTCGTTGCCGCTGCAAAAGGAGAACGCGCTCGGCATTCCCGGGGCCCAGGAATGGGTGAACGATTTGCCGAATGAAGAGAACAAGCGTTTCGTCGCCGATTACCGCAAGAAATACGCGAACCTGCGCCCAACCTATTACGGCGCGCAGGCCTATGACGCCGCCCAGCTCATCAACAGCGCGGTGGTCGCGGTGAAGAGCGATTTGACCAAAAAGGACGCAATGAAGGCGGAGATGGAGAAGGCGAACTTCAAGTCGCTGCGTGGTCCGTTCAAATACGGCAACAACCACATCCCGATCCAGAATTTCTACCTGCAGGACGTGGTCAAGGACGCGGACGGTCAGCTATCGCTGAAGACCGTCGCAACCATCGTCGAGAACGACCAGGACCGGTTTCACGACAAGTGTCCGATGAAGTAATTGTAAGTCACCTCGCCCCGCTTGCGGGGAGAGGTCGGATCGCTCTTGCGATCCGGGTGAGGGGGCCTCTCCGCGAGCGCGGTGTTCGTGGAGGCAGCCCCTCACGCCAACGCTCTCAGAGCGAGCTTTCACTCGTCTCGACCCCGCAAGGGCGGGGCGAGGGAGAAGGCGGCGGCGCATGCGCGCTGCCGCTGTTTTGTTTGTGAGGCTGACTTAAGCTCCCGATGTTTCTTCTGATCGAACAACTTCTGAACGGATTGCAGTTCGGCCTGCTCTTGTTCCTGCTGGCGGCCGGGCTCACGCTGGTGTTCGGCATCATGGATTTCGTGAACCTGGCGCATGGTTCGCTCTACATGATGGGCGCCTATTTCGCCGCGACCTTTGTCGGCTGGACCGGCAGCTTCGTGCTTGGCGCGATCCTCGCGCTCGCCGCTACGCTTCTGCTCGGCATCGCCCTCGAATTCGTGGCGCTCAGGCATCTCTATGGCCGCGACCATCTCGACCAGGTGCTGGCGACCTTCGGCCTGATCCTGTTCTTCAATGACATGGTGCGGCTGATCTGGGGGCCGGCGGGCCTTGCGCTGCCGCTGCCGACATGGCTGACCACCCCGGTCCAGCTGCTGCCCGGCGTGTACTATCCGGCCTACCGGCTCTCGATCATCATTGTCGCGCTGCTGGTCGCCGCGCTGCTCTATCTCGTGGTGATGCGCACCCGCATCGGCATGCTGATCCGCGCCGGCGCCTCCAACCGCGAGATGGCCGGTGCGCTCGGCATCAACATCAAGCTGCTGTTCACGCTGGTGTTCGGCCTTGGCGCCGCGCTCGCGGGCCTTGCCGGCTTGATGCAGGCGCCGATCCTGACCGTGCAGATCGGCATGGGCGAGAACATCCTGATCCTCGCCTTCGTCATCATCGTGATCGGCGGCATCGGCTCGATCCGCGGCGCCTTCCTCGCCGCGATCTTCGTCGGCCTGATCGACACGCTCGGCCGCGCCTTCCTGCCGGATCTCCTGCGCAAGGTGCTGAGCGGCGCCGCTGCCTCGACCGCCGCACCCGCTTTGTCTTCGATGCTGATCTATTTGTTGATGGCGATCGTGCTAGTGGTGCGGCCGGAGGGGCTGTTTCCGGCCGCCAAGCGATGAAGTTCAAGCTCAACGCCAGCAACGTCCTCGTGGCGGTGGTTTGCGCCGCGCTTGTCCTGCTGCCGATCTATTCGGCTGTTACAGGCAACATTTTCATCCTGACGCTGTTCACGCGCATCATCATCTTTGCGCTGGCGGCTTCGAGCCTGAACCTGATGATGGGTTATGGCGGCATGATGAGTTTCGGCCACGCTGCCTATCTCGGCATCGGCGGCTATGCGGTCGGCATCCTGGCCGCCGAGGGCATCGGCTCCGGCTTCATCCAGTGGCCTGTGGCGCTCGCCGTCTCCGCTTTGTTTGCGCTGGTGATCGGCTCGCTCTCCCTGCGCACCCGCGGCGTCTATTTCATCATGATCACGCTCGCCTTCGCGCAGATGGCCTATTACGTCGCCTCCGCGCTGTCGCGCTATGGCGGTGACGACGGCCTGACCATCTACAAGCGCAGCACCTTCGACGGGCTGATCAACCTCTCGGACCGCACGCAGTTCTACTATCTCTGCCTCGCCTGCTTGTTCGGCGGCATCTACCTGATCTGGCGCATCGTCAATTCGCGGTTCGGCCTGGTGGTGCAGGGCGTGCGCTCCAACGAGCAGCGCATGCAGGCGATCGGCTTCCCGGCCTATCGCTACCGGCTGACCTGCTTCGTCATCGCGGGCACGATCTGTGGCCTTGCCGGCGCACTGCTCGCCAACAATACGGATTTCGTCAGCCCGGCCGTGATGTACTGGACCCGCTCCGGCGAACTCATGGTGATGGTGATCCTCGGCGGCATGGGCTGGCTGTTCGGCCCGTTGATCGGCGCGATCGTCTTCCTCGTGCTGGAAGAATTGCTGTCGCAGTTCACCGAATATTGGGCGCTGATCATGGGCCCGCTATTGGTCTTGATCGTGCTGTTCGCGCGTGGTGGCATCATGGGCCTGCTCGGGAGGGTGCGTCGTGGCTGATCCCCTGCTTCGCGTCGACAATCTGGTGCGCCGTTTCGGCGGCATCCTCGCCACCGACAATCTGTCGCTCGAGGTGCCGCGCGGCGAGTTGCACGCGATCATCGGCCCCAACGGCGCCGGCAAGACCACGCTGATCAGCCAGTTGACCGGGCAATTGATGCCGAATTCCGGCACCATCCATTTTGCCGGTCGCGACGTCACGCGGCTGCCGTCCTATCGGCGCAGCCGGCTCGGGCTGGCGCGCTCGTTCCAGATCACCTCGCTGCTCAAGGATTTCACCGCGATCGACAATGTCGCGCTCGCGGCGCAGGCGCATGACGGCCACTCCTTCCGCTTCTGGGGCAACGCGCGCAAGGAGAGGCACCTGCGCGATACCGCGCGTGCGGCGCTGGAACGCGTCGGCCTCGGATCGCGCGCCGATGTCCTGGTCTCCGAGCTCAGCCATGGCGAGCAGCGTGAGGTCGAACTCGCGGTGGCGCTCGCAACCAAGCCGCAGCTCCTGCTGCTGGATGAGCCGATGGCAGGCCTCGGCGTCACCGAGTCCGCGCGGATGGTCGGACTGCTGAAGGAGCTGCGCAAGGAATTCACCATCGTGCTGGTCGAGCACGACATGGAAGCGGTGTTCGCACTCGCCGACCGCATCACGGTCCTGGTCTATGGCCGCGTTATCGCCTGCGATACGCCGGATGCGATCCGCCGGCACGAAGAGGTGAAGCGGGCCTATCTCGGCGAGCAGCATGCGGTGACCCGTCAGGGAGACCCAATTGGCTGACACGTTGCTTGAAGTGGAGGGGATCGAGACCTGCTACGGCCTCAGCCAGGTGCTGTTCGGCCTGTCGCTGTCGATCAAGAGCGGCGAGATGGTCGCGCTGATGGGCCGCAACGGCATGGGCAAGACCACCACGATCCGCTCCATCATGGGATTGACCCCGGCGCGATCAGGCGCGATCCGCTTCGCCGGGCAACAGGTGCGTGGCCTGCCCTCCTACAAGATTGCGAAACTCGGCATCGGCCTGGTACCCGAGGGCCGGCAGATCTTTCCGAACCTGACGGTGCGCGAAAACCTGGTCGCCGCCTCGGGCAATCGGCAGGGCAGCTCCGATCCCTGGACGCTGGAGAAGATCCACGCGCTGTTTCCGCGGCTCGCCGAACGCGGCAGCAACATGGGCGTCACGCTCTCCGGCGGCGAGCAGCAGATGCTCGCGATCGGCCGTGCCCTGATGACCAATCCGAAACTCCTGATCCTGGACGAGGCCACCGAAGGCCTCGCCCCGCTGATCCGCGACGAGATCTGGAGCTGCCTGTCGATGCTGAAAGGACGCGGCCAGTCCGTGCTGGTGATCGACAAGAACGTCGGAAACCTCGCCCGCATCGCCGACCGCCATTACATCATCGAGCGTGGCCGGACCGTGTGGAGCGGCACATCGGAGCAACTGGTCGCCGAGCCCGATCTGCAGCACCGGTATTTGGGCATTTGAGATACGCTAGGCGCCGCGATGTCGGCTCGAAGAAGGTGTCGCTCCAGACCAGCTGCACCGCGTAGCCTGCTTGTTCGACCCGCCGAAGAATAAAGGTCATCTCGCATGCTATCCATGGAAGCAGGACGAAAATTATGCATGGCAGCCGTATGGTTGCTGCTCGCGTCGTACTTCTCGGTAGTGGTCGGTTTCGGTTTCGGCACAGATTCTCAGCTAGGCTGCGGGCTGGCGGGTTATTCGTCTCATGTGTGGCCTTCACTGAACGACGAGCTAAATGCCGTCAGAAGCTCTCTGCCTCGCTACGAATGCGTTTTCGTTTTCTTGAAGTCGTTCAATCTGCTCCTGTCAGGAGCTGCTGCCTTGGTATTCATGGCGATATTCTTACGCAATTTCCGTATGAGTAATACCCTGTTTCGGAGATCGCCATGGCCGTTTGTAGGTTCGTTACTGTTGGGCGTAGCTTGCTTCGTCCTTGTCCGCTATTACCCAGTCAGCAGTTTTTCCCACCAGTCGCTTCTGAGGTCGATAATGTCGCCCGTTGTTATCTATTTTTTTATGTCAATTGGTCTCTTAGGACCGTTGGTGAAGGACGAGAGTGAGTAAGCAGCAATCGGGAAATCGCATTTGAGACACTGAGGGTCAGGTAGGCCCTCCAAGTTCAGCAGATGCCGGCCGGATGTCCGCTTGGCCGCCAAAGCGGGATGAGGGCGAACGATGACGAAGCTGTGCAGATGATCGACAGCTCGATTTGGTCGATATCAACGCCCACCGGTCTGGATCGCACTGGCAGCCGGTGAGGCCGACCGCCTTGCGCCGGCGCTCGCCGCAAACTCCGCCGTCATTGCGAGCGAAGCGAAGCAATCCATGCCTCTATCTCGGGATTTGAGGCACGGCTTGGCGCGGCGATTGGGCCCGAAGAAGAGCTCCGTCGCCTACGCCGCTTGTGCGATCCACTGAAGTCGATATCCGCTTCGCGCCCAAAGAGACGGAATTGCCGCGCGGCAGTAAATGACGCAACGGGCCAGAATCCGACATGCAGGTCCATGCTGCTGCGTGTACGCAGATGGCGCGGTTCTGCTCAACCAAAAGCGGTTATGTGTCGATCTCCGTTCATGAAGATGAATGGAACTCGATGAGATGTTTCGCATGTTATGGCACAAGTAGCCCTTGCGCGCCGGTTTCGCCGAGCGCAGTCTTCCCGAGCGTTTCACGAGAACTTACGGAGGGTGCGACCATGCCAAGGGTCAAGCAGGCTTCGAAGCAGAAACGCGCAACCAAAGGCGCCACCGTGAAGGTGCTGGGTGCCGTCGGACTGGGTCTTTCGCTGGCGGGTAGTGCATCCGCATCCACGATGCCCGCTGCCGGTGTCCCGCAGCCTTACAATACCTCGCCAAATCAGCGCTTCTTTCTCGGCGAGGAGGAAATGGCCGACGTCAGTCTGGCCACGTTCCATCTCTTCGATAGAGAAAACTTTGGTCGCGGCGTGCAGCTGGCGCGCGGCTGCGGCGGTTGCGGGTGCGGCCATGGTGGCGGCGGTTGCGGCGGCGGCCGAGGTTGCGGTGGTGGCGGGTTTGGCGGTGGCCGAGGTTGCGGTGGTGCCGGATTTGTCGGCGGCGGAGGTTGCGGTGGTGGCGGATTTGTTGGCGGCCGAGGTTGCGGTGGTGGCGGGTTTGTTGGCGTCCGAGGTTGCGGTGGTGGCGGATTTGTTGGCGGCCGAGGTTGCGGTGGTGCCAGGTTTGTTGGCGTCCGAGGTTGCGGTGGCTTCCGTGGTTGCCTTGGCTTCCGTGGTTGCGGTTGCGGCGGCTGCGGGTTCAGCGTCGGATTCTATGACGACATCGGGTTCGATGACGACATCGGGTTCGGTGGCTGGGGGTATGGTGGCTGGGGGGTTGGTGGTTGCGCGGGTTGCTGCGCATCCTGGGGGGCGTGCCGCTTGTGCTAAGTCCCACCAAGGACTCTGCCAAGCCGCGATCAGCCTCTCGCTGGTTGCGAGTTTAAGGTCGCCTTCTGTGAAGGGTTTCGGACGCCGGCCGCCGAATATGCCGCGCCGTCAATCATGCGACCGGCATCCGAAACCCTTCACAAACCCGGAAGTCGCCACGACGCGACTTCCGGGTTCAAATCGGTCGAGCGCTCGGTCTTATTTGTGTCATGGCGACGCCAGAGATCGCGAGCAGCCCACCGACAATCAACTTTGGGGTCATGCGGTCGCCAAGGAATAACACGCTCGAAATCAAGGCGAACACCGGAAGCAGCAGACCGAAGGGTGCGACGCGGCCCATGGAGCAGCGGGCGATCAGCCAGAACCAAAGGCCAAACCCAACAATTCCTCCGATGAAAATTGTGTAGGCGAGTGCCAGCCAACCACGGTGATCCGCTGTGACAAGGCTCGCCAGTTGTCCATACTCAAGGAGCAGCGACATCAACATGACCTGCGGCACCGTGAGCAGCGACGACCACCCCATCAACGCCAGGGGATCAAAAGGGCCGTAGCGTTTCGTCAGGACGTTGGACACCGCGAATGCGAAGGCTGATCCGACCACAAGCAGCAGCGGACGCGCATTTGCCGACAGGCCAGGCTCCGCTGCCAACACGACCACGCCGACGAATGCAAGCACCACTCCGGCGGACGTGGTGAGAGACGGCCTCTCCGCCAGCAGCGGCCAGGCTAACAGCACAGTAAAGGGCGTGGCGAGCTGATATGCGACGGCCGACATGCTTCCCGAGCCGAGCCCAAGGCCAACATAGAAGAGTCCGAAGTTCAGTCCACCAAAGAAAATCGAAATAGCTGCGATCGGGCCGAGCTGTTGCCGCGTGGGCCTCTTGACGAACGGAACCAGCAGCAGCGCGATGGCCAGGAAGCGCAGTGCGAGGAAGAAGAGAGGCGGAAACTCCGTGACGCCCACCTTGATGGCCACGAACTGATAACCCCAGAGCAACGGAACGACCACCGCGCAGACGATCTGGATGGCAGACATGGGCATCTTCCTTTCAAGACCGATCAGTCTAGATATCGGTGCGCCAATAGCGGAGGCGTCCAAGGGGCGATTACCTGACGAAGGGTTGTTTACTTGATGAAGCGGTCGAGAAGAGCGTCAACGGTGGCTTGCGATGTGATCCGTGCCGGTGCCGTTTTGCCGACCACTCGCAGCCCCTCAACGAAACAGACGAGAATTCGGGCGGCACTTGAAGGCTCAACACCATCGGCCAACTTGCCCGCCGCCTTCGCGCGAGAAAGCGTATCCGCCACCCTGGCCTCCATGGCTTTGAAAAAGCTCGCGATGCGACGGCTAACTTCAGAATCCTGGCCAGCCAGCTCCATGGCTGCGGCCACCAGCAGGCATCCGCGCCGACCATTGGCACCGCTGGTGCGGTCAACGTAGCCGGCAAGGTAGGCCCGCAGGCCGTCGACCGGCTCACTGCGGGGGGCGAGTTCGATATCCATCCTTGTCAGAGCATCGGCAATGTAGCGATCAAGCGCCCGCAAGAAGAGCGAGTGCTTGTCACCGAAAGCCGCGTAAAGGCTGCCACGCGAGAGCTTTGTCGCACGAAGAAGGTCAGGGAGCGCCGTGGCGTGATAGCCGCGCGACCAGAACACACCCATCGCGCGTTCGACAGCGGCTTCCATGTCGAAACTTCGGGGGCGGCCACGGGGCAACTGTGCTGGGGTCTGGTGGCTCATTGCCAATATATAGACCAATTGGTCTATAAATCGCAAGTGGCCGCTTTGGGTGATTTTCGACCGAGTAAGCAAACTCTGCCGTCATTCCGGGATGCGTGCGAAGCGCGCGGGCCCGGAATCCATTTGGCCGCAAGCGCCTGTGGTGAAATGGATTCTCGATGCTGTCGCATCGCCCCGGAATGACTGGGGACACATCGCGCAATCCTCTCCTCCGTCATGGCCGGGCTTGACCCGGCCATCCACGTTCTCTCAGGCGCGTGGAAAGACGTGGATGCCCGGGACATCTGCGCGAAGACGCGCCTCGCTTTTGCCCGGGCATGACGGCGTCGTATCGCTCGCGCGATTTTCTTTAAGCCAATCAATATGATTTGCCCGGTCCACCCCTCGCAGGAAAAATATTCCACTTCCGTCGTCGGGCAAATCAGTGATTTAACTCCGCGCGTCTCACGGCGGATGAGGGGCGGCTCGCGATCGTCACGAACGTTGCGGTGAGATGCGGTGGACGCGATGCGTATGACTGACGAGCACGCGCATCACGGACGGCGAAGTCGTGTGGTCCTGGCGCCCCGACGCTGGCGCTAAGCTCGCGAGCAGCAAGAACTGCCGCGGGTGATGGTGGCAAGAAAGCCCGGTCACCAAGGAGAGCACGAAGTAAGCCGTAAACCACTGCGCAGGGAAAGCCGGAATGCTTCGGTTGACCTGTGGTCCTACCCCCGTGCTTTTTGTTGCACGGGACCCACGGGTGCAACCGGCACCCGGCTTTCCCTGCGCCCTCTGATATCGAGGAGGGTGAAACGAGACGCAAAGCTCGGGCGCAAAACGCGCCGCGAGAATGCGGACTCACATCCTTTCGCTGTTTGACATTTGAATCGTGGTCTCTCCCCGCGTCGTCCCGGGCTTGACCCGGGACCCATAACCACAGGTCTTTGTTATGTGCTCCGCTGCAACCGCTTGCTCCCGCCACAACACCTGCCTGTGGTTATGGGTCCCTGCTTTCGCAGGGACGACATCGTAGGATGAGGAGAGCGCCGGCGACTTGTCCGCCGTAGCTCAACGAGCGAAGGCGGAAGCAATCCATTTCTCTGCCTGCTGAGGCATGGATTGCTTCGTGCTAACTCAAACTGCGCGCGGAAGGATCGAGAATGGCAATGCCTGCATAGCGCGCGATCCGCGCGTAGCCAGCGCCGCCGCGCCCGTAATGAACTCGCGTCGCCGCATCAACAGCTTCCCCGCACAATTGCGGGGCCGTCATCAAGAACGCGCGTAGCTTACCCATTGCCATTCCTACGTTTGTAGGCGAATGAAAGAGGCTGCTATACTTCTTCCGCAAATCTACGGACGTAGCCTGTCGTAGTCGTCTATGGTCGATCTGGGAATTTAGCGTTGGCTTGACCGAGCTGGGCTAGAGCATTTGAAACAATGTCTTCAATCGCTTTCTTCAGCGACCTGGATGGTTTTTCGCGCTCTTCTGCGGTCGTCGGTTCCGACGCAGCCCGGAGCGTCTAAGTGATGCAGGTCGATCCTCCCGCCGGATTAAGCCCCAACCGTGCGGGCCGTTCGCCCGGTGACGCTGCCGCGAGAGCGCCGCTGAGGGGGGCAGCGCCGCTGTGGCTGTTCTTGCTGTCCATATGCACCATCATCGCGGTGTGGCGGTGGCTGGCGATGCCGGTCCCGCTCGGACATGCGACTGCCGATGTCGCGAAAAAGCTGGATTGTGTTTCCTATGCGCCATTTCGCGGCCACCAGACGCCGTGGAATTCCTCCGCCGTCATCAGCCCGGACCAGATCGCGGAAGATATCGCCGATCTTGCCAAGATCACCAGCTGCATCCGCATCTACTCGGTGGAGAACGGCCTGGACAAGGTGCCGGAGCTTGCCTCAAAGGTCGGGCTGAAGGTGATCCTCGGCGTCTGGATCGGACGTGATCGTCTGAAGAATGCCAGCCTCATTGAAACCGCGGTGTCGCTGGCCAACCAATTTACCGACGTCGTCACCGCCGTCATCGTCGGCAACGAGGTGCTGCTCCGTGGTGAATTGCCCGAGGCGGGCCTTCGCGAGGCCATCCGCTCCGCCAAGGTTCGCGTCAGCGTTCCCGTGAGCTACGCCGACACCTGGGACTTCTGGCTGCGCTACCCGGAGCTCGGCCATGACGTCGATTTCGTGACGATCCACGTCCTGCCCTATTGGGAAGACGTTCCGCCCCGCGCCGAGGAAGCGCCCCAGCATGTGCTCGACGCGCGCAACAAGGTCGCGCTGGCATTTCCCGGAAAGGAGATCTTCATCGGCGAGGCCGGCTGGCCGAGCCGAGGACGCATGCGCGACGGTGCGCTGCCATCGCGCATCAATCAGGCGCGCTTCACCTTCGAGCTGCTCGACAAGGCCAGTCGGGAGAACGTTCGTATCAATTTGTTCGAAGCGTATGACGAGCCATGGAAGCGCCAGTGGGAAGGGACGGTGGGCGCTCATTGGGGCTGGCTCGATGGAGAAAGCCGCCGGCTGAAATATCCACCCGGAGCTGCCGTCAGCAACTATCCGTTCTGGAAGCTGCAGCTCGGCGCTGGCCTAACTTTCAGCATCGCCATGTTCGTCACGGCGTTGTTGGCGCGCCTGCGCTCGGCTGCGCCAACGGCATTGTTGCGGTGGCTTGCGGTGGCGGCATCCGCCACCGTCGGCGGAATCCTGCTCGGTATCAGCGTCGAGAATGCGCTCCACGAAAGCTACGGCCTTGCCGGATTGATGCGGCAAGGCTCGTTCTTGATCGCAGCAACGGTTCTGCCGCTCCTGTGCATGAACGCCTTGATGTCGGGCCGCGCGCTCCCGGCGTTTGCGGAATTGATCGGACCGCGCGAGATGCGAACACGATCGCTGCCGGCACTGCTTCACGGCGCTGTGCTTCTCCTCACGGTCATGGCCGCGGCGGAAAGCGCACTGGGCTTCATGTTCGACCCGCGGTCGCGCGACTTCCCATTTGCCAGCTTGACCATGGCGGCGGTGCCGATCCTGGTGGTGGCGCTGCTGAACCGTCGAAAGCCGGAGGTGCGCGCAACATCCGAGTCGGTATTCGCTGGCCTGTTCGCGGCGGCCGCGGTCTTCATCCTGCTGAATGAAGGCATTCAAAACTGGCAGTCGCTATGGACCGCGGCCGCGTTTGTCCTGCTTGGCGCCGCGCTGTGGTCGTCGCGCGAGCGGTGAATTTCTGGAGTACGTCGATGTCGCTGGATGGACTTTCACGGCGTCATTTCGCAACGCTCGCCGGAGCGGCAGCGCTCGGATTGTCGGCCGCGCCGGCCTATCCGGCCGATGCCGGCAAGCCGCAGGGGGTCAGAGCCGCCGGTGAAAATTCGCTGGCCGGCTTTCCGGCCGATTTCCGATGGGGCACGGCGACCTCGGCCTATCAGATCGAAGGAGCCGTCAACGAAGACGGCCGCGGGCCGGCGATCTGGGACGGCTTTGCTCACACGCCCGGCACCATCATCGATCACAGCAATGCGGATGTCGCCGATGATCACTATCGCCTGTACCGCGACGACGTCCAGTTGATGAAGGCGCTGGGAGCCACGGCGTATCGGTTCTCGATCGCGTGGCCGCGCGTCTTCCCGGAGGGGGCAGGCACGCCAAATCCGAAGGGCCTCGACTTCTACGACCGGCTGATTGACGAACTCCTGGCTAACGGCATCGAGCCGTTCGCCACGCTCTATCATTGGGATCTGCCCCAGGCATTGCAGGACCGCTTCGGCGGCTGGATGTCGCGCGACACCGCGAAGGCCTTTGCGGATTACGCGGCCTATGTCGCCGAGCGCCTGACCGATCGCGTCAGCCACATCTTCACCATCAACGAATGTTCGAGGCTCGTTCATCTCGGCCACGGCCTTGGGATCGACGCACCTGGTTTGAAACTGCCGCAAGCCGAGTTGAATCAGGTCCGTCACAACGTTGCGCTCGGGCATGGCCTGTCGGTGCAGGCGATCCGCGCGCGTGGGCGGCCGGGGACGAAGGTCGGGCCCGCGGAGAACCTGGTCGTCTGCATACCGGCGATCGACACTCCCGCGCATGTGCGCGTCGCAGAAATCGCGACACGTGAACTCAACGGCGGCTATCTGACCGTGATGCTCGAAGGGCAGTACATCGACGGCTTTCTGGCTCAGGCCGGAAAGGACGCCCCAAAATACACGACCGAAGATCTCCGCATTATCTCGTCGCCGATCGATTTCTTGGGGCTGAACATCTACAAGCCCGACCATTACGTGCTGGCGGCCGACAACGAACGCGGCTTCGCCTTGGCGCCGTTTCCCGCATCGTTCCCGCACATGGATGCGGATTGGCTCCGGTTCGGCCCCGAGGCGATGTACTGGGCCCCGCGTCACGCGGCAAAGCTATGGGGCGTGCGGTCGATCTATATCACCGAGAACGGGACGTCGTCGTCGGACCAACCTGCAGCGGACGGCAACGTCTACGACCTCGATCGGGTGATGTATCTGCGCAACTATTTGCAGCAGCTCCAGCGCGCGACGTCACAGGGAGTGCCCGTGGCCGGGTACTTCCACTGGAGCCTGATCGATAATTTTGAATGGGCGGATGGGTATCAGAAAAGGTTCGGGCTCTACCACGTTGACTTCAAGACGCAACGCCGTACCCCCAAATTGAGCGCTTCATTCTACCGTGAGGTCATCAAGCAAAACGCCGTGGTCTGATACGCCGGACAGGCGCACATAAATGCTTTGATGTCAGCGGCCCAGATGGTGCCGTCCCATTTGCGCAAGACTGGCGCGGCAGGCGAAGCGGTCGATGATGTTGAAGAAATATGCCAACATGATCGAACTCCGCTGTTGATCATGGAGGGGTAGGTTGACCCCTTATTCTTTCAGGAGATTTTCGTGGCTTGGCAAAATGGTTTCGTTGCGGCCATAGTGGATTTCGTCGGGCGACTATGCACGAAACCGATTCACGCGCGTGTGAGGAATATCGCCGTCATTTGGTGAGGTCTACTGTCCTTGTTCGCTGCGTCCGTCCCCTCAGAACATCTCGAAATATTCGCGATGCTCCCAGTCGGACACTTCGGCCTGGAAGCGCTCGATCTCGGCGTTCTTGATGTGCACGTAGTAATCGACGAACTCCGCGCCCAGCGCCTGACGGAAGAACGGATCGTCGCTCAGTGCGAACACCGCCTCACGCAGGCTCTTTGGCAATAGCGCCGCCTTGGTTTCGTACGGAGTGTCGGCCGATGGCCCCGGATCGAGCTTGCGGTCGATGCCGTCCAGCCCCGACAGGATCTGCGAGGCCATGTAGAGATAGGGATTGGCGGCCGGCTCCCCGATCCGGTTCTCCAGCCGCGTCGCGGGATCGCCCGTGCCGCCGAGCACGCGGATCATCACGCCGCGATTGTCACGGCCCCAGATCGCGCGGTCCGGCGCCAATGAGTAGGAGCGGTAGCGCTTGTAGCCGTTGATGGTCGGCGTCGTGAACACGGTGGAGGCGCGGGCATGCTCCAACAGCCCGGCGAGATAGCAGGACCCGAACGGGCTCAAGGCCTGGTCGGGCTCCCTGGCCATGAATGCATTCTCGCCGCTTGTGCGCGACACCAGCGACTGATGCAGGTGCCAGCCCGACGCAAACACGTTCGGCAGCTTCGGGCGGCACATGAAGGTCGCGTGATAGCCATGCCGCCGCGCGATCTGTTTCACCGCGGCGCGGAACAGCACCATGGTGTCGGCAGGCTCGATGCCCGCGGTCGGCTGGAACGTGAATTCGCACTGGCTCGGCCCGAACTCGACCTCGACCGAGCGCAGCGGCAGGCCGAGCGCAAGGACGTCGCGGCGGATGATTTCCAGCGCCGGCTCCATCTGGTCGTAGCGCTGCTCGGTCAGATATTGATAGCCGTGCGAGAGCAGGCTCACCGAGGGCGGCCGGCCCGGCTGACCGGAATCCTCCGGCGCCATATGCGCGTCGTCGAGCTTGAAGAGGTGGAATTCGACCTCGAGGCCGGCAACGAAGTCATAGCCGCGCGCGCCGAGCTGCTCGAGCACCCTGCGATAGAGATTGCGCGTCGCGAACGGCACCGGCCGGCCGTCATTGAAATAGATGTCGCAGAGCAGCCAGCCCGTCGTGGGCGCCCATGGCAGTATCCGGAACGTAGTGGGGTCGGCCACCATCAACACGTCGGCGGCGCCTTCCATCTCCTTCATGCCGAAGCCGCCGCCGGCGGTGAATACGGGAAACACCGTCTTGTGCGAAGTGTCCTTCGCCAGCATGGTCGTGGTGATGGAGCAGCCGCTTTCCAGCGCGCGCACCGCTTCGCTTGCGATCAGCGTCTTGCCGCGCAGGATGCCGTGCTGGTCCGGAAACGACAGCCGGATGACTTCGAGGTTATTTTCTTCGACGATGCGGCGGACGCGCGCCGCCGCCGCCTTTTGCTCATCCGACCACAGGCCGTGACGCTGGACAAAGCTCAAGGCGCTGTTCCCCCTTGCTGATGCCGCCCGCTCACTCGGCCGCCGAGAGATGCCGCACCTTGCCGGCGATCTCGCTCGGCACCGGCGCGGCCCACGGCGCGCCGCGGCGGCGCTTGACGTCGACTTCCATCCAGTAGAGCTCCCAACCCTGGGTCGGCCCAATGCCGTCCATGGTCGCGGGGCCCTGGATGCTGCGGGATGTCGCCTCATCCAGGAACAGCATCGGCTTCTCGCCGCCGGACACCTTTTCGATCTCCTGGCGCAGCAGTCGGCGATACTGCACGATCGCCTTGTCGCTTTGGCCGAGATGCTCCTTGGTGCGATCCTGAATCGGGCCCATCGATTCCACCGCCCATTGGTCGTGGACGTTGATGTCGTTGCCCATGCCGGTATAGGTCGCCGTCATCTGCTCGTGCGGATCGAAGCCGTAATCGTTCGACCTGTTCTTGCGCGAGATGTAGTCAGGCAGCTCATAGAGCTCGAGCCGCTGGTCGCGCATCTTCTTCTTGTCGACCGGCGCCGTGTAGCTGGTGAAGATCGCGTACCAGTAGCAGTTCTCGTCATCGACAGGCACATGCCACTGCGTGATTGTCATCTCCGTGCTCATCGGAATGACAAAGCCGTGCGGGAAGAGCTGGTTGGTCACGCGCACATGGGTGCGCGCTTCATCCAGTTCGCGCAGCGCGATCAGCCGCAGGCCATATTCGGTGTGCTCGACATTGATGATGGGCCGGTCATATTCGCGCAGGATCCTGGTCATCGGCATCTCGGATCCCGCGGACGCGCCGCGGAACTGCTTGCCATATGCGGTCGAGGTGTCCTCGTCCTCGAAGAAGCGGTGCAGGTAGGAGGCGTGCGAGGGATCGATGCCGACTTCGAGCGCCTGCAGCCAGTTGCAATTCATGTGACCCTTGAAGGCGAAGGTGTGGCTGCCGGGCGCCACGAAGCAATCGATCTCCGGAAAGGCCGGCGGGGTACCTTCGCCGAGATAAGCCCAGAGGATGCCGCTCTTCTCGACCACGGGATAGGAGCGCTGCCGGATGCCTTTGCAGAGCTGCGAGTTCTTCGGCTCGGCCGGCGTCTCCAGGCATTGACCGGTGACGTCGAACAGCCAGCCGTGGAAGGCGCAGCGCAGGCCGCCATGTTCGAGCCGGCCGAAGGCGAGGTCGGCGCCGCGATGCGCGCAATGGCGCTCGATCAGGCCGTAGCGGCCCTGCTCGTCACGAAACAGTACGAGATTTTCGCCAAGCAGCCTGACGGGGCGTACCGGCCGCGGTCCCTCGAGTTCGTCCACCAGCGCCGCCGGCTGCCAGTACATCCGCATCAATTTCCCGCACGGATCCTTCGGCCCGGTGCGGGTGATCAGGTCGTTCTGCTCCTGGCTCATCATGGCGGCGTTCCTTCCCGGGTATCTGGATTTGTTCGCCTATTGAACGAATGGGCGAATTATGCCATGGCTCAATACGGCGGCAAGCCCAATTTTTGATCCGCGCCGCCATGGGGCGGGCCTATGCCGAAGCTGAAGCGTGAAGATCGCGAGGAGCGCGCCACCGATTTCGTCGAAAGCCTCGACCGCGGGCTGCGGCTGCTCCAGATCTTCGGCACCATCACCGGCCCTGCGACGCTGAGCGATCTGGCGCGTGCCGCCGACCTGCCGCGCGCCACTGCACGGCGCATCCTGTTCACACTGGAGCGCGGCGGGTTCGTCGCAACGGATGGTAAGCTGTTCACACTCACGACGCATGTGCTGACGCTCGCAGGATCGTACCTGCGCTCGAACCAGGTGATCGCGGTGCTGCAGCCGGTGCTCGATCGTATCGCGAGCGCGGCGCAGGAGATCAGTTCGCTGGCCTTGCTCGATGGCGACGAGGTGGTGTTCGTCGCGCGCGGCAGCCCGGCGCGGATGTTCTCCAGCGGTCTCGATATCGGCTACCGCCTGCCGGCCTTCTGCACCTCGGTCGGCCGCGCCATGCTCGGCCGGCTTCGTGATGAAGAACTGGCAATGCGGTTGAAGGCGATGCGCCGCGAGGCGCTGACGCCGCAGACGGTGACCGACCCGAAGCGGCTGCTCGCCGCCATCATCGCCGATCGGCAAAAGGGCTATTCACTGGTCGACCGCGAAGCCGAGCCGCATTTCCGCTCGATCTCGGTGCCGGTGCGCCGCTACGACGACACTATTGTTGCCGCCATCAACATGGGCGCCCATGTCGACCGCGTGCCGACGGAAGAGTTGATCGAACGCTTCCTGCCGCTGCTGCGCGAGGGAGCGGCGGATGTGAAAGGCAGGTTGCTCTGAAGCGTGTAGCCCGGATTGCGCTTCGCTCTTTCCATTCTACGACTGTCGTCCCCGCGAAGGCGGGGACCCATAACCACAGGGAGAGGTTGTGGCGCGAGCAAGCAGTTGCGGCGGAGCATACAACAAAGGCCTGTGGTTATGGGTCCCGGGTCAAGCCCGGGACGACGGGGGAGTTGCGTGGTTGGCGTAACTACATCGCCACGCTGCGCAAGCCAAAACTGCGCGCCTGGTTCTGCAGCACCGGCGTCACTGCTTCGATCAGCCGCGCGGCTGCGGCATCGACGGAAAGGCCGGCCGTATCGACCACGGCCGATGCGCGGGAATAAAGCGGCTCGCGGCTGAGCAGGATATTGCGCAGCTCGGCCATCGCCGAGCGATCGTCGGCCATCGGCCGCAGATCACCTTGCCGGCGCACCCGCGCCATGTGTTCCTCCGGCTCGGCCTTCAGCCAGATCGTGTAGAACGACGACAGGATCAGATCGAAGGTCAACGGCTCGGAGACGATGCCGCCGCCGGTGGCCAGCACCATCAGTTCGTTCCGCGTCAGCAATTGCTTCAGCGCGGCCTGCTCCATGCGCCGGAAACCTTCCTGGCCGTAAAGCGCGATGATCTCGGCGACGGAGAGGCCGTTCTCGCGCTCGACCTCCTTGTTGAGCTCGACAAAGCTCCAGCCGATTCGTTTCGCCAGCATCCTGCCGAGCGTGGACTTGCCGGCGCCGCGCAGCCCGACCAGGGCGATGCCAGAGAATGAGGAGCGGCGCGGCGTGGATGCGCTGCTGCCGGCGAGGATGTCCTTGGCGTGCGCGATCTGCTCCGGCGTCGCCTTGCGCAGGAGGTCGCGGATCACGGCCCAGTCCGGAGCCGGTTCAGCGGAAGGGATCAGGTCTTGCAGATGCGCGCCCATCGCGTGCGAGACCCGGCGCAGCAGCACGATCGAGACATTGCCCTTGCCGCTTTCGAGCTGCGCGATATAGCGCTCCGAAATTCCCGAAACCTTGGCGAGCACTTTCCGCGACATGCCGCGCAGCGCGCGCATCGTGCGCACGCGCTGGCCGAGCTGTTCTAGGAAATCGGTTTCAGGATCGCCTTGGTCTGTCATGTCCCCCCGCAAAGGAGTCGCAGGAAGGATAGTGCCGACGAGGATTGACAGCAAGCCGCTCCAGTGGCTTTCTATGAATTATAATTCTTAAAATCTGGGGAGAGACGTCGTGGCGCGCGTGGGCGTACGGAGCAGGGCATGAGCGGCACCTCCTACAACGCGGTGACTTGGCTGTTGGACCGCAATGTCGACGAGGGACGCGGCGACAAGCTCGTCTTCGACGACACCGTCTCGCAACTCACCTATGGCGAGCTGCAGCGACAGACGCGTCGCCTTGCCAACCTGCTGCGCCGTCTCGGCGTCCGCCGCGAGGAGCGGGTGGCGATGATCATGCTCGACACGGTCGATTTCCCGATCGTGTTCTTGGGCGCGATCCGCGCCGGTGTGGTGCCGGTGCCGCTGAATACGCTGCTCACCGCGGATCAATATGCCTATGTGCTCGCCGACTGCCGCGCGCGGGTGCTGTTCATCTCCGACGCGCTGCTGCCGATGGTGAAGGACATCGTCGGGCGGATGCCTGACCTCGAGCATGTCGTGGTCTCCGGCAAGGATGCGCACGGCCACAAGACGTTTTCCGACGAGCTGGCGCGCGAGGGCGATGAGTTCACGACCGCCGCGACTCATCCCGACGAGCCCGCATTCTGGCTCTATTCGTCAGGATCGACCGGCATGCCCAAGGGCGTGCGCCACCTGCATTCCAATCTCGCCGCGACGGCCGAGACCTACGCCAGGCAGGTGCTCGGCATCCAGGAGAACGACATCGGGCTCTCGGCGGCAAAGCTGTTCTTTGCTTACGGCCTCGGCAACGCGCTCACCTTCCCGATGTCGGTCGGCGCCACCACCATCCTCAACTCGGAGCGGCCGACGCCTGCGGTGATGTTCGCGCTGATGAACAAATATCACCCGACCATCTTCTACGGCGTGCCGACGCTGTTCGCGTCGATGCTGCACGATGAAGCGTCGAAGACGATGCCCGCAGGGAAGCGGCTGCGCATCTGCACCTCCGCCGGCGAGGCGCTGCCGGAATCCGTTGGCAATGCCTGGAAGGCGCGTTTCGGCGTCGATATCCTTGACGGCGTCGGCTCGACCGAGCTCTTGCACATCTTCCTGTCGAATGCGCCCGGCGACATCAAATACGGCTCGTCCGGCCGTCCCGTCCCCGGCTACAGGGTGCGCCTCGTCAATGAGTCGGGCGCCGACGTGCCGGATGGCGAAGTCGGCGAACTCTTGGTCGATGCGCCCTCTGCCGGCGAAGGCTACTGGAATCAGCGCAGCAAGAGTCGGCAGACCTTCGAAGGCCACTGGACCCGCACCGGCGATAAATACATCCGCGATGCCGAGGGCCGTTACACTTTCTGCGGCCGCAGCGACGACATGTTCAAGGTCTCCGGCATCTGGGTCTCGCCTTTCGAGGTCGAGAGCGCGCTGATCACCCATCCCGCGGTGCTGGAAGCCGCCGTCGTGCCGGAAGCCGATCCGGAAGGATTGCTCAAGCCGAAGGCCTTTGTGGTGCTGCGCGCGGACGCGAACACCGATGGCTTGCACGAGACGCTGAAGGAGTACGTCAAGCAGAAGATCGGCCCGTGGAAATATCCGCGCTGGATCGAGGTGGTCGAGAGCTTGCCCAAGACCGCGACAGGCAAGATCCAGCGCTTCAAGCTGCGGGAACACTAGTCGTCATGGCCGGGCTTGACCCAGCCATCCACGTCTCGCCACTTGGCAAAAGGACGTGGATGCCCGGGACAAGCCCGGGCATGACGAGAGACACAAGAGGAGCAACATGACTCTTTCTCCGTCCGGCTTCCTTCGCATCGGCGCCTCCGATCTCGAATACCGCATGATCGGTCCGGCTCCTGACGCAGCACCAACCATCGTGATGCTGCATGAAGGCCTGGGCTCGGTCGGACTGTGGGGTGACTTTCCCGAGAAGCTGCAGGCAGCGACCGGCGCCGGCGTGTTCGCCTATTCGCGCGCCGGCTATGGCGCCTCGAGCCCGGTGAAGCTGCCGCGGCCGCTCGACTATATGCACACCGAGGCGCAGGAGGTGCTGCCGAAGCTGTTGGATGCCATTGGCTTCCGCCGCGGGCTTCTGGTCGGGCATTCCGATGGTGCGTCGATCGCGGCGATCTACGCCGGCTCGCACCAGGACCATCGCCTGCAGGGCATCGCATTGATCGCGCCGCATTTCATCGTCGAGGACATCTCGGTGAAGTCGATCGCGGAGATCAAGACGATGTACGAGAGTACGAACTTGAAGGAGAAGCTGGCGCGCTGGCACAAGGACGTCGACGACGCCTTCTACGGCTGGAGCGGCGCCTGGCTCGATTCGAAATTCCGGGACTGGGATATTTCCGAATACCTCGCCTATGTCCGCGTACCCATCGCGATCCTGCAGGGCGGGGCCGACCAATACGGGACGCTGCGCCAGGCCGAGATCGCCAAGGAAGAGTGCTACTGCCCGGTCGATGTCACGGTCATTCCGGGCGCGGGACATTCGCCGCACCGCGAGGCGCCGGAGGCAACGCTCAACGCAATCGCGGATTTTGCCGAGGCGGCGTTGCGGACTGACCAGCCGCAAGCGGCCTAGGTCATTGGCCGAGTGCCGGAACATGAAGCAAAGTGCATGTTCTCGCGTTTTTGACTAGACCTATTCCAAAACATGCATTATTGTGCATATCCGGATAACCAATAACGCACAAGGGTGGCTCATGGCCGGTGAGGATCGCGTGCTCGCGAACGGCGCGAAATACATCGATTTTCAGACCGACCCGTCCCGGTACCGGCATTGGAAGCTTGATGTCGACGGCGAGGTCGCAACCCTGACCATGGACGTCGACGAGAATGCCGGCCTGTTCGAAGGCTACCAGCTCAAGCTCAATTCCTACGACCTCGGCGTCGACATCGAACTCGCCGATGCCGTGCAGCGGCTGCGCTTCGAGCATCCCGATGTGAAGGTCGTGGTGATGCGCTCGGGCAAGAACCGCGTGTTCTGCGCCGGCGCCAACATCCGCATGCTCGCGGGCTCGACGCACGCGCACAAGGTCAATTTCTGCAAATTCACCAACGAGACCCGCAACGGGATCGAGGATTCCTCGGAGAATTCCGGCCAGCGCTTCATCACCGTCGTCAACGGCACCGCGGCCGGCGGCGGCTATGAGCTGGCGCTGGCGACCGACCACATCATTCTCGCCGACGACGGCGCGGCCGCCGTGGCGCTGCCGGAAGTGCCGCTGCTCGCGGTGCTGCCGGGCACCGGCGGGCTGACGCGTGTCGTCGACAAGCGCAAGGTGCGCCGCGACCATGCCGACTTCTTCTGCACCATCGAGGAAGGCATCAAGGGCAAGCGCGCCGTGCAGTGGCGCCTCGTCGACGAGATCGCGCCGAACAGCAAGCTGGAAGGCAAGCTCGCTGACCGCGTCAAGGAATTCGCCGCCAAGTCGACGCGCAACGGCGGCGGCAAGGGCATTGCGCTCTCGCCCCTCAACCGCGTGATCGACGAGAACAGCATCCGCTACGGCTTCGTCAGCGTCGACATCGATCGGACTGCACGCATCGCCACGATCTCGATCCAGGCGCCGGAGGCCGCGCCGCCGTCCGATATCGACGGCCTGATCGCGCAAGGAGCGGCGTTCTGGCCGCTGCAGGTCGCGCGCGAGCTCGATGACGCGATCCTGCATCTGCGCATCAACGAGCTCGGGATCGCGATGCTGGTATTCAAGAGCCACGGCGATCCCGCTCATGTCGTCGCTTACGACGATTTCCTCGAAGCCAATAAGTCCCATTGGCTGGTCAACGAGATCAGGCACATTTGGAAGCGCGTGCTGAAGCGCATCGACGTCACCTCGCGCACGCTGGTGACGCTGGTCGAGCCCGGCTCCTGCTTCGTCGGCACGCTCGCCGAACTCGTGTTCGCCGCCGATCGCTCCTACATGCTGATCGGCTCGCGCGAGGGCGACAACCGTCCGCCGCCCGCGATCCAGCTCACCGCGATGAATTTTGGGCCCTATCCGATGAGCCACGGGCTGACCCGTCTGCAATCACGCTTCCAGGCCGACCCATCCGATCTTGAGCGGGCGCGTGGCGCGATCGGCAAGGCGCTCGATGCGGAAGAGGCCGAAGGGCTCGGCCTCGTCACCTTCGCGCTCGACGACATCGACTGGGACGACGAGGTGCGCGTGTTCCTGGAGGAGCGCACCAGCTTCTCCCCCGACGGCCTCACCGGCATGGAAGCCAACCTGCGCTTCGTCGGCCCCGAGACCATGGAATCGAAAATCTTTGCCCGTTTGACCGCGTGGCAGAACTGGATCTTCCAGCGCCCCAATGCGGTCGGCGAGGAGGGCGCGCTGCGCCGCTACGGCACCGGCCAGAAGGCGCAGTTCGATATGACGCGGGTTTGAAGATTTGGTGCGTCATGGCCGGGCTTGTCCCGGCCATCCACGTCTTCCTTCGTCGAGGGAGGGAAGTGCGTGGATGCCCGGGACAAGCCCGGGCATGACGGAAAGAATATGCCCCAAGGAGGCTGCCATGAACGTCAACATCATGAACGTCGACTACTCGACCAAGATTCCCAACAACGTGAACCTGTCGGCGGATCGCCAGGTCTTGAAGGCGCTGGAGGGCTGGCATCCCGGCTACATGGACTGGTGGAGCGACATGGGACCGGAAGGCTTCCAGCAGTCGCTGGTCTATCTGCGCACCGCCTATTCGGTCGATCCGCGCGGCTGGGCCAAGTTCGATTACGTCAAGATGCCCGAATATCGCTGGGGCATCCTGCTCGCGCCGCAGGAAGAGAATCGCGTGGTTCCGTTCGGCGCCCATTATGGCGAGCCGGCCTGGCAGGAAGTGCCAGGCGAGCACCGCGCCATGCTGCGGCGGCTGATCGTGATCCAGGGCGACACCGAGCCGGCCTCCGTCGAGCAGCAGCGCCATCTCGGCAAGACCGCGCCCTCGCTCTACGACATGCGCAACCTGTTCCAGGTCAATGTCGAGGAGGGCCGCCATCTCTGGGCGATGGTCTATCTGCTGCAGAAATATTTCGGCCGCGACGGCCGCGAGGAGGCGGACGAGTTGCTGCGCCGCCGCTCCGGCGACACGGACTCGCCGCGCATGCTGGGCGCTTTCAACGAGAAGACGCCCGATTGGCTCTCCTTCTTCATGTTCACCTATTTCACCGACCGCGACGGCAAGATGCAGCTCCACTCGCTGGCGCAATCCGGCTTCGACCCGCTGTCGCGCACCTGCCGCTTCATGCTGACGGAAGAGGCGCACCACATGTTCGTCGGCGAGACCGGCATCAGCCGCGTCGTGCAGCGGACCTGCGAGGCGATGCGGGAAGCCGGTATCGAGGATCCGACCGATATCGCGAAGGTGCGGGCGCTCGGGGTGATCGACCTGCCGACCATCCAGAAGAAGCTGAACCTGCATTATTCACTGTCGCTCGATTTGTTCGGCTCCGAAGTCTCGACCAACGCCGCCAACGCCTTCAATGCCGGCATTAAGGGCCGCTACAAGGAGACGACGATCGAGGACGATCATCAGCTCCAGAACTCGACCTATCCGGTGCTGAAGCTGATCGACGGCGAACTCAAGCTGGTCGACGAGCCGGCGCTGACCGCGCTCAACATGCGCCTGCGTGACGACTATACCCAGGACTGCGTCAAGGGCATGCTGCGCTGGAACAAGGTGATCTCGACATCAGGCTACGACTTCAAGCTCGCAGTGCCGCACGTCGCCTTCCACCGCGCCATCGGCGAGTTCAAAGACGTCGAGGCGACGCCCGAGGGCATCCTGATCGACAAGGCGACCTGGGAGAAGCGCAAGAGCGAATGGCTGCCGACGAGCGAGGACGGCGAGTTCATCGCATCGCTGATGAAGCCGGTCACCGAGATCGGCCAGTTCGCCTCGTGGATATCGCCGCCGAAAGTCGGCATCGACAACAAGCCCGGCGATTTCGAGTACGTGAAGATCGAGAGCTGATCTCGCTGTCGTCCCTGCGAAAGCAGGGACCCATAACCACAGGCGTTTGTTGTGGACGCGCGCAAGTGGTTGCGGCGGAGCTTGCCACACACGCCTGTGGTTATGGGTCCCGGCTCAAGGCCGGGACGACACCGTAATTGTCGCTAAGAATCCCAACCGCTGCCCTTGATCCCGGCATTCGCATAGACGATGCCGCCGTCCACCGTGATGGTGGCGCCGACCACATAGTCGCCGGCGCGGGAGGCGAGATAGATCGCAGCGCCCGCCATGTCCTCGTCGGTGCCGATCCGGCCCGACGGCACCTTCGTCGCCACCTCATCGGCATTGTCGCGCGCCGCGCGGTTCAAGTCCGATTTGAACGGCCCTGGCGCGATCGCGGTGACCACCACATGGTCCTTGATCAGCTTGACCGCCATCCGCCGCGTCAGATGGATCAGCCCGGCCTTGCTGGCGGCATAGGAATAGGTCTCCAGCGGGTTGACGAAGATGCCGTCGATCGAGGCGATGTTGATCACCTTTGCCGGCCGCTCGGCGCTTGCGGCCGCGCGCAGCGGTGCGGCCAGCGCCTTGGTCAGGAAGAACGGCGCCTTGACGTTGAGGGTCATCACCTTGTCCCAGCCGCTTTCCGGAAACTCGTCGAAGTCCGCGCCCCATGCCGCGCCGGCATTGTTGACGAGGATGTCGAGTCTCGGCTCGTGCTTCTTGATCTCGGCGGCCAGCATCTCGATGCCGGCGAGACTGGAGATGTCGATCGGCAGTGCGACGCACTCGCCGCCATATTCGGCCGAAAGCTCCTTTGCCGTCTCTTCACACGGCCCGGCTTTCCGCGCGGTGATGTAGACCTTGGCCGCGCCTTGAGCGAGGAAGCCCGCGGCGATCATCCTGCCGATGCCGCGCGATCCGCCCGTCACCAGCGCAACGCGGCCCTTGAGTGAAAACAGATCCTTGAACATGCGTTCCTCCGATTGCTTGCCGAAGGTTGTGAAAGGAGCAGGGAGACGAGTCAACCATCGCGTCGTCCCGGCGAAGGCCGGGACCCATACCGCGGAATCTATCGGTGAAGCGATCTGGCAGACGCCTGCGTTACACAACCGCACCCTGGGGCTATGGGTCCCGGCCTTCGCCGGGACGACAGCTGCGAAGGGAAGCTACGCCGCGTCGATGCGGCGGAAGCCGTTCCAGACGGCGGTGGCGGCGCCGGAGGTGAGGACGGGGATGATGCGCGCGTCCTGGTAATTGCCGTTCAGCGAGACGCGTTGCAGGGCGGTTAGGTGATCAGCGCTTTCCGGGAAGATCATGCCCGGCCGCGTCGTCACCGCGGTCTTGAAGCCCGCGGCGCTGGCAAGCGCGAATTCGCGTTGGCCGGCCGCGATCTTGTCGCCATAGGGATAGGCGAAATGCAGCACCGGCCGCGCCAGCGCCGCTTCGATCCGTTCCCGGCTGGCGGTCATCTCGAACGCCGCCACGTCCTCGGACTGCCGGGCGAGATTGCAATGGGTGATGGTGTGCGCGCCGATTGTCACCAGTGGATCGTTGGCGAACTCCTTCAGTTCGCTCCAGGACATGCAGAACTTGCGCGCGATCGCCGTCTCGTCGACATCATGGCGTGCGCACAGCGCCGAAACCTCGCGCTGGACATCCTGCTCGCCCGGCAAGCTCCGCAACCAGTCGTGCAACTGCTCGAAGGCGGTGTGTTTCGCCTCCGGCGTCGAAGTATCGATCGGCGTCATCGCTCCGCCGACCGGCGCCTCGATCGCGGCCGCCTTGGCGACCACCTGCTCCAGCGCGATCCACCACAGCCGACCGGTCCCTTCCGCGAAATCGCTGGCGGCGTAGACAATGAACGGCGCGTCGAACTCGCGCATGACAGGCAGTGCATGGTCGCGGTTGTCGCGATAGCCGTCGTCGAAGGTGAAGCAGGCAAAGCGCCGCGCGAAATCGCGCTCGGTCATTCGCCGGTGCATCTCGTCCATGGTGACGATATCGATGTCCAGCGAGCGCAGATGCTCCAGCATCGCGCGCAGGAACTCCGGTTCAACCTCGAGATGATGGTTCGGCTGGAACTCATCGTTGCGGCGTGGCCGGACATGGTGCAGCATGAAAACCGCGCCGACGCCTGCGAAGATTGGTCGCAGCAGGAAATGGGCTCCGGAGAAATACAGCGCTTCGAGCCCGGCGCGGATAACGGTTTTTCTGAGCTGTTTTTTCATCCGCGACATCGGCCGGCCGGTTGCATTACGGCGCGAAATTAGCGAACCACCGCTGAACAAACGGTTAGCCGGCCCGGTTATACGCGGCTCTTTGCCAGACGCGGTATTTCGGGTTTGACAGTCAGCCAAGGGTTTGTTTTCTCTCTGGTTCCGGAGCCAGGACCCCGAATGCACGAACTTTTCAAGTGGAGTCGCAAGTGGTGGCCGGGCGTGATTCCGCTGGTCATCTGTTGGGGTATCGCGGCCTGGACCACGACCGCAACCGTGGAGGCTGATCTCGCCGCGCGATCAAACGCCGCGCTCAAGGACACCATCCTTGACAAGCGCAGGATCGCGGTCGCCGGGCGGGACGTGACGTTTGCCGCCGAGGCGTTCTCGGAGGAGGGCCGTCAGAGCGCGGTGGCCTCTGTCGAGGCAGTGCCCGGCGTGCGCCTCGTCAATAACGACACGCGGCTCGTTCCCGAAGCAAAGCCATTTGTCTGGTCGGCCGAGCGCGACGTCGTCCGGGTGACGCTCACCGGCAGTGCGCCGTTACCGTCGAGCAAGGGCAAGCTGCTCGAAGCGGCCCGCAATACGCTTGGCAGCGTCGAAGTCGCCGACCAGATGTCGCTCGCGCGCGGCGCGCCGCCGCGCTTCGACAGTGCGGCGCTGCTGCTGCTCGACCAGATCGGCAAGTTGAAGGATGGCAAGATCACGTTGACCGACACCAAGGTCAACCTGTCCGGCATGGCGCGCGAACTCGGCGGGCGCGAGGCGATCGCGGCCGCGCTACGGAATCTGCCGGAGGGCTATTCGGTCGCAGCCAATGACATCAAGGCGCCGCCCTACATCTTCCAGGCCTACAAGGATCCGGTCGCGGTGACGCTGACGCTCACCGGCAATGTGCCCGACAACAACGCTCATGCCGCGCTCGTCGCGGCCGCCGAGCGCAAGTTCTTCTCGGAGAAGGTCGTCGACAACCTCAAGGCCAGCCTGGGCGCTCCTTCCGGCTTTGCGAACGCCGTGGTGCCCGCGCTCGGCGCCTTGTCGCGGCTGTCGACCGGCACGCTCGTGGTGACCGATCGCGAAGTGAAGCTGTCGGGCGATGCGTTCTATGACGCCGCCGCCAACCAGATCCGCGCCGGACTCGGCCGGGATTTTCCGCAAGGCTGGCAGTACAAGGCCGATATTTCGGTGAAGCCGGCGGCCTCCCCGGTGGATGCGACCGTGTGCCAGCAGCTCTTCACCGAGCTGCTGTCGAAGGCGAGGATCCGCTTTGAATCGGGCAAGGCCGATATCTCCGCGGATTCCGTGGGCCTGCTCGATCGCCTGACCGAGACCGCGCTGCGCTGCCCGAATGCCACGATCGAGATCGCCGGTCACACCGACAGCGACGGCGACGAGAGCGCCAACCAGGCGCTCTCGGAACGGCGCGCCGAGGCGGTGATGGACTATCTGGTCAAAGCGGGCCTGCCGCCAACCCGCTTCCAGGCGGTCGGCTACGGCGCTACGCAGCCGCTTGCCGGCAACGACAGCGAAGAAGGCAAGGCGCAGAACCGCCGCATCGATTTCGTGGTGAAGTGATGGCCTATTTGGCGACGTTCTTCTGGGGTTGGCTGCTCGCGGCGCTGTTGATCGGCCTTGCGATGGGCTGGATATCGGTGGTGCAGCACGGGGAAGGCGTGTCACGAAAGCTGGCGCGATGGCTGGCGCTGCTCGCGGCGATCCTGATCGCCCTTGCGCTCGGCCACATCGTTCCCGGCCGGTTCGGCTATTGGCTCGACCTGTTCCTGATCATGTTCGCGCTCTACCTCGCCGGATGCCTGGTGGGATCGTGGCTGCGTGATTGGGTGGTGTCGCGCAGCCAGCCGGCCCGATGAGGTGGTCGGGTGAGGCGGCAAGTTGCGGCCGCCAAGCGGGTTTTCGTGCTCCCGATGGCTGCTGCCGGGACGTTCGGTCGCATCGGTGCCGGGCTGGCCATGGCCCGCGCCTACGTGTCAACTCCTTGTAGGATCGGAGAGAATGCAGCAAAACTGTGCACCTGCTGTCATGAACTCCCCCTAATGTGTTGAAGATGCGCGTTTTATCGTCGCCAGACGAATTCCACTTCGACCCGAAACGCGCTACGACAGGCGGGAGGGAACAGCGGAGCGTCGGCGGGGTTCGCCCGATAGCCGTCGTCGCAGGATCGCAATTCGAGGTCTAGATGCTGGAAGCAATCCGCAGGGCGATCGCGTTTCTGCGCCAGAAGCAGGTCCTGCACAAATTGGGCGTTGCGATTAGCATCACGGTCATCGCGATCGCGTGCTACGTGCTCTATCACATGCTGCGCGGCATCGACACCAACGAGGTGCTCGAGGCTATCAAGAGTACCGAGCCGCGCCAGATCGCCCTGGCGGCGCTGTTCGTGGCGGCCGGCTATTTCACGCTGACCTTCTACGACCTGTTCGCGGTGCGCGCGATCGGCCACAGCCATGTTCCCTACCGCATCAATGCGCTCGCCGCCTTCACCTCCTATTCGATCGGGCACAATGTCGGCGCCAGCGTCTTCACCGGCGGGGCGGTACGCTACCGCATCTATTCGGCCTGGGGGCTGAACGCGATCGACGTCGCCAAGATCTGCTTCCTGGCCGGGTTGACCTTCTGGCTCGGCAATGCCGCCGTGCTCGGCATCGGGATTGCCTATCATCCGGAAGCCGCCGCCTCGATCGATCAGCTTCCACCCTGGCTCAATCGGGTCGCGGCATTCACCATCATCGTCGCGCTGGTGGCCTATGTGGTCTGGGTCTGGACCCAGCCGCGGGTGGTCGGGCGCGGGCCCTGGACAGTGACGCTGCCGGGCGGCCCGCTGACGCTCTTGCAGATCTGCATCGGCATCATCGACCTCGGGTTCTGCGCCCTGGCGATGTACGTGCTGGTGCCGGACGAGCCCAATCTCGGCTTTGTCGTGGTGGCCGTCATCTTCGTCTCGGCGACGCTGCTGGGCTTTGCCAGCCACTCGCCCGGTGGCCTCGGCGTATTCGACGCCGCCATGCTGGTCGGCCTCTGGCAGATGGACCGCGAGGACCTGCTCGGCGGGATGCTTTTGTTCCGGATGCTCTACTATATTTCACCTTTTGTCATATCTGTAATCTTGCTGACGTTTCGGGAGCTTATCCTTGGAGCGCGAATCAAGCGCCTGCGCCATTTGGGAGCTGGCTCCGACGCCAAACCGCGGCATGAGGCCGTTTATGTCCGCGAGCGCGGAGACACCAGCGCCTGACGCCGCCGCCTGAACAGGAAGAAGCCGGCTCAATGGCCCTTCACGAATCCTCTTCCTCCTTTTTCTCGCCGTGGCCTGACCGGCTGCGGCACTCGGCCATTGTCCTGCTTGCGGCGGGGCTGGCGCTCAGCGTGCTGGTCGCGCTCGATGAGCTCTCGCTGATCCGCGCCTTTGCGGTGTTCCTCTGCATCGCCGCCGCGGCGCTGGTGCCCTGGCGCCTGCATGACGTGGCGGCCTCTCGCGAGGACACCCGCAGCGTCAACCCGGTCGAGAACGGGGCGGTTGCCGCCGTCGTCGCCGGCATGCCGGACCCGGCCGTGCTGCTCGACCGCGCCGGCCGCGTCATTCATCTCAATGCCGCGGCGGCCCAGTTGGCGCCGGCGCTGCGCAAGAACGAGCTGGCCCAGTTCGCGCTGCGCTCGCCGGAGATCATCACCGCGCTGCGCGAGGCGATCGCCACCACCGAGCCGCGGCGCGCCACCTATCTCGACCATGTCCCGGTCGATCGCTGGATGGAATTGGTGATCACGCCGGTGCCGGTGCCGACCCTGTTCGGCGGCACCGACAAATGCATGCTGATGACCTTCCACGACCTGACGCCGCTGCGACGGGTCGAGGAAATGCGCGCCGACTTCGTCGCCAATGCCAGCCACGAATTGCGGACGCCGCTCGCGGCGCTGTCGGGCTTCATCGATACCCTGCAGGGGCCGGCCAGGGACGATCCGCGGGCGCGGGAGCGCTTCCTTGGCATCATGCATACCCAGGCTACGCGGATGGCGCGGCTGATCGACGATCTGTTGTCGCTGTCACGGGTCGAGCTCTCGGCCCATGTCCGCCCCGACACCTGCGTCGACCTGATCCCGATCATCCGCCAGGTCGCCGACGGTCTGGAGCCGCTGGCGCGCGAGCGGCAGGTCGTGATCGAGATCCAGCTTCCCGAGACGCCGGTCATGATCGCGGGCGACCGCGAGGAGCTGTTGCGGCTGTTCGAGAACCTGATCGAGAATGCCCTGAAATACGGCGCCTCCGGCGGCCGGGTGATCGTCTCGCTGAAGGAGGCCGCCTCCGGCGAGGGCGCCCCGGAGATCCGGGTCCTGGTGCGGGATTTCGGTCCCGGCATCGCCCCGGAACACCTGCCGCGGCTGACCGAGCGCTTCTACCGGGTCGACGTCGGCGACAGCCGCCTCCAGGGCGGAACCGGGCTTGGATTATCCTTGGTGAAACATATTCTTAACCGTCATCGCGGCCGTCTTTTGATCGAAAGCGTGCCGAAAAACGGCGCCACTTTTACCGCCTGTTTTCCCCAGGTGAAGACCCCTGCGGCGGCATAAAATCAAGCAATTTCAATTGCTTGAATGTGTCATCCAACTGTCATCCAACCTTCGTAAAACGAGCATCGACCGCTCCTAAACGGACCGGCGTGAGCGCGATCGGGCGCATCCGGCGCTTCGCTCACAGGATTGGAGACCACCCCATGAATTTCTTTAGGACAATCGTCGCTGCCGGCTTGGTGGCCGTTTCGACGTCGGCCTTTGCGGCCGATATCACTGGCGCAGGCGCGACATTTCCGTTCCCGATCTATTCCAAATGGGCGGACGCCTATAAGAAGGAAACGGGCAACGGGCTGAATTATCAGTCGATCGGCTCCGGCGCCGGCATCAAGCAGATCCAGGCCAAGACCGTGACCTTCGGTGCCACCGATGCGCCGCTGAAGGCCGAGCAGCTCGAGAAGGACGGACTCGTCCAGTGGCCGATGGTGATGGGCGCGATCGTGCCGGTCGTGAACCTCGAAGGCATCAAGCCGGGCGAGCTGGTGCTGTCGGGCGAAGTGCTCGGCAACATCTATCTCGGCAAGATCACCAAGTGGGACGATGCGGCGATCGCCAAGCTCAATCCGAAGCTGAAGCTGCCCTCCGACGCCATCACCGTCGTGCGCCGCTCGGATGGTTCGGGCACCACCTTCAACTTCACCGACTTCCTCTCCAAGTCGAATGCCGATTGGAAGTCCAAGGTCGGCTCGGGCACCGCGGTCGAGTGGCCGGTTGGCGTTGGCGCCAAGGGCAACGAGGGTGTTGCGGGCAACATCAGCCAGACCAAGAACGCCATCGGCTATGTCGAATACGCCTACGCCAAGCAGAACAAGCTGACCTATGCGGCGATGGTCAACAAGGCCGGCAAGACCGTGCAGCCGACCATTGCTGCGTTCCAGGCCGCTGCTTCCAACGCGGACTGGGCCAAGGCTCCGGGCTACTACGTGATCCTGACCGACCAGCCGGGCGATGCGTCCTGGCCGATCACCGCGGCGACCTTCATCCTGATGCACAAGGAGCCGACGGATAAGGCGGCCTCGGCCGAAGCCATCAAGTTCTTCAAGTGGTCGTTCGAGAAGGGTGGCAAGGCGGCCGAAGAGCTCGACTACATCCCGATGCCGGAGCCGGTCGTCAAGCTGATCGAGAAGACCTGGTCGTCGGACATCAAGAGCTGAGCCTCGCATAGCGAGCGTCGCGCCCTGTCCTCTGCGGGCGCGACAAAGTCGAGAAACCGGAATCCATCGCTTCGCAACCGAAGCTGTGGATTCCGGGTCTACGCCCGACGGGGTGCATCCTGCGACGATGCGGGAAAACGTTCAGGACGGGTCGCGCAGTAAGTTGCGATCGAGTAAACACAGGGGATTGGCGTGGCAGACATGGCCGTTCAAAGCGACGTAATGGCAGCCTCCGGACCTTACGATCGTGCCAGGGCCCTCAGCGCCTTCAAACTCGGTGACATCACCTTCTACTGGATCACCCGCGCCTGCGCGATTTCGGTGCTCCTGATCCTAGGCGGTATCATCCTTTCGCTGATCGCCGGCGCCTGGCCGGCAATGAAGGAATACGGCTTCTCGTTCCTGTGGACCCAGCGCTGGGCGCCTTCGGCAGACCCGCCGGTGCTCGGCGCGCTCGGGCCGATCTACGGCACGCTGATCACCTCTGTCATCGCGATGATGATTGCCATTCCAGTTGGCATCGGCATTGCGATCTTCCTCACCGAGCTCTGCCCACAATGGCTGCGCCGCCCGATCGGCATCGCGATCGAACTGCTCGCCGGCATCCCCTCGATCATTTACGGAATGTGGGGCTTCTTCGTGCTGGGCCCGTTCCTCGCCAACACCTTCCAGCCGTTCATGATCCGCGTGTTCGACGGCGTGCCGGTGCTGGGTGCGATATTCGCAGGCCCGCCATCCTATCTCAGCCTGTTTAACGCCGCGCTGATCCTGGCGATCATGGTGCTGCCCTTCATCACGGCGATCTCGGTCGACGTGTTCAAGACGGTGCCGCCGGTCCTGAAGGAGGCGGCCTACGGGGTCGGCTGCACCACCTGGGAAGTCGTCCGCAACGTCGTGATCCCCTACACCCGCGTCGGCGTCATCGGCGGCATCATGCTGGCGCTCGGCCGCGCCCTCGGCGAGACCATGGCAGTGACCTTCATCATCGGCAATTCGTTCCGCATCTCCTCCTCGATCTTCGCGCCGGGCACGACGATCTCGGCGGCGATCGCCAGCGAATTCGCCGAGAGTGACGGATTGCACCAGTCGGGTCTGATCCTGCTCGGCCTCTTGCTGTTCGTGCTGACATTCATTGTTCTCGCCTGCGCGCGACTGATGCTGATGCGTCTGGAAAGGAAGGCGGGGAACTGACATGAACCCGATTTACAAAGCACGCCGCCGCAACGACATCATCATCCGCGGGCTTTGCATCGCCGCCGCCGCGTTTGGGGTGACCTGGCTGGCGCTGATCCTGTTCACGTTGTTCTACAACGGTCTCGCCGGCCTCAGCCTCGACGTCTTCACCAAGAACACGCCGCCGCCCGGCTCCACCGATGGCGGTCTGTTGAACGCGATTGTCGGCTCGGTGATCATGACCGTGATCGGCGTCGGCATCGGTGCGCCGCTCGGCCTGTTCGCGGGCACCTATCTGGCCGAATACGGCAAGCATGACCGGCTCACCTCGGTGATCCGCTTCATCAACGACATCCTCTTGAGCGCGCCGTCGATCATCATCGGCCTGTTCATCTATGGCGCGGTTGTCGTGCCGATGGGCGGCTTCTCCGCGCTGGCCGGCTGCCTGGCGCTGGCGGTGATCGTCATCCCGGTTGTGCTCCGCACCACCGAGGACATGCTGCTGCTCGTCCCCAACCCGCTGCGGGAGGCGGCCTCCGCGCTTGGCCTTCCGCGCTCGCTGGTGATCAAGCGGATCGCCTATCGCGCGGCGCGCTCCGGCCTGATCACGGGCGTGCTGCTGGCGACCGCCCGCGTCGCCGGTGAGACCGCCCCGCTGTTGTTCACCGCGCTGTCCAATCAGTTCTTCAGCCTGAACCTGACCAAGACGATGGCGAACCTGCCGGTGACCATCAACAACTTCGTGCAGAGCCCCTACGCCTATTGGAAGGAGCTCGCCTGGAGCGGGGCCTTGCTTATCACCTTGACCGTGCTCGCGCTCAACATCGGCGCGCGCATCCTCGGCGCCGAAAGGAGCGCAAAATGACCGATCTGTCCGTATCGACGACCAGCCCGAGCGCGGCCATTCCCCAGAAGTCGCTGCCGGAAGCGGCGCCAAAGGTGACTGCACGCAGCCTCAACTTCTATTACGGCGAGCACCATGCGTTGAAGAACATCAACCTGACGCTCGGCACCAACCGCGTCACCGCCTTTATCGGCCCGTCCGGCTGCGGCAAGTCGACCCTGCTCCGGATCTTCAACCGGATGTACGACCTGTATCCCGGCCAGCGCGCCACCGGCCAGTTGATGCTGGACCAGACCAACATCCTCGACCCCAAGCTCGACCTCAACCTGCTGCGGGCGCGGATCGGAATGGTGTTCCAGAAGCCGACGCCGTTCCCGATGACGATCTATGAGAACATCGCCTTCGGCATCCGCCTTTACGAGAAGATCTCGAAATCTGAAATGGACGGCCGCGTCGAGAAAGCGCTGCGCGGCGGCGCGCTGTGGAACGAGGTCAAGGACAAGCTCAACGCCTCCGGCCTGAGCCTCTCCGGCGGCCAGCAGCAGCGCCTCTGCATCGCCCGCACGGTTGCGGTGCGGCCCGAAGTTATCCTGTTCGACGAGCCCTGCTCGGCGCTCGATCCGATCTCGACCGCCAAGGTCGAGGAATTGATCCAGGAATTGTCGGAGGACTACACGATCGCGATCGTCACGCATAACATGCAGCAGGCGGCGCGCGTCTCCGACAAGACCGCGTTCATGTATCTGGGCGAACTGATCGAGTTCGACGACACCAGCAAGATCTTCACCTCGCCGAGCGATCGACGTACCCAAGACTACATCACCGGCCGGTTTGGTTGAGGAGGGACATCATGGCTTCTGAACATACCGCCAAGGCATTCGACAGCGATCTTCAGGAACTGACCCGTCTGGTCGCAGAGATGGGCGGGCTGGTCGAACGGATGATCACCGAATCCGTCGATGCGCTGATCCGCCGCGACGTCGCGCTCGGCAAGCGTGTCGTCGCTTCCGACATCGAAATCGACAGCCTGCAGCGCGTGATCGAGGAGCGCGCCGTGCTGACGATCGCCCGCCGCCAGCCGATGGCTGTCGACCTGCGCGAGATCGTCGGCGCGATGCGGGTGGCGACCGACCTCGAGCGGATCGGCGACCTCGCCAAGAACATGGGCAAGCGCGTCGCCGCGCTGGAGAACGACTTCCAGCCGCTGAAGCTGATCCGCGGCCTGGAGCACATGACCGACCTCGTGCTGTCGCAGGTCAAGTCCGTGCTCGACGCCTATGCCGCGCACGATCTGCCGGCGGCGATGAACGTCTGGAAGAGCGACGAGGAGGTGGACGCGATCTGCACCTCGCTGTTCCGCGAGCTCCTCACCTACATGATGGAAGATCCGCGCAACATCTCGTTCTGCATCCACCTGATGTTCTGCGCCAAGAACATCGAGCGGATCGGCGACCACGCCACCAACATCGCGGAAACGGTCTTCTACATGATCGAGGGTCAGCAGATCACCGACAAGCGGCCGAAGGGGGATATGACGACGTTCGCCACGACCGTTCCGGGCAACTAGAGCAACATCCGGAAAGTCGACGCCGGCTTTCCGCCAAGATCCTGCTCAAACATCAAAGGAAGAGTGGGATGACGATTCAAGCAGAGAGTCATCCCGCTATAGGAGAAGCCAAGCCGATGAGCGCACGCATTCTGGTGGTCGAAGACGAAGAAGCGCTGACGACGCTGTTGCGCTACAATCTCGATGCAGAAGGCTATGATGTCGAAACGGTCGCCCGTGGAGACGATGCGGACACAAGGCTCAAGGAACGTATTCCCGACCTTGTCGTGCTCGACTGGATGCTGCCGGGACTCTCCGGCATCGAGCTGTGCCGCCGTCTGCGGGCGCGGCCGGAGACCAAGCAGCTCCCGATCATCATGCTGACCGCGCGCGGCGAGGAAAGCGAGCGCGTGAGGGGGCTGGCGACCGGTGCCGACGACTACATCGTCAAGCCGTTCTCGGTGCCTGAACTGCTCGCGCGGGTGAAGGGCCTGTTGCGCCGGGCAAGCCCGGAGCGGCTCGCCACCGTGCTCACCTATGGCGACATCGAACTCGACCGCGAGAAGCGCCGCGTCGCGCGCTCGGGCCGCCCGATCGATCTCGGCCCGACCGAATATCGCCTGCTGGAGTTCTTCCTGGAGCATCCCGGCCGCGTGTTCAGCCGCGAGCAGCTGCTCGACAGCGTTTGGGGCCGCGACATCTATATCGACGAGCGCACCGTCGACGTTCACATCGGCCGCCTGCGCAAATTGCTCAATCCCGGCCGCGAGCAGGACCCGATCCGCACCGTCCGCGGCGCGGGCTACGCGCTCGATGATCGCTTCGCGAAGGCCGAGCAGTCGTAAACCGGCGACCTCAATCCGTAGCCCGGGTGCAGCGAAGCGTAGCCCGGGGAAATTTGGACCTGCCGATACAGCGTTCCCGGGTTGCGCTGCGCTCCACCCCGGCTACGATCTGTCGTCGGCTTACTTGCCTTGTGACGGCTTGACCGTCGGACGGCGGCGGTCAGCCGCCGGCTGGTAGGCGATGCGGGAGTGGTGCGCGCAATAGGGCAGGCCGGGAAGCGCCTTGCCGCCGCAGAAGAAGAATTCCGGGCTCGAGGGATCGCCGACCGGCCAGTGGCAGGTGGCCTCGTTCAATTCGAGCAGCGACAGCCGCTGGCTCATCGGCACCACATTGTCGTAGGCGATAGGGTCCGCTTCCACCTCCACCTCGAAGGCGTGGGCGAGCGCGGTGTTGCCGCGGGAGACCGGACGCGCCACGCGCATCATCGGCTGTGCCGGACGCGCCTTGCGCTGCCGCGGCGCGGCTGCAGCAGGACTCTTGGCGCGGCCCGAGAGGCCAAGCCGGTGCACCTTGCCGATCACCGCATTGCGGGTCACGTTGCCCAGTTCCGCAGCGATCTGGCTGGCCGAGAGGCCACCTTCCCAGAGCTTTTTCAACTGCTCGACGCGTTCGTCGGACCAGGTCAATACCGTCATCGCATCTTTCCCTTCGCGTTGCGCCGGCCGATCCTGGGACAGCGCTGCGATGCCTAATCTCAAAAATCCCTGCGGGCAGAATCCCTTAAGGCTCGCCGGGCACGAAAACCGCACCCGAACGTGTACGCCGCACACAAAGGACTCTAAGGGATCAAAACTGCCGCACGAGATGTCGTACCCGACAGGCCAAACGCTACAATATGGCGTGACTCTGGCGCAAGAGTCCGCGCCTATGCGTCCACATGTTCCGACATTTAGGGATTGCAATCGGGCTTTCCACCACACCGGAAAACTGCGGATTACCGGTACTTTGCCGCGCAGCCTGGCGGCTTCGTGGAGATTGACAGCACCTGCCGCGCGCATAGAATGCCTTTACGTGCCGCCCTGCAAAGGCGGCACGTTTTGTTTTCGCTGGATGAGCTTCAGCCGCGTGTCTGCATCGCTGCACGCCGCCGGGGCTTGTCTGAAAGGCTTGTCTGAACCCTTCAGTGATCGCCATGACCGACCGCGCCACGTCGCATCTGCTTCCCGTTTTTGCCAGGGCCGATCTCGGCTTCGAACGCGGCGAAGGCTGTTGGCTGATCTCGACCAAAGGCGAGCGTTATCTCGACTTCACCTCCGGCGTCGCGGTGAACGCGCTCGGCCATGCCCATCCGGATCTGGTGAAGGCGCTGCAGGAACAGGCGACGAAGCTCTGGCACATGTCGAACCTGTTCAAGAGCCCGGACGGCGAGAAGCTTGCCGCGCGGCTGTGCGAGCAGAGTTTTGCGGACTTCGTGTTCTTCTGCAATTCCGGCGCGGAAGCGATGGAGGGCGTGATCAAGGTCGTGCGTCACTATCACTTCTCGAAGGGGCATCCGGAGCGCTACCGCATCATCACCTTCGAAGGCGCCTTCCATGGCCGCACGCTCGCGACACTCGCAGCGACCGGCGCCGCTAAATATCTCGAGGGCTTCGGTCCGCCGATGGACGGCTTCGACCAGGTGCCGCATGGCGATATCGAAGCGGTGAAACGTGCGATCGGTCCAGAGACCGCAGGCATCCTGATCGAGCCGGTGCAGGGCGAAGGCGGCGTGCGCTCCGCGCCGCCGGCCTTCTTCAAGGCGCTGCGCCAGCTCTGCGACGAGCACGGCCTGCTGCTCGCCTTCGACGAGGTGCAGACCGGCATGGGCCGCACCGGCGATCTCTTCGCCTACAAGCGCATCGGGGTCACCCCTGATGTGATGTCGCTGGCGAAGGCGCTCGGCGGCGGCTTTCCGATCGGCGCCTTCCTTGCGACCGCGGAAGCTGCGTCCGGCATGACGCCGGGCTCGCATGGCTCGACCTTCGGCGGCAATCCGCTCGCGGTCGCGGCCGCCGGCGCCGTGCTCGATGTGATGCTGAAGCCCGGCTTCTTCGATCACGTGCAGAAGATGTCGCTCCTGCTCAAGCAGAAGCTCGCCTCCGCGGTTGACCGCTATCCGTCCATTCTCGCCGACGTGCGCGGCGAGGGGCTTCTGATAGGCGTGAAGGCCGTGGTGCCCTCGGGCGACCTCGTCAACGCCCTGCGCGAGCAGAAGCTACTCACAGTCGGCGCCGGCGATAATGTGGTGCGCTTCCTCGCGCCGCTGATCGTCAGCGAGGCCGAGATCGAGCACGCCATCGGTTGCCTGGAGCGCGCCTGCACCGCGCTCTCAACCGGACCTTCGAAGAAGGCAGCGGGATGATGAGCAAGGCGCCCCGTCACTTCCTCGACATCAACGAAATGTCGCTCAACGAGCTGCGCGCCATGCTGGCCGCCGGCGCCGCCATGAAGGCGAGACTGAAGGCGCATGAGAGGGCTACGAAGCCGCTCGAAGGCAAGACGCTGGCGATGATCTTCGAGCGTCCTTCGACCCGCACGCGAGTGTCGTTCGACGTCGGCATGCGCCAGCTTGGCGGTGAATCGATCATGCTCACCGGCGCCGAGATGCAGCTCGGCCGTGGCGAGACCATCGCCGATACGGCGCGCGTGCTGTCGCGCTATGTCGATGCGATCATGATCCGCATCCTCAACCACGATGCGCTGTTGGAGCTTGCCGCGCATGCCACCGTCCCCGTGATCAACGGGCTGACGCGCCGCTCGCATCCCTGCCAGGTGATGGCCGACCTGATGACGTTCGAGGAGCGTCGCGGTTCGATCGAGGGCAAGACCGTGGCCTGGACCGGTGACGACAACAACGTGCTGGCGTCATGGGCGCATGCCGCCGAGCGTTTCAAGTTCGCCCTCAATATCGCGACGCCGCCGCAGCTCGCGCCGAACAAGGCGATGCGCGACTGGATCAAGGCGACCCAGGCGCCGATCGTGCTCGGCAACGACCCCGAGGAGGCCGTGCGCGGCGCCGATTGCGTCGTCACCGACACCTGGGTGTCGATGGGCGACAAGGACGGCGAGCACCGGCACAATCTGCTCCGGCCCTATCAGGTCAATGCCAAGCTGATGTCGCTGGCGAAACCCGATGCTTTGTTCATGCATTGCCTGCCGGCGCATCGCGGCGAGGAAGTCACCGACGAGGTGATCGACGGTCCGCAATCGGTGGTGTTCGACGAGGCCGAGAATCGCCTGCATGCGCAAAAGGGCATTCTGGCCTGGTGTTTTGACGCGGTCGCGTAAGCGCGCCGCCAAGATAGCTGTCGTCCCGGCCAAGCGAAGCGCGAGCCGGGATCCATAACCACCGATGTGAGTTGTTGCATCAAGCTGCGGCCTCAGCTTTTCACAATGCTCACATCGGTGGTTATGGATCCCAGCTTTCGCAGGGATGACGGCTAACAACGATAGATGTGAACCCCTTTCGTTTCGCCTCTCAAGACCCCAGATAGAGCGCCATGGTTTCACAATCCCCCGACATCAAGATCACGGAAACACCGACCCGGGCGCCATCGGCTGTTCCGGTCGACGACGCGGTGCTGCCATTCGAGGTCGATGCACTCGATCTGCGTGGGCGGCTGACGCGGCTCGGTCCCGCCCTCGACGACATCCTGCACAAGCATGATTATCCGCCTGCGGTCGGCAAATTGCTCGGCGAGGCGATCGTGCTGACGACGCTGCTCGGTTCATCCCTGAAGTTCGACGGCCGTTTCATCCTGCAGACCCGGACCGACGGCCCGGTCTCGTTCCTGATCGTCGATTTCAAGGCGCCCGATCGGCTGCGCGCCTATGCGCGCTACGATGCGACAAGATTGCAGGACGGGCTCGATTCCGGCGCGCTGCTCGGCAAGGGCCATCTCGCGATGACCATCGACCAGGGGCCGGACATGAGCCGCTATCAGGGCCTGGTCGCGCTCCATGGCGGCAGCCTCGAGGACGCAGCTCATGAGTATTTCCTGCGCTCGGAGCAGATCCCGACGCGCGTGCGCCTTGCAGTCGGCGAGGAATGGCGCGGCGGCGACGGCGGCAAGGTTCGCTGGCGCGCCGGCGGCATGCTGCTGCAGTTCCTGCCGAAGGCGCCGGAGCGCGCGCGGCAGGCCGATCTGCATCCCGGCGATGCGCCCGAAGGAACGGCCGCCCATGAGGTTCCGGAAGACGATGCCTGGGTCGAGGGGCAGTCGCTGATCGGAACGGTCGAGGACGTCGAACTGCTCGATCCGGATCTGTCGGGCGAGCGGCTATTGTACCGCCTGTTCCACGAGCGCGGCGTGCGCGTGTTCACGCCCCTGCCGCTGCGCGCGCAATGCTCCTGCTCGCGCGAGGCGGTATCGTCGATGCTGAAAAGCTTTACGGCGAAGGATCGCGCCGACATGGTGAAGGACGGCAGGGTCGTCGTCACCTGCGAGTTCTGCTCGTCGGTCTACGAATTCACGCCGGAAGAAGCGGGCGTGGAGTAGGGCTCTCGCACGTGGAATCGTAGAGCCTGAGAACCAATTCGGTTTTCGGGTAGACGGCATCCGAAGTAGCGGATGTTGAAGACCTCGACGGTGGAGCGG
>NZ_JBVBEF010000038.1:0-76930 GCF_055456055.1 Bradyrhizobium sp. LeoB3
GGTGATCTTCGCAATCACCGGACTTACCATGACCGCTCCAGCCTCTCAGGCTTTTGCAGAACCTTCCGCACACTACCCTCCCTATGGGAGAGGTGAGAAGAGGCAGCGCCCGTGGGAACACAATTCGACCTTATCTCATCACGCACTAGTCGGAAGGCGTGTACCCGAGCGGCTTCCGTTCTTAAGGGCAAAGCAGCCATAGGTTGAAGACATCGGGGGCGTCGCCTGATTGATCCTCGATCCGACGTGCATTGATCTAAATCAAACGCTGGCGGCGGGATCGCGCTTTAAGGAACAATATCGGGTCGGCTGGAACTGTTGCACGCAGTGGCAGGCAGAGGAGGATCGCAATGTTCTTCTTTCAGGAGGGCTTCACCTATCGAAATTTCCTGCTGGACGTCCTCACCATATTCTTCTTCATCGTGTGGTTCTGGCTGCTCATTACCGTCGCTTCCGATCTATTCCGACGCCACGACATTTCCGGCTGGGTCAAGGCGCTATGGGTGATAGGATGGATCATATTTCCATTCATTTTCATGCTTGCATACCTGATCTTTCAGGGAAGAGGCATGGCGGAGCGCAACTTGCAACAAGCTCGGCAGGCGCGCGACGAACTCAGGAGCGCGATTGGTTTCAGCGCCGCAGACGAAATCGAAAAGCTCGGTCGGCTGAAACAGGCAGGGTCGATCAGCGACGCCGAATTTACACGGCTGCGCGCTCGGCTCGTGCAGTAGTGCTGCTCGGCTCTTCGTCGTGCCGATATCCTTGCTGTGCTGCACACAACCCCTGTAGCATGGTCGGCGATCACCGTGATCGCCGTTGACATGCGACTCACACCGGCAGCTTCAACTCCATCAGATCCTTTGCTACCACGATGCGGCCGGAAAAATTCTTCTTCACGTCTTCGGTCCAATTCTCGTCAGTGACCAGCGGATCGTCTCCGGGGACGAAATGGCTTATCACCAGCACCTTGACTCCCGCGGCCGCCGCCACGCGGCCGACATCCTCGGTCGTGGTGTGACTCTCGAGAAGATGCTTCTTCAGCGTTGCGCCGTTCTTCGTTTTAGCGACCAGCCGATCGACGGCAGGCAGATACATGCATTCATGCACCAGCACGTCGGCTCCCTCAGCGAATTCAGCGAGCTTCGGATTGTAGGCAGTATCGCTAGAGAACACGATGGTGCCATCGGGCGTCTCTAACTTGTAGGCGAAATTGTCAACGATGGGTGGGTGCGGCGTGCGGAAGGCCGTGACCGTCACCTCGGATGTCTTCAACACCACACCGTCGTCGATGTCCTTCGCGATCAGCAATTTGCGCGGATCGGGCCGGCCTTCATCCTCGATCCGGGTCTCGACATCGAATTTGTTCAGCTCCCAGAACGCCTTCGTCATCGCCTCGATCCCCTTCGGCCCAAACGAATGGATTGGCGTGGATAGCCCGGCGGCCCAGGCATTGTAGAAGAGGTTGCCGTACTCGAGATTGTGATCGGAATGATGGTGGGTGATGAGGATGTATTTGATGGAAGGGATTGGCACGCCCGCATTCACGAGCTGACGGCTCACCCCCATGCCACAATCGATGACAAACGGCGTGTCGTTGACCACAACGAGGTTGGCGGGATTTGAAGCGCCAATGCCGACGCGCGGGCCGCCTTTGGTGCCGAGAAACACGATCCGCGTTCGAGGCTTTGCGGCCTGTGCCAGCGCGGCCGGTGCGGTAAGTGCGGCGGCGCCCCCGAGCGCCAGTTTTAGCGCATTCCGGCGATCGATCATGGATTCCTCCCTTGGCTTTTTTCCGCCCGCGTTCAACACCCGAATCTATCGTCCCCGCAGCACGCCGTCGAGGATGGGCAGGCCGGCGATGACGGCGGCGGCGATCAGGGCGTAGCAGATGGCGCGGAAGACACGTTCGCTGGCCTTGCCGAACAGGGAGGCGCCGAACCAGACGCCGATGGCGTAGACCGGCCCGACCACGAGCGAGAACTTGATGGAATCGGTGGTGATCAGGCCGGTAAAGAAATAGCTCACGAGGGAAAAGAAATCCGAGGCGCCGAAGAACAGCACGATATTGGCGCGCGCCACCGTGAAACTGATCGGGCGCCCGAGCCAGTAGCCGACGATCGGCGGACCGCCCGTTTGCGCGAGCCCGCTGCAGAAGCCGGAGAGGCCGCCGATGCCGATTGAAAGCGCCGCGTGGTCCTTGCCGCGGTAGCGCCAGCCCGACAAGAGCAGCACCATCAGCGCAGCGACGAAGCCGGAAATGATCCAGCGCGTGGTCACGGGATCGAGCACGCTGAGAAAATAGGTGCCGATCGGCACGCCGACGAGCGCACCGAGCACCATGATCGCGGTGGCCTTGCGATCGGCGTGCTTCCACGCGTTCGGAGCCAGCGGCATCGCTGCGACGAAGTCGATGATCAGCAGCAGCGCTGCGACCAGGCGGGGCGCGGCGATGCTGCTTGCCAGCGGCATGAAGATCAGCGCGGAGCCGAAACCGGAAAAGCCGCGCGCCGTTCCCGAGACAAAGGCGATGGCACAGATTGCCAGCGCAACGTTAAGGCCAACCTCCGAAGGGATGAGACCAAACGGGCTCATCCCCGGAGAGTGCCGCCGGTCTTCTTCGTGACGTCAGCGACGATCTTGGCCGCTACCGCATCGATCTCCTGGTCGGTCAGCGTCTTCTCGCGCGGCTGAATGGTGACCGCGATCGCGATCGACTTCTTGCCGTCCTCCATGCCTTTGCCTTCATAGACGTCGAACACGGTGACATCGGTGATCAGCTTCTTGTCCGCGGCCAGTGCGGCGCGAACGATATCCGCCGCCTTGACGCTGCGGTCGACGATGAAGGCAAAATCGCGCGACACCGGCTGGAACGCGGAGAGTTCGAGCGCGGGCTTGGCGCGGGTCGGCTTGCGCTTGGCCTCCGGGATACGGTCGAGGATCACCTCGAACGCGATCATCGGGCCATCGGCGCCGAGCGCCTCGAGCGCACGCGGGTGCAACTCGCCGAAATAGCCGAGCACATTCTGCGGGCCCATCTGGATCGTTCCGGAACGGCCGGGATGCAGCCAGGCGGGCCCGCCCGGCACAATCTGCAGCGCCTGCACTGGCGTGCCCGCCGCAGCCAGCACCGCGAACGCGTCGGCCTTGGCGTCGAATGCGTCAGCCGTTGCCGAACCGGACCAGCTCCGCCCCACGCCTTCCAGCGAGGCGAAGCCGTGGCGCACGCCGGAAGCGGCAACGAACTGGTCTTCCGGCCTGTCGCCCTTGAACACCTGCCCGACCTCGAACAACGCGACGTCAGGATAGCCGCGGTTGATGTTCGCCTGCGCGGCTGCGACCAAGCCAGGCAAAAGGCTCGGCCGCATGTCCGAGAGATCAGAGGCAATCGGGTTGGCAAGCGCCAGTTCGGCCTGTCCGCCGCCGAACAATTCGGCTGCGGGCTTTGAGATGAACGACCAGGTCACCGCCTCGACCATGCCACGCGCGGCCAGTGCGCGCTTGGCACGGCGGGTGCGGAGCTGGATAGAGGTGAGCACCGGCTTGCGCGGCTCCTCGCCGCGATCGAACGGCGTCATCGGCACCTTGTCGACGCCGACGATACGGACGATCTCCTCGACGATGTCGGCCTTGCCATGCACATCGGTGCGCCAGGACGGCACCGCGATCTTCACCACAGGGCCGGTGCCCGCGACCATGAAGCCGAGATGGCTGAGAATGCGCTTCGTCTCGACCAGCGGGACTTCGATTCCGGCGAGGCGCTTGACCTCGGTCAGCGGGAAATCGATCACGCGGTCGTCGCCGTAGCGATTGCCGACGACGATGCTTTCCGACGGCGCGCCGCCGCACAATTCCATCACCATCTTGGTCGCAAGCTCGAGGCCCGGCACCATGAAGGCCGGGTCGACGCCGCGTTCGAAGCGATAGCGCGCATCCGAATTGATGCCGAGCTTGCGTCCGGTCTGGGCGATGTTGATCTCATTCCACAGCGCCGATTCAATCAGCACGTCGGTGGTGTTCTCGTCGCAGCCGGAAGCCTCGCCACCCATGATACCGGCGAGCGATTCGACGCCGGCGTCGTCGGCGATCACGCACATCGAGGAATCCAGCGTATAGGTGCGGCCGTCGAGCGCGAGCAGGGTCTCGCCGTCGCGGGCGCGGCGCACCACCAGATTGCCCTTCACCTTCTTGGCGTCGAACACGTGCAGGGGACGCGCACGATCGTAGGTCATGAAGTTGGTGATATCGACCAGCGCATTGATCGGCCGCAGCCCGATCGAAGCCAGGCGCTTCTGCAGCCATTCCGGCGACGGGCCGTTCTTCACGCCGCGCACCAGCCGCAGCGCGAAGCCCGGGCAGAGCGAGGCGTCTTCCACCGTCACCGTCACGGGCGAAGGGAATTCGCCATTGATCGGCTTGATGGCGGGCTCGATCAATTTGCCCATGTCGGCGGCGGAAAGATCGCGCGCGATTCCGTGCACGCCGGTGCAATCCTGCCGGTTCGGCGTCAGGTTGATCTCGATGACGGGATCGCCGAGGCCGGCCCATTCGGCATAGACTTGGCCGACGGGCGCATCAGCGGGCAATTCGATGATGCCGTCATGATCGTCGGAAATCTCGAGTTCGGCCGCCGAGCACAGCATGCCGCGGCTCTCGACGCCGCGGATCGTACCGACGCCGAGCGTGATGTTCTTGCCGGGAATGAAGGTGCCCGGGGCAGAGAACACGCTGATCAGGCCGGCGCGCGCATTCGGCGCGCCGCAGACCACCTGCACCGGCGCAGCGCCGTTGCCGGTGTCGACCATGCAGACCCGCAGACGATCGGCATTCGGATGCTGCTCGGCCGAGATCACCCGCGCAATGGTGAACGGCGCCAGCACCTTCGCCTTGTCCTCGATGCTCTCGACCTCGAGCCCGATCATGGTGAGCTTGTCGGCGAGCTTTTCCAGGGGCTCGTCGGTGTCGAGATGTTCCTTCAGCCAGGAGAGGGTGAACTTCATGATGCCAACCTGTGATCGCGAAAAACCTCAACCAGACGAAAACGCTCGCACATCAGCATCATGTCTTCGCTGAATTTGCCCTGCCGACCGAAATAGCGGCGGTGCGTGTCCCGCCAATATTGTAGGCTGCGGTCACCTTCACCTTCTTCGTAGGCAAACGCGGCGTCGACCTCGCCAAAACGGCGATAGGTCACTTCGGTTGTTTCGATGACGCAAGCCGGTTCGCCGCGGCCGTCGAGCACGATCCAGCGTTCGCCCGATGTCGAGATGTTCGGCTCGTCCTCGGTGCTGCAGGTCGCGCTCTTGATGCCTTTGATGACGAGTTCGAGCAATTCGTCGGCAAGCCCGGGGCCGTCGCCGAAGGCGAACGCGCGCAGGTTCCGATATTGCTCGGGCACAGCACTCAGATTCACGTACTCAACCCTCCGGCCAGCGTCGGAAGATCCAGCGGCTTGAAGCCGTAGTGGCTGAGCCAGCGGACGTCGCTGTCGAACAATTGGCGCAGGTCGCTCATGCCGTATTTCAGCATCGCGATGCGGTCGATGCCCATGCCCCAGGCGAATCCCTGGTAGACGTCGGGATCGAGGCCGCAGGCGCGCAGCACGTTCGGGTGCACCATGCCGCAGCCCAAAATCTCCAGCCAGTCCTCGCCCTCGCCGAAGCGGATTTCGCCCTTGTCGCGGCGGCACTGGATGTCGACTTCCAGCGACGGCTCGGTGAACGGGAAGAACGACGGCCGGAAGCGCATGTTGATGTGGTCGACCTCGAAGAACGCCTTGCAGAACTCATGCAGGATCCATTTGAGGTGGCCGAGATGTGACTCCTTGTCGATCACGAGCCCCTCGACCTGGTGGAATTGCGGCGTATGGGTCGCGTCCGAATCGATGCGATAGGTGCGGCCGGGGCAGATCACGCGGATCGGCGGCTTCTGTGTCAGCATCGTGCGCACCTGCACCGGCGAGGTGTGGGTCCGCAGCAGCATGCGCGAGCCGTCCTCCTTCGGATTGAAGAAGAAGGTGTCGTGCATCTCGCGCGCGGGATGGCCGATCGGGAAGTTCAGCTTGGTGAAGTTGTAGTCGTCGGTCTCGACGTCGGGGCCTTCGGCAACCGAAAATCCCATGTCGGCGAAGATCGCCGTCAGCTCATCCCAGACCTGGCTGAGCGGATGGATGCGGCCCGTTTCCGCCGGCGCCTCGCGCAGCGGCAGCGTGACGTCGATGGTCTCAGATGCAAGCCGGGCATCGAGCGCGGCGGCCTTTAGCACTTCGCGGCGCTCGGCGAGCGCTTGGGCAACCTTGTCCTTGGCCAGGTTGATCGCCGCGCCTTGTGTCTTGCGCTCCTCCGGCGACATCTTGCCGAGGGTGGCAAGCAGCGCCGAGATCGAGCCCTTCTTGCCGAGCGCGGCGACGCGCACGGTTTCCAGCGCTGCTTCGTCGCCGGCGTTGGAAACGTCAGCGAGGATCTGGGATTCGAGTTGAGCAAGATCGGTCATAGCAATCCCTCTTGGCCAGGATGCTAAGCCGTCGCTCCTAGCCGGTCATACCGAGCTGAAGCGCGAAAGATGTCCCTCGCGCTCTTACCCGGCCATGACGACTTCAAGAAACTTCGAAGAGCCGGATCAGGCCGCGAGCGCGGCCTTGGCCTTCTCGGCGATCGCCTGGAACGCGGCCGGCTCGTGGATCGCGAGATCCGACAGCACCTTGCGGTCGACGACGACGCCCGACTTGGAGAGGCCGTCGATAAAGCGGCTGTAGGTCATGCCGAACGGGCGGACGGCGGCGTTGAGGCGCTGGATCCAGAGCGCGCGGAAGGTGCGCTTCTTGCGCTTACGGTCGCGGAACGCATATTGGCCGGCCTTCTCGACCGCCTGCTTGGCGACGCGGATGGTGTTCTTGCGGCGGCCGTAATAGCCCTTGGCGGCCTTGTAGACTTTCTTGTGCTTGGCGTGGGCGGTCACACCGCGTTTGACGCGAGACATGACTTAAATCCTTGGATTTCTGAAGTGGTGACGGGAGCTGTGTGGAACGCAGCTCGGCTCAGGCGCGATCAGGCGTTCGGCAAGAAGTACTTCTTGATGTTGTCGCCGTCGGTCTTGAACAGCACGCGGGTGCCGCGCAGCTGGCGGATCTGCTTGTTGGTCCGCTTGATCATGCCGTGGCGCTTGCCGCGCTGGGCGTGCATCACCTTGCCGGTACCGGTCACTTTGAAGCGCTTTTTGGCGCCCGATTTGGTCTTCAGCTTGGGCATTTGGCTCTCCTTAAACGCCAGCACGAAACCGCCCTGCGGGGGGCGTCGGCCGACTAAAATGCTCGTTAGAGCGTTGAATGTGCTCAGGTTTTTCGCAAATGAAATAACCCGCACAGAACGTCGCCACGGCAGCCCTTGATCAGCCGGGCGGCGAAGGCTGCGCTTATGGCAGAGCAGGGGCGAATTGGCAATCCCGGAACGAGGGGGTCTCTTGCCTCCCCCGCAAGCGCGACCTCCGCAGAAGGTCAATGTTTTAGAGCTTCCGGCGGACCCGACACCCTCCGCCGTCATTCCGGGGCGCGCGAAGCGCGAGCCCGGAATCCATTTAGCCGCGTACTCAGCCGCCCGATGGATTCCGGGCTCGTCCTTCGGACGCCCCGGAATGACGGCGGAGGGTTGCGGGAAGGGAAACGAAAACGCCCGCCGGATCGGTCCGGCGGGGCGTTTCCTTTCATCGATCGACAATTCGCCTCAGCGCGGCGCCAGCACCATCACGACCTGACGTCCCTCGAACTTCGCGTCCTGCTCGACCTTGGCGTATTGCGCGACGTCAGCCTTGACCTTGTCCAACAGCTTGGTGCCGATTTCCTGGTGCGCCATTTCACGACCGCGGTAGCGCAAGGTGATCTTGACCTTGTCGCCTTCCTCGAAGAAGCGCTGCATCGCGCGCATCTTCACGTCGTAGTCGTGATCGTCGATCATCGGACGGAGCTTGATCTCCTTGATCTCGACGACCTTCTGTTTCTTGCGGGCTTCGGCGGCTTTCTTCTGCGCAGAATATTTATATTTGCCGTAGTCCATGATCTTGCAGACCGGAGGACTCACGTTCGGCGAAATCTCGACCAGGTCCATACCGGCTTCCATGGCCATCTTAATGGCCACCATGGTTTCCACGGTGCCCATATTGGTACCGTTCTGATCGATTAGCTGGATCTGCGCGTTGCGGATTTCATCGTTGGTGCGCGGCCCGTCTTTGGCGACAGCGGGCGGGGCTCTATTGGGACGGCGAATGGGTAACTCTCCAAAGTTGTGAAGGAAGGCGATATTTTGAAGCAATACGTGGCAACGGGCAAGCGTGCTCGCAAGTTGCATCCTAAAACCGTCAAATGCGCGGCATTTAGGTCACGCGATAGGGCAGATATTTGGTGAGCGGATACTCTACAAGGCGAGACACGTTCCCTGCTCACGGTTTGCCCGTGCCCATCGAAAACGCACTGATGAGAATGACGATCCCATGACCACCTCCGCGACGATCGACCAGGAACCAGAGTTCATCGAGGTAGGGAACAGCGCCGAACGCCGCCGCATCGCGGTGCGTGCGCGCGGAGGTCGCAACCCCGGGCTATTCTGGCTCGGCGGCTTCAATTCCGACATGAAGGGCACCAAGGCGGTTGCGCTTGACGCGTGGGCCGTGGAACAGGAACGCGCCTTTGTCCGGTTCGATTATTCCGGCCACGGCGAATCCGGCGGCAAGTTCATCGACGGCACCATCGGGCGCTGGCTCGAGGAGAGTGTCGCGGTGTTCGCGCGGTTCTGCAGCGGGCCGCAGGTCGTGATCGGCTCCTCGCTGGGCGGCTGGATGGCGCTATTGCTGGCGCGCGAGCTTGCCAGGCGTGCTGATATCAGCGCCTCGCTCGCGGGGATGGTGCTGATCGCGCCGGCGCCGGATTTTACCGAAGAGCTGATGTGGAAGGGCTTTTCGCCGGAAATTCGTGCCGAGATCGAGACCAGGGGCGTCTGGCTGCGGCCCTCGCAATATGGCGATACGCCCTATCCGATCACGCGGGCGCTGATCGAGGAGGGGCGTAATCATTTGTTACTCGGGGCCAAGATCGATGTCGGCTGCCCGGTGCGCATCCTGCAAGGCGCGCAGGATCCCGACGTGCCCTGGCAGCACGCGTTCACGCTGGCACATCGGCTGCCAAGCGAGGACGTGGTGCTGACCATGATCCAGGACGGCGACCACCGCCTGTCGCGCCCGCAGGACATCGCCCGGATCATCGCCGCAGTGAAGGAGATGGGGTAGCGGGCCACACCCCGCTGTCATCGTCCGCCACCGGGTCGGCCGAATGGCCGCCCGATGACAGGCTCCGGCGGACGATCCAGTACGCCGTGGCTTATCGATTCCCATCGAAGTCTCTGGAATACTGGATGCCCCCGCCGGAGCCTGTCATCGGGCCCGCCGAAGGCGGGACCCGGTGGCGGGGCATGACGGCAGGGAGGAATAACAATGGACACAACGAGCCTGCTTCGCGCCTTCTGCGATGCGGTCGAACAGCGGAAGGGCGCTGCATTCGCTGATTTGTTCACGGAAGACGGCGTCTATCACGACGTGTTCTATGGCGCCTTCACGGGACATGCCGAGATCGCTGGCATGATCGACGATTTGTTCTATCGCACCGCGTCCGACTTCCGCTGGGACATGCACGACCCCGTCAGCGACGGCCATACGCTCTATGCGCGCTACACCTTCAGCTACCGCTCGACGCTGCCGGAGGCAGGTGGCGCGCGGGCGATGTTCGAGGGCGTCGCCATCATGAGCCTTCGCGATGGCCGCATCGCGGAATATCACGAGGTCGCCAACACCGCGCCTGCCTTCGTCGATATGCACTTTGCGCCGGAGCGAATCGCAAAGATCGTCGCCAAGCAGGGTGACGCGCTGAAGGCGCGTCCCGAAATGGCGCGGCATCTCATGAAGTAAGGGCCGCGAGCCGCCACTCTTCGCATACGCGCTGATCAGTCTCCGCATCGACCGTCTTGGAGGCCAGCGCGGCAAATGCCTGTGGCTCGATCAGTTGCGACAACGCCCACACCGCTGCGCCGCGAACCAGCGGACTTGCATCGTCGAGCAAGCGCTCGGCCTCGCCGGCCAAGGCGGCATCATCGGAGTTGCCGATCGCGATCAGCACGTTGCGGACAAAGCGGTCGCGGCCGATGCGCTTGACCGGCGATTTCGAGAACAGCGCGCGGAACGCGGCATCGTCGAGCCGCACGAGGTCGGCAAGCACTGGCGCGCGCAATGCCTCGCGCGCTGCGAGTTTCGCTTCGCGCCCGGTCTGCGCGAACTTGTTCCATGGGCATACCGCGAGGCAATCGTCGCAGCCATAGATGCGATTGCCGATCGCCTTGCGGAATTCGCGCGGGATCGGTCCCTTGCTCTCGATGGTGAGATAGGAGATGCAGCGCCGCGCATCGAGCTTGTAGGGCGCGGGAAATGCCGCGGTCGGGCAGATGTCCTGGCAGGCGGTGCAGGAGCCGCAATGATCGATGTCGGCGGCATCGCGCGGCAGCTCGCTTGCGGTGAATATCGCGCCGAGGAACAGCCATGAGCCGAAGTCGCGCGACACCAGATTGGTGTGCTTGCCCTGCCAGCCGAGGCCGGCGGTTTGCGCGAGCGGCTTTTCCATCACGGCCGCGGTGTCGATGAACACCTTCACTTCATCGCCGCTGGTCGCGACCAGCCACCGCGCCAGCGCCTTCAGCCGCTTCTTGATCACGTCGTGATAATCATCGCCCTGCGCGTAGGCCGAGATCGCGCCGCGGTCGCGGCGCTTCAGGATCTCGAGCGGGTTTTGGTCCGGCCCGTAGTTGACGCCGAGCATGATGATCGAGCGCACGCCGGGCCAGAGCACGCGCGGATCGCTGCGGCGCTCAGGATGCGCTGCGAGCCAGTCCATGTCGCCATGGCCGCCCAGGTCGAGGAACTCGCGGAAATATTTCGCCGCGCCGCCGATCGCGCCGGGATCGGTGACCCCGATGCAGTCAAAGCCGAGCGCGCGGGCTTCGTGCTCGAGCGCGGATCTGAGATCGGCCGGTGAAAGCTTGGGCGGTGGGGTCAGAAGTCGAGGTCCACATAGGTCCGCGACGCCGGCACGCCCGCCAGCCATTCGCTGAGCAGCGGGCGGAACGACGGGCGGGATTTCACCCGCGCGTACCACGCTTTTGCTGCGTCGTCCTCGCTCCATGGCACGTCGCCCAGATAGTCGATCGCCGAAAGATGCGCCGCGGCGGCGAGATCCGCGTAAGTGAGCCGGTCGCCGGCGAGATAGTTCCGCGTCCGCGCCAGCCAGCCGATATAGGTCAGATGATAGCGCACATTGGCCTTGCCCGCGCGGAGCACCTCCGCATTCGGCGCGCCTCCGCCATCCTCCTCGCTCATGAAACGCTTGTAGATGCGCTCGGTCACCAGCGGATTGGAGGCCTCCTCGAAGAACTTGTCGTTGAACCACGACATCAGCCGGCGCACCTCGACGCGTTCGGCCATCGAGGTCGGCATCAGGCGCCGGTCGCCGGCATTGAGCCCATGCGCCTCGTCGAGATATTCGGCGATCACGCCGACACCGGGAACCGGCGGGAAACCCTCGGCGATCAAGGTCGGCGTCGTTGCCGCCGGATTGAGCGCCAGATAGGCCTCGCGACGCTCCCAGACCCGTTCCTCCACCAGCCGCAGATCGAGCCCGTATTCGCCGAGCACCAGGCGAATGAAACGGGAATGCGGACAGAACGGATGATGAAACAGCGTGTACATGAAGTCCTTCAGCAGTTCACGGCCTGATCTTGTCGAAGCCGCGGCAGACCCGGGACACTAATTCACGATGCGATCAGATGAAATCGGATCGTGGTCCCATGTCTTTGTTTGAGCATGATCTTTGCGCAGAACCGGCCTGCCACTTCTCCGGATCATGCTCTAGCCAATCAGACGAATCAGGCAACCCATGTTTGGCGTTTTTAGCGATTGCAGCAAAACGGGGAATAGGCGAGAAGCACCCGATTTCTCCAGCAAAAGCAGGCCACATCATGATGACCGATACGTTACGTGCGGTGATTCTGGGCATAATCGAAGGCGTCACGGAGTTCCTGCCCGTTTCATCGACCGGCCACCTCCTGCTGGCGGAACGATTCTTCGGTCTCGGCGAAGGTGCCTTCTGGGACAGCTTCACCGTGCTGATCCAGCTCGGCGCGATCCTTGCCATCGTCGGACTCTATTTCGGCAAATTGTCGCGTGTCGCGCTCGGCATGTTCTCCAATGCGGATGACCGGCGCTTCGTCATCGGCGTGCTGGTCGCGTTCCTGCCCGCCGTCATCGTCGGCCTCATTGCCGGCAAATACATCAAGAGTGTTCTGTTCAATCCATGGATCGTCTGCTTCTCGCTCATCGTCGGCGGCGCCATCCTGCTGTGGGTCGATCAGCTTGAGCTCAAGCCGCGCGAACATGACGCGACGAGATATCCGCTGCTGATGTATCTGTGGATCGGCATGGCGCAGTGCGTCGCGATGATCCCGGGCGTGTCGCGCTCCGGCGCCTCGATCGTCGCGGCGATGCTGCTCGGCTCCGACAAGCGCGCGGCGGCGGAGTTCTCATTCTTCCTGGCGATCCCGACCATGATCGGCGCCTTCGCCTATGATTTCTACAAGAACCGCGCCGAGATGACGACGGACAATCTATGGATCGTCGCAATCGGATTCGTGGTCTCGCTCGTCACCGCCGTGGTCGTGGTGAAGACGTTCCTCTCCTATGTCACGCGCCACGGCTTCACCCTGTTCGCGTGGTGGCGCGTGATCGTCGGCACGCTCGGCCTGATCGCGCTGGCGCTCGGAAGGTAAGGGTCAGGCGGCTGTACGGAATCTCTTCGCTGCTCCGTTCCGCCTCTCCCCTTGTGGGAGAGGCCGGATTTCGCGCGTCAGCGGGAAATCCGGGTGAGGGGTTTCTCTCCGCGAGTACGGTAGTCGCTTGAGAGAGACCCCTCACCCGGATCGCATTCCGCTTCGCTGCATGCGTTCCGGCCTCTCCCACAAGGGGAGAGGCGGGAAGCTGCGGACGTAGCTTCGCTTCATATCGACATTCGTGGTTATGCGTGCCGGATCAAGCCCCGGACGGCGGACGATACGCGTTCTTGCGCTCGAACTGCCCGGCCGGGCGGAAGCGCCAGAGATATTGCGGGGCGATGGCTTCCAGCGAATCGGGGGTGATTCCCAGCCCCTCGAAGGTGAGGCCGGCGGCCTTGGCCGTATCCGACACCACATTGTCCTTGCGCAGCAGCTCGACCTGATCCGCCGTGAGCTTCAGCGCGCCCGGCGCGAATTGCAGGAACGCGGCCAGGATCCTGGCAAGGCCGAACGGCAGGGAGACCAGCGCGCGGTCGCGATCGGTGATCTCAAGGATCGTCTCCATGATCTCGCGCATGGTCAGCACTTCCGGGCCACCCAGCTCGTAGGTCGCGCCCGGCTTGGTCTTGCCGTCGACGGCATCGGCCACCGCGGTGGCGACGTCGCCGACAAAGGTCGGCTGCATCTTGGTCAGGCCGCCGCCGACCAGCGGGATCGCCGGCGACATCCGGGCCATCGCCGCGAAACGGTTGGTGAACTGATCCTCCGGCCCGAACACCAGCGACGGGCGCAAGATAGTGGCCGATGGCGAGGCCGCCAGCACCGCCTTCTCGCCAGCCGCTTTGGCGCGGGCATAGGCGGAAGCCGAATCGGCATCAGCGCCGATCGCCGAGACATGCACCACGCGGGCGCCCTCGGCGCTCGCAGCGGCGGCCACCGCCTCGGCGCCCTTGGCCTGGACCGCCTCGAAGGTCTGTTCGCCGCTTTCGGCGAGGATGCCGACCAGGTTGATGGCCACGTGCGAATCACGCATCGCTGATACCACCGAGGCCGGGTAGCGCAGATTGGCCTGGACGGCGTGGATCTGGCCGACCTTGCCGAGCGGCTGCAGGTGCCCGGCCAGTTCCGGCCGCCGGACGGCGACGCGGATGCGGTAATCCCGCTTGCACAGCGCCCGGACCACGTGCCGCCCCAGGAAGCCCGATCCGCCGAAAACCGTGACGAGCGTTTCCAGGTTCGATGCCATGGGTCAGTTCCTGCGGGGTCGAAATAGCTGCGATTTTGGAGCCTGTTGGGCCGGATGTCGCGATACGCCATCGCGGTCACCCTGTACAGACTATTTGAGTTTCCGATCGTCTATTTGACAAGCGCGCGACCGATCCTTACTAACCCCGCCACGTGCCCAGGTGGTGGAATTGGTAGACGCGCTGGCTTCAGGTGCCAGTGGCCTCACGGCCGTGAAGGTTCGAGTCCTTTCCTGGGCACCACCGTTCTTTGCAAGGGGTTGAATCGCTGATTTCGAGCCGCTGATTCCTGACCGGGCTCGGCCGAGCTACGGTCCTGACTGCTCAACGCTCGTAGGTCAGCAGCAGTGACATTTTTCCGGCTCGCCACCTGTGGTAGATTTTTGCCACGTCCTTGACCGCTTTGACTGAATTTCGGGGACGTGCCGGCGGTAGTCGCTGATCCGTGTCGGGAAGTGGGAATGTTGGAGTCGGGTATCGAGCGCACGGGGCGGCCGACCGATTTCGCTGCCGGCGATATGATCTGGATTCCCGGCGCGACTTTCCGGATGGGGTCCGACAATCACTACCCCGAAGAGGCGCCCAGCCATCGGGTAAGCGTGGACGGCTTCTGGATCGACCGCGCGCCGGTGACCAACCGCGCGTTCAAGGCGTTCGTCAACGCGACCGGCTATGTCACCACGGCGGAGATTCCGCCGAACCCGAAAGACTATCCCGGCGCCCTGCCGAAGATGATCTATGCCGGCTCGCTGGTGTTCTCGCCGCCACGTCGCGTGCACAATCTGCGCGACTGGAGCCAGTGGTGGACGTTCATGAAGGGCGCCAACTGGCGGCGCCCGTACGGACCCGGAAGCAACATCAAGGACCTCGACGACCATCCGGTGGTGCACGTTTCGTATGCCGACGCGCTCGCTTACGCCAAATGGATAGATAAGCAGCTTCCCACCGAAGCCGAATGGGAGCTTGCCGCGCGGGGCGGTCTGGATGGTGAGGAATACGCCTGGGGCAACACGCTGACGCCTGACGGCAGGCACATGGCCAACACCTGGCAAGGCGACTTCCCGATCCAGAACATCTGCGAAGACGGCTTTCCGCGTACCTCGCCCGTCACGGCATTTCCGCCGAACGGCTACGGCATCTACGACATGATCGGCAATGTCTGGGAATGGACCGCCGACTGGTGGTCGGCCCGTCACGAAGCTGACAGCGCCAAACCTTGCTGCATTCCGCAGAATCCGCGCGGCGGCCCCGAGCGCGCGAGCTTTGATCCAGGTCAACCGAACATCCGCATCCCCCGCAAAGTCTTGAAGGGCGGCTCGCATCTGTGCGCGCCGAACTATTGCCGCCGGTATCGGCCCGCCGCCCGGCATGCCGAACCGGTCGACACGTCGACGAGCCATGTCGGTTTCAGGTGCGTAGTCAGAAATGGGAGTGAACGATGAATTCGGAGAGGAAACAGTCGTTTCTCGATCGCCGCAACTTGCTTTTGAGCGGGACGGCCCTGGTCGCCGCAACGCTGACCTCTGAGGCGCTCGGCCAGGACCAGAAGTCCGCCGCGCCGGCTCCCGCCGCATCGCCACTGCCCGGCGACCGCAAGCCGAACATTCTCGTCATCTTCGGCGACGATATCGGCATCACGAATATCAGCGCCTATTCCGGCGGTCTCATGGGATATGAGACGCCCAATATCGACCGGATCGCCCGCGAGGGCATCAGATTCCTGCATTACTATGGCGAGCAGTCCTGCACCGCAGGTCGAGCGGCGTTCCTGACCGGGCAGCATGGAATCCGGACCGGACTGACGAAGGTAGGCTTCCCCGGGGCTCCGATGGGAATGAGCCAGCGTGATCCTTCAGTCGGCGGCCTGCTCAAGCAGCTCGGTTACGCGACCGGGCAATTCGGCAAGAATCACGTCGGCGATCGCAACGAAACCTTGCCGACCGTGAATGGCTTCGACGAGTTCTTCGGCAATCTCTACCACCTCAACGCCGAGGAAGAGCCGGAGCTGCCCGATTATCCGAAGGATCCCGCCTACCGTGCCAAATTCGGACCGCGCGGGGTGTTGAGGTGCAAGGCAAGCGACCGCGACGATCCGACCGTCGATCCGCGCTTCGGAAGGGTCGGCAAGCAGACGATCGAGGACACCGGCGCGCTCACCAAGAAGCGAATGGAAACCATCGACGACGAGACCTCGGCGGCGGCGATCGATTTCATGAAGCGCCAGCAATCAGCGGGGCGGCCCTTCTTCTGCTGGTTCAATTCCACACGCATGCATTTGCGAACGCATGTGCGCGACAGTCATCGCGGGCGCTACACGCACGGCGACAGCGAGTATGTCGACGGCATGATCGAGCACGACGACACGATCGGGGCCCTGCTCCGCGCGCTCGACGACATGGGCATCGCGAACAACACCATCGTCGTTTACACCAGCGACAACGGACCTCACATGAACACCTGGCCGGATGGCGCCATGACCTGGTTTCGTTCGGAAAAGAACACCAATTGGGAAGGCGCGTTCCGCGTGCCCTGCCTGGTTCGCTGGCCCGGCGTGATCAGGGGTGGAACGGTCACCAATGAGCTCATGAGCCACAACGACTGGATACCGACGCTGTGCGCGATCGCCGGAGAAGGCGATATCGTCAACAAGCTGCGCGCCGGCTACACCGCCAACGGCATCGACTACAAGGTGCATCTCGACGGCTACGACCAGTCGCAATTCCTCCGCAACGTGAGCGGGACCGCGGCAAACAACAACGGGGTCAAGAGCGCCCGCGACAAGTTCTTCTACGCCGACGACGATGGTCTGCTCGTCGCCTTTCGAAAGGGCGACTACAAATATGTCTATGCCGAGCAACGCGCTCCGGGGCAGCTGCAGGTCTGGGCCGAGCCTTTCACGAGATTGCGCCTGCAGAAGATCTACAACCTGTTCCAGGATCCGTTCGAGCGGGCGGACATCACCTCCAACACTTACTGGGACTGGAATCTCAATCAGATCGGTGGGGTCTACGGCGCGATGGACGATGTTTTCCAGTTCGTGGCCACATTCAAGGAGTTTCCGCCGCGTTCGTTTCCGCCAAGCTTCGTGCCGGCAACGATCATGGAAGACGCAATCGCTGACATGAAGGCGGCGAGGAGACGAGGTACGGTTGGTACGGGCAACTAGCGCCGCGCTCAGCCATGCCGCAAATCGTTAACGGCAAGGCCGCCGAGCATGTGAACAAGCTCTCCGGCTCGCTGCCATCAACGCTCACGCTTGGCGTGCGCTGAATATTCCGCGAGACGCCGCCATTTCGCGGCGGAATATTGCCGGTTGTACTGGGCCACGCCCCAGCCGGCGGCGCCGTCGAGGAAGCCCAGGCGCAGAACGTAGACTTTCAGGAAAGCGGCCAGACCGTGCAGAGGCGCAGCGAACCGGCCTGCGCGGCGGCCACGGGCGTTCATCTGCTCCGCCGCGGCTCGCGAATAGCGGTCGATCTTGTCCTCGGCGTCGGACCAGGATTCGATCGAATCATGCTCGATGGTGACATCGATCCGCCTGATGGGGCCGTCCACGATCAGCCCCTCGTGGACCAGATCGTCTGAAAACCGGGCCTGTCCGCGCCGAAACAGGCGGACGATATAATCGGAAGACCAGCCTCCGAATCTCAACGCCTTGCCGCAGAAACGCGACCGCCGGAGCGTCTGGTAGGCGGCAGGCGCATCTGGCGCGTTGATGGCGCGTTTGATCCGCTCGCCAAATTCCGGCTCGATCCATTCGTCGGCGTCAAGCGACAAAACCCAGTCGCCTCGCGCCAACTCCAGCGCGCGGCTCTTCTGCGGCCCGTATCCCGGCCAATCCGATGTCACGACCACACGCGCGCCACTCTCGCGGGCGATCTCCACCGTTCGATCGGTGCTGCCGCTGTCGACAACGATGATCTCGTCCGCATCGACCGAACGCAGACACCGCGCAATGCAGTGCTCTTCGTTCTTGGTGATGACGATGAGCGACAGCCGCGGCATGCCATCATCCCGCCGGCTGCTCGGCCTGCCCGGATGAGGCGCCGGCGCCGCCGTTCCTTGTTGGCTTGATCCAGAGGATATCGGTCTGGTCTTCGATGCGGCGCAGATCCTTGAGCTCAACGCGGACGGCCTTGGACGACGTGCCAGCGAGCTGATGCGCGACAAATCCAGCCGCAAGCAGCCGATCGACCATCCCTTCGACCGACAGATCGCCGTCGCGGCTCAATTGAGGCGAGTACTCCGTGATGACGACATCGGCGCGCTCGAGTGCCTTGACGGCGCCGGCGAGAACCGCGGGCTCAAAGCCCTCGACATCGATCTTCATCAATAAAATTCTGTCCTGCGCCAGCCCAAGGGCGTCGAGCGCGGAATCGACATCGGTCAGCGGGACCATGCGCGAGCCCAGGCCATAGTTCTTGATCAGCGAGTGGCGCCCGTTGTTGGACCTCTTGTAACGGTGCAGGTGCGCGTGCCCGGCGGCGGCTCCGACGGCGCAGGGGTAGACGACGACCTTGTCGATGTCGTTGACCGTGAGATTGCGATCGAGCAGCCAGGCGTTGGTCGCATCCGGTTCAAACGCTACCACGGTGGTGACGGAGGCATGTTGAGCCGCATGCACCGCGTGCCAGCCGAGATTGGCGCCGACGTCGACGACGATCCCCTTCGGTCGGTTTTGCAGGTACTCGCCAATCCAGTCGGTCAATTGCGGTTCAAACCGGCCATATTTAGCGATGTGGCGGCCGATGACGTCGCGGCACTGGACGAAGAAGCGCAGCTTCGACCCTGTTGCATAGGTCTCGAACGACGTGCCTTGCGGCATCATCCAGGCGAGCAGGAGCTTCATCGATTGGAGCGGTCTGGGTATTCGGCGCATCGTCCTGATCGTATCCCGATCTCCCGGCCTCTTCGGGAGGAGATCGTCCGTACAAAGCGGGCGCGCTAAAGTCCAGACGCTGCCAAGGTCAGGGGAGGTCGGTCCTGCGGAATAGGCTGAACTGGAACGACTGCTGCGTGCTCCATGGCGTCGCGTGCCTATGTTGTCGGTGGTCGGTGAGCTGGAACGCGGGAGCCAGAATCCGGCCGAGGCTTTCAGGGTCATAGCGCACCACAGGCAAGCCACTGCAGCGCTCCGGTCCGTCCAATGCAAAGGTGGCGATGATCGCGTGGCCTCCGACCTTCACCGCCTGCTTCAAGCGGTCGACATAGGCACTGCGGTCGCGCTGCTCGGTCAGGAAGTGGAAAGCGGCACGATCATGCCAGATGTCGTAGGTCCTTCGCGGCTCCCACGTCGTGACGTCAGCGACGATCCAATCGACCTTTGTAGCCCGGTCCCCAAGACGGGTTCTGGCAACCTGCAGCGAAGCTTCGGATATATCGAGCACGGTCACATCTTCGAACCCATTCTCGATGAGGTTATCGATCAAACGTGAAGCACCGCCGCCGATGTCTATGATAGCGGAGGCGCGCGTCGCTCCGACCTGCATGATCAATTCGATTGAAGGAGTTGGGCTCTGTTGAAACCAGCTGACTTCGTTCTCGGACTTGCTGGTGTAGACGCTTTGCCAATGAGCCTGTCGATTCTCGCTGTGCACGGGTTTGCTCCGTTGGTCCAGCTTGCAGCCGGTGGCCCGGGTGGAGCGCAGCGCGCAACCCAGGTTACGGCATATTCACCCGGTTCCTGCCTCTTTGATCCTATCAACAAACGAAGCAAAATTCCCTAGTTTCTACAAGGACAAGCGCGGGCCGTGCCACATCCTTTGCGGGCCACCCGACTGCCCTGCTTGGTACGACGGAAAACCCCGATAAATGGTCGTTTTTGATGCATCTGAGGGCCTCCCGGCGCTCGCCTCCTCGCGCTTTGGAGGCTAGTGTCGCGCCTCGAATCGAACTTTTTTGACCGAGGCACGCTTTCATGACCATTCGCCTGCACCGCGGCGATTTGCCGGACCTGTCCCGCTACAAGGATGCCGTTGCGATCGACACCGAAACCATGGGGCTCAATCCGCATCGCGACCGGCTCTGCGTAGTGCAGATGTCGGGTGGCGACGGCACCGCCGACGTCGTGCAGGTGCCAGCGGCGCCCGGCGATGCGCCGAACCTGAAGGCGCTGCTCGCCAATCCGAATATCCTGAAGATCTTCCATTTCGCGCGGTTCGACCTCGCGGCGCTCTACAATGCCTATGGGGTGATGCCGACACCGGTCTACTGCACCAAGATCGCGTCCCGCCTCAGCCGCACCTATACCGACCGTCACGGGCTGAAGGATCTGGTGCGCGAGGTGCTCAATATCGAACTGTCGAAGCAGCAACAATCGAGCGACTGGGGCGCGCCGACGCTGAGCGAGGCGCAGCTTGCCTATGCCGCGTCCGACGTGCTGCATTTGCATGCGCTGCGCGAAAAGCTCGATGCCATGCTGGCGCGTGAGGGTCGTACCGAATTGGCGAAAGCCTGTTTCGAATTCCTGCCCGCCCGCGCCCGGCTCGATCTCGGCGGCTGGGAAGCCGAAGATATTTTTGCGCATTCCTGAACCTGTCCGAGGCGGGCGTGATAAGGCGTCCGTCCGCCCCGTTTCGGTCACACTCGTAACGCGAGTGTGCGGCAGTCGCGACGCGACGTCCCGGCTGCGCAATCCGGCGGTCCCGGGTAGAATGGTGTAAGCCTTTGCCAGACTTCGCGCCCTTGGAGTAGCGGTGAATTCGGTCCAGACCCCAGCCTATCTAGCCGGCCTCGAGGCGCGCTTTGCCGCCGCCGAGCGCCACAGCCGGATGGTGCGGATTCTGCGCATCGCGGTCCCTGCGGCGGTGGTGCTGTCATTGCTTGCGATCGTTGGGGTGTCGGTCTTCAATCCGTTCCGCATGCTGTTGCCGAAGCTGCCGGTCGACATCGGCAACCTGGTCGTCTCCGGCACCAAGATCACGATGGAATCGCCGCACCTCGCAGGCTTCTCCACCGACCAGCGCCCATACGAGCTCTGGGCCAAGGCGGCGATCCAGGACCTCACGGACCCCGATCATGTCGAGCTCCAGACCCTGCGCGCAAAGATGCTGATGGAAGACCGCACCACGGTGACCTTGGATGCGCGCACCGGCTTCTTCGACAGCAAGCAGCAGCAGCTCGACCTGCGCAAGGACATCTTCCTGCAATCGTCGACCGGCTATGAGGCCAAGCTCTCGCAAGCCTTCGTCGATATGAACAAGGGCACGGTGACGTCGGACGAGCATGTCGACGTCAAATTGCTGAACGGCACGCTGACCGCCGACAAGCTCCGGATCTACAACAACGGCGAGCTCGTGCGCTTCGAAGGCAATGTCGTGATGAATTTGATCATGGATAATCCGCCGGCCCAGGCTGAACCAGAGCCGGCGCCCGCACCTGCGCCGCCGCCACCACAGAAAACGCGCTCGGGCTCAGGCAAGTCCGCCAACACGAAATGATCTTCATGAAGCAGTTTTCTTCGCGCGGTGTTGCAACGGCGGCCTTCGTGCTCGCGATGATCGCACCGGGTCCGGTGCGCGCGCAGGGCGCAGTCTCCGGCGTGCCCAACGCCATGCAGGGCTTTACCCAGAATCGCGACCAGCCGATCCAGATCGAGGCGGCGGCGCTCGAGATGCGCGACAAGAAAAAGGAAGCGACATTCTCGGGCAATGTGAAGGTGGTACAGGGCGACACCACCATGACGTCGAAGACGCTCGTCGTGTTCTATGAATCGAGTTCGGGACAAAGCTCGCCGCCGCCGTCGAACGCCAAGAGCGCAAAATCTGCGCCGATGCAGTCGGCCCAGCCGGGGCCGGGCGGCAGCTCCTCGATCAAGCGGCTGGAGGCCAAGGGCAACGTCGTGGTCACCCAGAAAGACCAGGTCGTCACCGGGGAGACCGCGATCTTCGACACCAAGGCCAATCTCATCACCATGCTTGGCGGCGTCGTGCTGACGCAGTGCAAGAACGTGCTGCGCGGCGATCGGCTGCTGGTGGACATGACGACCGGCGTCTCGCGCGTGGAATCCGATAGCGGCAGGGTGCAGGCCCTGATCCAGCAGGGACAGGGCGGGCAAGGCGGCGGCGGGCAAGGGGGCTGCCCGCCCCCGCCCGGTAGCCCGTCTGGCGGATCGTCGTCCAGTAAGTTGAAATAAATCAATGACTTAATGAATATCTCGAGGCGGCGAGGTTGAAGCCGGCGGGGCGAGACTGTATCTAGGCCATGATCCGGAAAAATGGGAACCGGTTTTCCGAACAGAGAGTGGACGTCCGGTGGTGGAACGCGCCAGGGGGTGGGCGAGCGATTCCGCAGGGCAACGGCATCCATGCACATTCAAGGTTCGCGAGCGAATCGATTAGGCCGCGGGCGTAGTCCCCGGGGATACCGTGAAAGGCTGGCGAAGCGGGATGGTGGACATATTCGGCATGTTCCGAAGGCGCCCTGCGAAACGCAGTTCCGGCTTCGCGCGTTCGCGTGACGACATCACCGCGCTCGACGATTCCTTTGGCGAGATGCTGACAAGCTCTGTTCGGGATACGCCGCCGGTGGCGCGTGCCGCCCCGATGCCCGGCCTGGAAGTGCCGCATCCGCAACCGGCGCCCGAGCCGCCCAGGGAGGAGAGGTCGCGCCCGCGCGCCGCCAAGCCCGCAAAGACCAAGGCCGCCAGCGCGGCGCCGCGCCTGATCCGGCGCCCGGGCTATCTGGCTGTGCATAGCGTGGAAAAGAGTTTCGGCAGCCGCCAGGTCGTGCGCGGCGTCAGCATCTATGTCCGCCGCGGCGAGGCGGTCGGCCTGCTCGGCCCCAATGGTGCCGGCAAGACCACGGTGTTCTACATGATCACCGGGCTGATCAAGGCCGATCGCGGCGCCATCGAGCTGGATGGCCACGATGTAACGAAACTGCCGATGTATCAGCGCGCCCGCCTCGGCATCGGCTATCTTCCGCAGGAAGCCTCGATCTTCCGCGGATTGTCGGTCGAGCAGAACATCCGCGCGGTGCTTGAAGTGGTCGAGCCTTCAAGGAAGAAGCGCGAGGCGGAACTCGATGCGCTGCTCGACGAGTTCAACATAACGCGGTTGCGAAAGACACCGTCGATCGCGCTATCCGGCGGCGAGCGCCGCCGCGTCGAGATCGCCCGGGCATTGGCGACGCGGCCCAATTACATGCTGCTCGACGAGCCCTTCGCCGGCATCGATCCGATCGCGGTCGGGGACATCCAGGATCTGGTCCGTCACCTGACCAATCGCGGTATCGGGGTGCTGATTACCGACCACAATGTGCGGGAAACGCTCGGCCTGACCGACCGCGCCTACATCGTTTACGCCGGGGAAATCTTGACGGAAGGCAGTCCGGATGAGATCGTCAACAATCCGGATGTCCGCCGACTTTACCTTGGCGAAGAATTCCGCCTCTAGTCCTTCTTTCCGATCCGTCAAGCCGTGTACATTGGCCTTGGACTAGGCTAAGCAAGAATCGAGCCAACTTCTTTTTTGGACCGTTCCTGCCTCCATGGCACTGACCCAGAGACTAGAGTTCCGCCAGTCGCAGTCGCTGGTAATGACGCCGCAGTTGATGCAGGCGATCAAGCTGCTGCAATTGTCCAACCTGGACCTCTCGGCCTTCGTGGAGGAGGAGCTGGAACGGAACCCGCTGCTGGAACGCAGTAGCGACGGTCCGGAACCGCCGGTGCCGGGCGAGCCTGCGATGGAGCGGCAGGAATTTTCTGACACTGACGGTTCCAGCTATGGCGAAGCCGGTGGCGAGGCGGCGAGTTCCGCCGACGGCTTCGAGCCGGGCCAGGAAGAATGGCTGAATCGTGATCTCGGCAGCCGCGCCGAGATCGAGCAGACGCTCGATACCGGCCTCGAAAATGTGTTCTCCGAAGAGCCGGCGGAGGCTGCTGAACGCGCCGCGAAAGACGCGGCCCCGACCGCCTATACCGAATGGGGCGGCGGTGCCTCGAGCGATGAGGACTACAACCTCGAAGCCTTTGTCGCCGCCGAGCTGACGCTTGCCGACCATCTCGCCGAGCAGCTTGCGGTCGCGTTCGCCTCGCCTTCGCGGCGTATGATCGGGCAGTATCTGATCGACCTCGTCGATGAGGCCGGCTACCTGCCGCCTGACCTCGGACAGGCCGCTGAGCGGCTCGGTGCGCCGCAGCACGAGGTCGACGTAGTGCTCTCGGTGCTGCAGAAATTCGATCCCCCCGGTGTCTGCGCGCGAAACTTGAGCGAGTGCCTGGCGATCCAGCTCCGCGAACTCGATCGCTACGACCCTGCGATGCAAGCCCTGGTCGAAAATCTCGATCTCCTCGCCAAGCGTGACATCGCATCGCTGCGGAAGCTGTGCGGCGTCGACGACGAAGACATCACCGACATGATCGGCGAGATCCGCAGGCTCGATCCGAAGCCGGGCCTGAAGTTCGGCACGTCGCGGACGCAAACCATGGTGCCGGACGTCTATGTGCGGCCGGGGCCCGATGGCGGCTGGCATGTCGAGCTCAACAGCGACACCTTGCCACGCGTCCTAGTGAACCAGACCTATTATGCCGAACTGTCCAAGACGATCCGAAAGGACGGCGACAAGTCCTATTTTACGGATTGCCTGCAGAACGCGACCTGGCTGGTGCGCGCCCTCGATCAGCGCGCCCGCACGATCCTCAAGGTTGCAACCGAGATCGTGCGCCAGCAGGACGGCTTCTTCACCTATGGCGTGGCGCACCTGCGGCCGCTCAATCTGAAAGCCGTGGCGGATGCGATTCAGATGCACGAATCGACGGTGTCGCGTGTGACCGCCAACAAATATATGGCGACCAATCGCGGCACTTTCGAACTCAAGTACTTCTTCACGGCGTCGATCGCCTCCGCCGACGGCGGCGAGGCGCATTCTGCCGAAGCCGTGCGTCATCACATCAAGCAGTTGATCGACGCCGAATCGCCGTCCGCGATCCTCTCTGACGATACGATCGTGGAACGATTGCGCGCGTCGGGCATTGATATCGCCCGCCGCACCGTCGCGAAGTATCGCGAAGCGATGCGAATTCCTTCCTCGGTGCAGCGCCGCCGCGACAAACAGAGCATGCTTGGAAACGCCCTTTCAGCACCTGCTTCCTCTCCGGACCGGTCGCGCGATACCGCACCGGTGTAATTGCGTTCGCGTTAAATCGCGCTAGTCTTGGTACCCCTCCGAAGCGATCGGGGGTTTCATAGGCATAGAGGCACGCAATGACTCTTCGAATCTCGGGAAAGAGCATCTCAATCGGCGAGGCGCTTCGCGCACGCGTGAACGAGCGCACCGATGAGGTTCTGAAGAAATATTTCGACGGCAACTATTCCGGCCATATCACGCTGAGCAAGGACGGCTTCGGCTTCCGCACCGACTGTGCGCTGCACCTGGATTCCGGGATCACGCTGGAAGCGGATTCGAACGCCCCCGACGCCTATGCCAGCGCCGACGCCGCGCTCCTGATGATCGAGAAGCGCCTGCGCCGCTATAAGAGCCGGCTCAAGGACCGCTCGGCCCGCAAGGCCTACGCGGCCTCCGCCGCCCTTGCCGAGCTCAACGGCGTCCCCCTGGATGCGCCAAGCTATGTGATCGAGGCGCCGGCGGAAGGCGAGGGGGAAGTCACCGAATACAGTCCCGTGATCATCGCGGAGGCGACCACTTCGCTGAAGCGGCTGTCGGTCAGCGAGGCGGTGCTGGAATTGGACCTGACCGGCGCAGCCTGCCTGGTCTTCCAGCACGGTGGGAGCGGCCGTGTGAACATCATTTACCGCCGGGCGGACGGCAATGTGGGCTGGGTCGATCCTCCCGTGGTTAATCCATGATGGTTATGCCGTTCCGCATTGACGCGCCCCGTGGCCGTCCCTATGGTCCGCCGCCCTTAAGCATAGGCTCAAGGGAACTAGCCGGCGGGAGTTGGCACGGCTCATGCCTTGGAGTAGAAGCCGCCCGATCGGGATCTGGGCCAAAAAGCCGCTTCCCGATTCATCTTCTTGACGCCTGCGCCTGACAACCTATTTCGCAACTTGACGGTTCACTTCACCCTCGGAACGCCCCATGACGATTACCGATCTGGTCGCACCCGAGGCGATTCTCCCGGCGTTGAAAGTTATCAGCAAGAAGCAGGCGCTGCAGGAGCTCGCCGCGCGGGCCGCAACTCTTACGGGGCAGAACGAACGTTCAATCTTCGAGGTATTGCTGCAGCGCGAGAAGCTGGGCACCACCGCAGTCGGTTACGGCGTCGCCATTCCCCACGGTAAATTGCCGAAGCTGGAAAAGCTGTTCGGCCTGTTCGCGCGCCTGGAGCGCCCGATCGATTTCGAGGCGATGGATGGTCAGCCGGTCGACCTCATCTTCCTCCTGCTCGCCCCCGAAGGCGCCGGCGCCGATCACCTCAAGGCCCTGGCGCGCATCGCCCGCCTGTTACGCGACCAGGACGTCGCCAAGAAGCTGCGTGCTTCCCGCGACGCGCAGGCGATCTACTCGGTGCTAGCGCTGCCGCCGGCAAGCGCGGCTTAGCGCTCGCACGCATTCTTCACGAGACAAAAAAATACGCGGACCGTCTTCAATTGAAGACAGCCCGCGCATTTGAATTCGCAGTTTGTCGCGTTCGTCAGCCAACGCGTCAGTGCACGCTGACGGCCTGCAGCTCGTTGCTCCACGCGTTGGCGACCGCGGCTTCCCGGCTATCGGTCAGCATCATCGGCGTGCCGTCGGCGGCATGGAGCGCGAAGAGTTTGAGTCCCGGCGCAATCTTCGGCGCCTGGGGAAAGAGATCCGGTACATCCTCGGAACGGACCTGCTTCACATAGGCAATATGACCCTCGCCCAGATGGGCCAGCGCCTCCGGGGACACGCTATCGCGTTCTAACGTCGTACTCACTTCACTCATGGTCTCGACTCCTCTGTCGAATAAGCGGTCGAGTCCGCTCCTCGTTCCATTATTCGTGTTCGTTGATGGCGATTGTCTTAATGACCCTTTCAGGTTCCGGCCTGGCCAGATCGACCGACAACAGCCCGTTCTTCAGATCGGCGCCCAGCACCTGCATCCCCTCCGCCAGCACGAAAGTGCGCTGGAAGTGGCGCGCGGCAATGCCGCGATGGATGTATTGCCGAGCCTTATCCTCCTGTTGGCGGCCCCGAATCACGAGCTGGTTTTCCTCAACCGTCACATCGAGTTGGTCGCGGGTAAACCCCGCCACTGCCAGGGTGATGCGCAGGCGTTCGGGGTGGCCGTTGGACCGGTCAAACCGTTCGATGTTGTATGGAGGATAGCCGTCGGCGCCTTTCACGACCCGATCGAGCGCACGCTCGATCTCGTCGAATCCCAAAAGGAACGGACTGGACAACGTTGGAACACGAGACATCCAAAGTCCTCTCGAAGCGACTTTGAGGGGCCCTTGCGGCACCCCATGCAACCGATGGGCCTCTTGCCCTCCGGTCATGAGCGAATATGGGGGCGATTCGCGGTGGGTTCAAGCACCTCTGGAATCAGGATTAATCGGGCCAGTGGCAACCTCAAACGCCGTCATTCCGGGGCATCGCGAAGCGATGAACCCGGAATCCATTTCTCTGCGTGGATGCGGTGCGATGGATTCCGGGTTCCCGCTGCGCGGGCCCCGGAATGACGAGGAGAGGGATCTAGGCTTCAGCCGATCCGTTTCCGGCCATCGGCCGTAAACAGGTGCAATTTGTCGCGAGGGGCGACCGCCCGAATGCGCTCGCCGATCGCCGGGCCGGTCGCGCCGGGGACCCGGACGATAACCTCGCCGGGCGGCAGTTCGCCGGGGTTGGCGGCCACGCCCTGTTCCTCGCGCTGGCGGGTGCCGTAGACGAAGGTCTCGGCGCCGACATGCTCGATCGCCTCCACGGTGAGGCCAAGCGCGATGCCGCCGGCGACCGATTCGTTCGCGATCACGAAGTCTTCGGGCCGGATCCCGAGAATGCCGGCCTTGCTGGCACTGATATCGCCGGCGAGCTGCGACCTGAGCTCATCGGAAGCCAGCGGCATCAGGTTCATCGGCGGCGCGCCGATGAAGGCGGCCACGAAGGTGGTCGCCGGCTTCTGGTAGATTTCGAGCGGATTGCCGATCTGCTCGACCAAGCCGCCGTTCATCACGACGAGAATGTCGGCGAGCGTCATCGCCTCAAGCTGGTCATGGGTGACGTAGATCGAGGTCGTGTTCAGCCGGCGCTGCAATTTGCGGATCTCGACACGCATCGCGATGCGCAGCTTGGCATCTAAGTTCGACAACGGCTCGTCGAACAGGAACACCTTCGGCTGCCGCACGATCGCGCGCCCCATCGCAACGCGCTGCCGCTGGCCGCCGGAGAGCTGCCGCGGCTTGCGGTCGAGCATCGCGGCAAGCTCGAGGATGCGCGCGGCTTCCTCGACGCGCGTCCTGATCTCCGCCTCCGGCATGCGGCGGTTACGCAGGCCGTAGGCCATGTTGTTGTAGACGCTCATATGCGGATAGAGCGCGTAGTTCTGGAACACCATGGCGATGTCGCGATCGGCGGGCTCGACCCGGTTGACCACGCGGCCGCCGATGTCGATCTCGCCGCCGGTGATGGTCTCCAGTCCCGCCACCATGCGCAGCAGCGTCGACTTGCCGCAGCCGGACGGGCCGACCAGCACGCAGAACTGGCCGTCGCCGACCTCGAAATCGATGCCCTTGATCGCTTCGAAGCCGCCCGGATAGGTCTTGCGGACGCTGCGGAGGGTGACGTTAGCCATGTCTCACTTTTCCGTCTCCACCAGTCCGCGTACGAACAGCTTCTGCATCACCACGACCACGAACACCGGCGGCAGCATCGCGAGCACGGCAGTCGCCATCACCACGGGCCATTCGGTCAGCGCGTCGCTGGTGGTGATCATCTTGCGGATGCCGATCTGGATCGTCTGCATGTCGTCGCGCGTGGTGATCAACAGCGGCCAGAGATACTGATTCCAGCCGAGGATGAAGAGGATGACGAACAGCGCCGCCATGTTGGTGCGCGACAGCGGCAACAGCGTATCCCAGAAGAACCTGAACGGCCCTGCGCCGTCGATCCGCGACGCCTCGAGCAACTCCTCGGGGACGGTCATGAAGAACTGGCGGAACAGCAGGGTCGCGGTGGCGGATGCGATCAGCGGCAGCGCGAGGCCGGCATAGCTGTCGAGCAGATGCAGGTCGGCGACGGTCTTGTAGGTCGGATAGATCCGCACCTCGACCGGCAGCATCAGCGTGATGAAGATCAGCCAGAACATTGTCATCCGGAATGGAAAGCGGAAATAGACGATGGCATAGGCCGAGATGATCGAGACCGCGATCTTGCCGAATGCGATCAAGAGCGCCATCACCAGCGAGTTGAGCAGCATGGTGCCGACCGGCTCGCGGGTCGAGCCGCTCGTGCCGACGAAAATGGTCTGGTAGTAGGTCTGAAGAAAATGGCCGCCGGGCAGGAGCGACATCTGGCCGTTGGCGATCGCGGCGTTTTCCTGGGTGGACGCAACGATGGCGAGATAGACCGGAAACGCGACGATCGCGATGCCGATCCACAGGATCGCATGCGCGACGTAGCGCTGGATGCCTTCCTGCTCGACCATCAGTAGGTCACCTTGCGCTCGACGAAGCGGAACTGCGCTGCCGTGAGGCCGATGACGATGATCATGAGGATCACCGACTGCGCCGCGGAGCCGCCGAGGTTGCCGCCGAGCAGGCCGTCGACATAGACCTTGTACACCATCGTCTCGGTGGCCTTCGCCGGTCCGCCGCGCGTCATCGTGTCGATGATGCCGAACGTGTCGAAGAAGGCGTAGACGATGTTGACGACCAGGAGGAAGAAGATGGTCGGCGACAGCAGCGGGAACGTCACCGTCCAGAACCGCCGCATCGGCCGCGCGCCGTCGATCGCGGCGGCCTCAAGCACGCTTCTCGGAATGCTCTGCAGGCCGGCGAGGAAGAACAGGAAATTGTAGGAAATCTGCTTCCAGGCGGCGGCGAGAATGATCAGGAGCGCGGCCTGATTGCCGTCGAGCAGCGGATTCCAGTCGATGCCCATGCCGCGCAATCCCCGCGCCAGGATCCCGAGCGAGGGGTGCAGCATGAACACCCAGAGCACGCCGACCACCGGCGGAGCGACCGCATAGGGCCAGATCAGGAGCGTGCGATACAGCGTTCCGCCGCGCAGCGGCCTGTCGGCCATCACAGCCAGCAGCAGCGCAAACGACAGCGACGAGAACGCGATGGCGAAGGAGAAAACGAAAGTCCTGACGATCGCCGCCCAATAATCCGGCTGGCTCAGGATGTCCTGGTAGTTCTCGAACCAGACGAAACTGGTCGAGAGCCCGAACGCATCCTGAAGCAGGAAGGATTGCACAACGGCCTGCGCGGCCGGCCAATAGAAGAAGATCAGGACGATCGCGAGCTGCGGCGCGACCAGCGCAAAAGGCAACAGCTTCGACTGGAAAACCGACTGCTTCTGCATGACACCCCAGATCAGCCGTCGTCCCGGCTCAAGGCCGGGACGACGATATCAAAATGAAGCGAGAGATCTCAGCGTACAGCGGTTTTTTCAAACTGCCGGAGCATCTGGTTGCCGCGCTCGACGGCGGCATCGAGCGCCTGCTTGGCCGTCTTCTTGCCGGCCAGCGCCTGCTCGATCTCTTCGGCCCAGAGGTCACGAAGCTGGACCATGTTGCCAAGGCGCAGGCCGCGCGAGTTCTCGGTCGGCTCCTTGTTGGTGAGCTCCTTCAGCGGGGTCTCCAGATAGGGCTGGTCCTTGTAGAAGCCCTCTGCCTTCGCTTTCTCGTAGGCGGCCTTGGTGATCGGCAGATAACCGGAGGCCTTGTGGATCTCGACCTGGCGGTCGGTATCGGAGAGGAAGGCAAGGAACTTGGCGACGCCCTTGTATTCCGCAGGCGTCTTGCCGCCCATTACCCACAGCGAGGCCCCGCCAATGATCGAATTTTGCGGCGCGCCCTTGGCGTCGGGATAGTAGGGCATCGGTGCGTTGGTCCAGTTGAACTTCGCCTGCGACTTCACATTGCCGAAGAAGGCCGACGAGGTCAGGAAGATCGGGCACTCGCCCGACGTGAAGCGGCCCTCGCCGGCGTTGGTGCGGCCGGAATAGTCGTAGGTCTTGTCCTTCTGCAGCTCGACCAGATTTTCGAGATGCTTGACCTGCAGCGGTCCGTTGAACTGCAGCACGGTGTCAAAGCCGTCGAGCCCATTGGCCTTGCTGGCCAGCGGCACGTTGTGCCAGGCCGAGAGCTGCTCGAGATTGACCCAGGTCGCCCAGGCGTTGGAGAAGCCGCAATTGCTGTAGCCGGCGGCCTTCAATTTTTTTGCCGCGGCGAACACGTCCGGCCAGGTCTTCGGAATCTCGGCGATATCAGCCTTCTTCAGGGCGTCGAGATTGACCCACATCACCGTCGAGGACGAGTTGAAGGGGAAGGACAGCATCTCGGCTTTCGAGGTCGAGTAGTAGCCGGTGATCGCAGGCAGGTAGCTGCTCGTATCGAATTTCTCGCCGGCCTCCTGCATCAGCTTATAGACCGGCTTGATCGCGCCGGTGGCCGCCATCATGGTGGCGGTGCCGACCTCGAAGACCTGCATGATGTGGGGCGCGTTGCCGGCGCGGAACGCGGCAATGCCGGCATTCATTGTATCAGCATAGCCGCCCTTGTAGGTCGGAACGACCTTGTACTCGCTTTGCGATGCGTTGAAGTCATTGGCGAGCTTGACCACGACGTCGTTGTTGCCGCCGGTCATTGCGTGCCACCACTGGATCTCGGTCACCGCAAATGCCGGCGAAGCGCCGAATGCCAGTGCGACCGCGATTGCCGCTGCAGCGCCGAACTGTCGAAAAGCCATCAAAACCCCTCCCATTAAGCCGCCATCTCCGCCGGTTGCGCTAACAGCGCGGAATGACGTGAAAATGACCTATAAGCGAAGATCAGGGTACCGGGGAAGCCGGCGAAAGGTAGAAACCACTAACAGCACCGATGACGGCGCCCCGAACGTCGGGGCCGGCGCTGGCTTTAGCCGTCATTCCGCGGCCCGATGACAGGCTCCGCGTGAGCCCGGAATCCATTCATCCACATCGTTTGTGGCCCGATGGATTCCGGGCCTGCGCCTTCGGCGCATCCCGGAAAACGAGCACGTAGCCTGGGCAGGTCAGCGCTTCCGCTCGGGCCCGCAGACCACGCCCTTGGCGATGAGCGACTCGACTTCCGCCTGCGAGTAGCCGAACTCGCCGAGCACCTCGGCGGCGTGCTGGCTGAACTTCGGCGGAGTGCGGCGCAGGCTGGGTTTGGTGCGTTCCAGCTGGACCGGCGAGGCGACGCCCTTGTACCAATCCTTCTCGATGATATCGCCGCGATAGATCGTGTGCGGGTTGGTCAGCGCCTGGTCGATCTTCTGCACCGGGCCCGCCGGCAGGCCGGCCGCGAGCAGGCGGTTGCACAGCGGCTCGGCCTCATACTGGCTGAACACCGCGGCAAGCTCGGCACGCAGCGCGTCGCGGTTGGCGATGCGATCCTTGTTGCGGGCAAAGCGCGGATCAGTGCCGAGCTCGGGCTTGCCGATCTCCTTGGCCAGTTTGCGGAAGGTGCCGTCATTGCCGACGCCGATGAAGATGTTGTCGGTCTTGGTCGGGAAGATCGCGTAAGGAACGAGATTGGGATGCTCGTTGCCGGTGAGGCCGGGCGGCTTGCCGTGCATGAAATAGTTGGCCGTGTGCGGATGCATGATCGCAAGGCCGGTTTCATACAGCGTGGTCTCAAGGAACTGGCCGCGGCCGGAGCGCTGCCGCTCCGACAGCGCCATCAGGATGCCGATCGCCGCATAGAGCCCGGTGGTGATGTCGACCAGCGGCACGCCGATCCGCATCGGGCCGCTTTCCGGCGAGCCGGTGGCGGCGATCATGCCGGTCATGGCCTGGATGATCGCATCATAGCCGGGATTGCCGCCGCGCGGGCCGTCGGCGCCGAAGCCGGAAATCCGGCAATGCACCAGGCGTGGGAATTTCGCGCGTAGCACATCGTTGCCGATGCCCCATTTGTCGAGCGTGCCCGGCTTGAAATTCTCGATCAGGACGTCGGCGCCTTCGAGCAGCTTCATCAGCACGGCACGGCCGCCTTCGGAGGCAAGGTCGAGCCCGATCGAGCGCTTGTTGCGGTTGATGCCGACGAAATAGGCCGCATCCTCCTCATGAAAGGGAGGGCCCCAGTCGCGCACTTCGTCGCCGGCGGGCGGCTCGACCTTGATCACGTCGGCGCCGTGGTCGGCGAGAATCTGGGTGCAATAGGGACCGCCGAGCACGCGCGTCAGATCGATCACGCGCAGGCCGGCCATTGCGCCTGCGACCGCTTCTGAACTCATGGGAAACCTTCGCTCAAGTCAAACAGATGGAGGGCTCGCCAGAGCTAGCGGTCTTCGAACGCGGCGGCAATGCCTTATCGCGCGTGGGGGCATGCCGTCACCGATCGCAACGCGAATAGCCCGCCGCAAAAAATCAGCGGGCTATTCCGCCATACGGATTACACCACGTTCAGGCGTACATCGACATTGCCGCGCGTGGCGTTGGAATACGGGCACACCTGGTGGGCCTTCTCCACCAGCGCCTCTGCATCCGCGCGCGGGAGCCCGGGCAGGGAGATGTCGAGCGCGATATCGAGGCCGAAGCCGCCTTCGGAGCGCGGTCCGATACCGACCGTCGAGGTCACCGAAGCGTCGGCGGGCACCTTCGGGCCGCCCTGCGAGGCCACGAACTTCATCGCGCCGATGAAGCAGGCGGCGTAGCCGGCCGCAAAGAGCTGCTCGGGGTTGTTGCCGGCGCCGCCGCCACCGCCGAGCTCCTTCGGGGTGGTGAGCTTGACGCCGAGTGCGCCATCGAGCGTTGCGGCATGGCCGTCGCGGCCGCCGGTGGCCTTTGCGCTGGTCTTGTAGAGCACGTTCACGGACATGGGGTGTCTCCCTCATCAATGGTTTCGACGCCACTTACATTGCAGGCAATTGGATTGCGCGCAATATAAAACGCATGGCCTCACACTTAATTGTTCGCAATTGAATGTGCGGCCGCACCGGCCCACAATGAACTGAGATTCTGACGAGGCTGAGAAATGGCACGGAAACAATTGGCGGTCGCGGACCAGCCGCTACGGCTCGACAATCAAATCTGCTTTGCGATCTATTCGGCCGCGCACGCGTTCAACCGCGTCTACAAGCCGCTACTGGACCGGCTCGGCCTGACCTATCCGCAATACCTGGTGATGCTGGTGCTATGGGAGAAGGACGGTGTTCCGGTCAAGGATATCGGCGAGCGGCTGTTCCTGGATTCCGGCACGCTGACGCCGCTGCTCAAGCGGCTGGAAGCGGCGCAGTTCATCAAGCGCACACGTAGCAAGGAGGACGAGCGGCAGGTGCTGATCGCGCTCACGCCGCCGGGGCAGGCGCTGAAGGAAAAGGCGAGAGCAGTGCCGCAGCAGGTCCTGGTTGCTTCGGCCTGCTCGATCCCCGAACTCTCGGCGATGAAGAACGAGATCGTCGCGCTGCGAGACAGGCTGAATGCGGCGGTGGGGGAGTGAGGGGGATCAGAGGCGCTTCTTGGCGAAGGCGCGGCCGGAGTGGGACTTGAGATATTTCTCGAAGGCGAGCGCTTTGTACTTATCGGGGAAGGCGCAGTACCAGATCAGTTGCCATGGCTTGAACTTGGCGGTGTGCGCGGACCTGCCGGCATTGTGTTCCGGAAAGCGCCGTTTCAAATCCGCAGTGGCGCCGATGTATTCCTGGTCCGGGAAATTGATGCTGCGGATGATGTAGACGTACCACATCAGGAATGTCTGGCAGGAGGTCTACGACACGCTTCGCCCTTCGAGCTCCGCGCGGCTGCGCCACGCGTAGCCCGAAGGGCGAAGCGTGGTGGAGCCAGGCGGGATCGAACCGCCGACCTCTTGCATGCCATGCAAGCGCTCTCCCAGCTGAGCTATGGCCCCTTAAGGGATCGCGAGCCGCATCCGACTCGCGCGGAGAGACCCAGAACACAGTTCTGGATCGATCTCAAGTCTCTTCATCGCCTCCGACGTCGCCAATGATGTCCGTGACGTCCTCATCGCCTTCTTCTTCGTCGGCAATGAAGGTGGAATCATCATCGTCATCGTCTTCGAGGGTCTCGTCGATCTCGATGTCGTCCTCGGATTCGGGAACGACGGCCTTGACCTTGCCGGTGTTCTCCTCGGCGTCGGCCTCCTCGAGCGAGACCAATTCTTCGGCCTCCGCGGGCTCCGGCATATCCGCAGCGGTGGTGGCCGCAGCGACGCTGGCGCCACGGGTTGTGCGCGGCGGCGCCACGGGGGCGATCGGCACGACTTCGCCGGTGTAAGGCGAGATAACCGGGTTCTTGTTCAGATCATAGAACTTCTTGCCCGTGGTCGGGCAAATGCGTTTGGTTCCGAGGTCGGACTTGGCCACGTGGTGATCCCAGGAATTTTCTGAAAAGCGGTGCTTCACTTGGCTAGTTGAGGGGCCGCTGTCAATAGCGGTTTGCGGGCATTTGTCACCGGGTGACGCCGGGGGTTCGATATGTTACCTGCCGCGCCGCGAGAGGACGTGATCTTGGCCCATTCCGACCACCAGAACCCCGAAAAGACCCCCTCCAAGACCCCCCTGGAGGCCCGCACGAGCGGTCCCCTGAGCGGCAAGGCCCGCGTCCCCGGCGACAAGTCGATCTCTCACCGGGCCCTGATCCTGGGCGCGCTGGCGGTCGGCCAAAGCCGGATTTCCGGGCTGCTCGAGGGCGAGGACGTGCTCAATACCGCCAAATCGATGCGGGCGCTCGGAGCCGAGGTCGAGCGTACCGGCCCGTTTGCCTGGTCAGTCCGGGGCGTCGGTGTCGGGGGCTTCGCGGAGCCCGCCGGGCCGCTCGATTTCGGCAATTCCGGCACCGGCTGCCGGCTGGTGATGGGAGCGGTTGCCGGCTGTCCGATCACGGCGATCTTCGACGGCGATGCCTCGCTCCGCTCGCGGCCGATGCGGCGGATCCTCGATCCCTTGGAACTGATGGGCGCGAGGGCGGGGGACATGAGAGAGGGCGGCCGGCTGCCATTAACGCTGCATGGCGCCCGCAACCCGGTGCCGATCGTCTACAAGACCCCTGTCGCCTCGGCCCAGATCAAGTCCGCGGTGCTGCTGGCGGGGCTGGCAGCGCCCGGTGTCACCACGGTGATCGAGCAGGAGGCCAGCCGCGATCACACCGAGCTGATGCTGAAGCATTTTGGCGCCGCGCTCACCTCGAGCAAGGAAGGTAGCCACGGCCGCCGGATCGCGCTGACCGGCCAGGCGGAACTGCACGGCGCCGAGGTCGTCGTTCCCGCCGATCCCTCCTCGGCCGCGTTCCCGGTCGTGGCGGCGCTGGTCGTTGGCGGCTCCGATATCGTGCTGCCCGACGTCATGACCAATCCGCTGCGCACCGGACTGTTCACCACGCTGCGCGAGATGGGCGCCTCGATCGAGGAGGACGAGTTGCGCATGGACGGCGGCGAGCCGATGGCGCGCCTGCGCGTACGTGCTTCCAAATTGCGCGGGGTCGAGGTGCCGCCGGAACGCGCGCCGTCGATGATCGACGAATATCTGGTGCTCGCGGTGGCGGCCGCTTACGCCGAGGGCACCACCATCATGCGTGGCCTGCAGGAATTGCGCGTCAAGGAATCCGATCGCCTCGAAGCCACCGCCGACATGCTGCGTGTCAACGGCGTCAAGGTCGAGATCTCAGGCGACGATTTGATCGTCGAGGGCAAGGGCCATGTGCCCGGCGGCGGCGTGGTCGCCACCCACATGGATCATCGCATCGCGATGTCGGCCCTGGTGATGGGGCTCGCCGCCGACCGGCCGGTGACGATCGACGACACCGCCTTCATCGCCACCAGTTTCCCGGATTTCATTCCGATGATGCGCTCGCTCGGCGCGGAGTTTTCATGATCATCGCTATCGACGGGCCGGCCGCATCCGGCAAGGGTACGCTGGGAAAGAGGCTCGCCGCCCACTATGGCTACCGCCATCTCGACACCGGCGTGATCTATCGCGCGGTGGCGAAGGCGCTGCTCGACGCCGGCGTCGACCTCACCGATGAAGCGCGCGCGATCAAGGCGGCGATGGAACTGGACCCCGAGAAATTCGGCCATCCCGAGTTGAAGACTCAGCGGATCGGCGATGCGGCGTCCGTGGTCTCGGCGATCCCGAAAGTGCGCGAGGCGCTGGTCAATTTCCAGCGCCAGTTCGCCGCCGATCCGCCCGGCGCGGTGCTTGACGGCCGCGACATCGGGACCGTGATCTGCCCGCATGCCGATGTGAAGATCTTTGTCGTCGCCGATCCGCGTGTGCGGGCGCGGCGGCGGACGCTGGAGGCCCGCGCGCGGGGCGAGGACGCTGACGAGGCCGCGGTGCTGGCCGATATTCTCAAGCGCGACGAGCGCGACAAGAACCGCCCGGTGGCCCCACTGAAGGCGGCGCCAGATGCGCATACGCTGGATAATTCCGATCTCGATATCGAGGCCGGCGTGCGCGCCGCGATCGACATTGTCGAAGCGGTGCGCGCGGCGCGTGGACGGGTCTAGCGCGTCGAGGATTCCTGGTCAGCCAGGCCGGAGGAAGACTGTGCAGCCGAAAAGGTCCGCATCGACGCCGCCGCGCCAGGCATCGCGGCGATGGCATGGCCGAGTGCGAACGCAGCGACGACGGCCAGGGCGATCAGGCTTTTCATGGTTGTTCCCTGTCTCTTGGGTGGGCCCCACTCTGCGCGGGCTCACTTAAGCCCGGGTTCCACCACAAGCCCTGCCAGATGCCTTTCGCGCGACACGGTCAACAATTGTTCAAATGCAGTCCGGCATTGTTAAGGCTTGTGTCAGCCTTAAAGCCCCGCAAATCGGGCATTTCTGGCTTGCCGAAAATAGCGGTGGATATTATATCAGCAGCGTCCGTGCCGCCATCGACTATGTCGGGGCCGCCCGAGCGGGCCGGCAGCGGGGTATGAGCCCCGGCCGATATTGGAGGAGCGCCCGCTCCATCGGTTTCTGACGTCGATCTTTCGTTTCCGGGCTCGGACGTCTACGTCACGCGCATTCTTTCGCAAAACCGGTTTCCACTTTTGCGGAATGCGCGCCATCAACGTATCGAACATGTGGCTTGCTGCCGGCCCGCTTTTGCGCCCTCGCGCAAGGAGCGGTCGTCAGGATTTGCGGACCTGACACCACATGCGCGGTGCGCCCTTAACCCGAACGGCCGGCAAGACACCCGCATCTGGAGAACATATGGCTTCGAATACTGCTGCTTCCTATAGTCCTACCCGCGACGATTTCGCCGCGATGCTCGATGAATCCTTTGCCGGCGGCAATCTGCAGGAGAGCTCGGTCGTCAAGGGCAAGGTGGTTGCCATTGAAAAGGACATGGCCGTCATCGACGTCGGCCTGAAGACCGAAGGTCGTGTGGCCTTGCGCGAATTCGCCGGCCCCGGCCGCGAAAGCGATCTCAAGGTCGGCGACGAGGTCGAGGTGTTCCTCGACCGCATCGAGAATGCGCTGGGCGAAGCGGTGCTGTCGCGCGACAAGGCGCGGCGTGAGGAGAGCTGGGGCAAGCTCGAGAAGGCGTTCCAGAACAACGAGAAGGTCACCGGCGTCATCTTCAACCAGGTCAAGGGCGGCTTCACCGTCGATCTCGACGGTGCGGTGGCCTTCCTGCCGCGCTCGCAGGTCGATATCCGTCCGATCCGCGACGTCGCGCCGCTGATGAACAATTCGCAGCCGTTCCAGATCCTCAAGATGGATCGCCGCCGCGGCAACATCGTGGTGTCCCGCCGCACCGTGCTGGAAGAGACCCGCGCCGAGCAGCGCCAGGAGCTGGTGCAGAACCTCGAAGAGGGTCAGGTGATCGACGGCGTGGTCAAGAACATCACCGATTACGGTGCGTTCGTGGACCTCGGCGGCATCGACGGCCTGCTGCATGTCACCGATATCGCATGGCGCCGCGTCAATCACCCGACCGAGGTGCTCTCCATCGGCCAGACCGTGAAGGTCAAGATCATCAAGATCAACCACGAGACGCACCGCATCTCGCTGGGCATGAAGCAGCTCCTGGACGATCCGTGGCAGGGCATCGAGGCGAAGTATCCGCTTGGCGCCCGCTTCACCGGCCGCGTCACCAACATCACCGACTACGGTGCGTTCGTCGAGCTCGAGCCTGGTATCGAAGGCCTGATCCACGTCTCCGAGATGTCGTGGACCAAGAAGAACATGCATCCCGGCAAGATCGTCTCCACCTCGCAGGAAGTCGAGGTGCAGGTGCTCGAAGTCGATTCGGTCAAGCGCCGCATCTCGCTCGGCCTCAAGCAGACCATGCGCAACCCCTGGGAAGTCTTCGTCGAGAAGCATCCGGTCGGTTCGGTGGTCGAGGGCGAGGTCAAGAACAAGACCGAGTTCGGCCTGTTCCTGGGCCTCGAAGGCGATGTCGACGGCATGGTGCACCTGTCCGATCTCGACTGGAAGCTTCCGGGCGAGCAGGTGATCGACAACTTCAAGAAGGGCGACCTGGTGAAGGCTGTCGTGCTCGACGTCGATGTCGAGAAGGAGCGCATCTCGCTCGGCGTCAAGCAGCTCGAGGGCGATCCCTTCGCCGAGCCGGGCGACGTCAAGAAGGGCGCGGTCGTGACCTGCGAAGTGCTCGAAGTGAAGGAGAGCGGCATCGAGGTGAAGATCTCCGGTACCGACTTCACCACCTTCATCAAGCGCTCGGAACTCGCCCGCGACCGCAACGATCAGCGCGCCGAACGTTTCGCCGTCGGCGAGAAGGTCGATGCGCGGGTGATCCAGTTCGACAAGAAGGCCCGCAAGGTGCAGGTCTCGATCAAGGCGCTGGAAGTGGCCGAAGAGAAGGAAGCCATCGCGCAGTACGGCTCCTCGGATTCGGGCGCGACGCTCGGCGACATTCTCGGCACTGCACTCAAGAATCGTGCCAACGAGAAGTGAGCACTTGCTTTCTTCGTCGCATCATCAAGCCCCGGCTTCGGCCGGGGCTTTTTTGTTCAGGGGCTACGGCTGCGTATCTCGGCGTATTCCATCCGTGCTACGCTTGTAACTCTATGCCAGCCTTGTTTTCTTCATATTGCACCGCAATTGATGTATTTTGATAACCTCTCCGTCATCCTGTGATTGCAAGAACGCGTTGAGCTCTTTTGGAGATTTTCGATGTCGCTTGATTCAGACGTGATCGTCGATCGTCGTCGGATTCGCCGCAAGCTGACCTTCTGGCGCGTCGCGGCTGCGGTGGTTGCGGTCGCGGCCCTTGTCGGCGTCGGCGTGATCGTCGCGGGTGGGCGCGGCTCGCTGACGGCGGCGGGATCGATCGCGCGCATCAATATCGAGGGCCTGATCCGCAGCGACCAGGATCGTGTCGAGGCGCTGGAACGGCTCGAGAAGTCGCAAGCTGCGGCCGTCATCGTCCATATCAATTCGCCTGGCGGCACCACCGCCGGTTCCGAGCAGCTTTACGACGCGCTGACGCGGCTGAAGGCGAAGAAGCCATTGGTCGTCGTGGTCGAGGGATTGGCGGCGTCCGGCGGTTACATTACCGCGATTGCCGCGGACCACATCGTCGCGCAGCAGAGCTCGCTGGTCGGCTCGATCGGCGTGTTGTTCCAGTTTCCGAATGTCAGCGAGCTCCTGAAAACCGTGGGCGTGAAGGTCGAGGAGATAAAGTCCTCGCCGCTGAAAGCCGCGCCCAACGGCTTCGAGCCGACCAGCCCGGAAGCGCGCGCCGCGATCGATGCGCTGGTGAAGGATTCCTATGCCTGGTTCCGCGGCCTCGTGAAGGAGCGACGCGGCATGGATGATGCCCTGCTTGAAAAGGTCGCGGACGGGCGTGTCTTCACCGGCCGGCAGGCGGTGGAATTGAAGCTCATCGATCAGCTCGGCGATGAGAGGGCTGCGGTCGCCTGGCTGGTTCAGGAGAAGAAGATCAAGAGCGAATTGCCGGTCCGCGACTACAAGCTCAATCCGCGCTTCGGTGATCTGACATTCCTGCGCACGGCCGCTTCGGTCACGCTTGATGCATTTGGTTTGAGCGCGATTGCGCGCCGCATTGAGCAGGCCGGCCTGGTCCAGGCAGTCGATCGGTTCGGCATGGATGGCTTGCTGGCGCTTTGGCAGCCGTCGGGGAGCAATTGAGATGCGCACAATCGGTCTCTGGCCGCGCTCCCGTATTGCGGGAATCGCGAAAAGCCGGTCCCGGGCCATTTGTCACGGCTCTTCATCGGCGCCAAAAGTGATTTAGCGTCTTGACAGTTCAAGGCATTTTCACGGAAATGGATATCCGCAAGGTCCCGGGCCACACTCTCGATGATCAAATCCGAACTTGTTCAGCGTATCGCCGAGCACAACCCGCATCTCTACCAGCGGGATGTCGAGAACATCGTCAATGCGATCCTCGATGAGATCGTGGCTGCGCTGGCGCGCGGCGATCGGGTTGAGCTGCGTGGATTCGGCGCGTTCTCGGTGAAGCATCGTCCGGCGCGGGCCGGCCGCAATCCGCGAACGGGCGCGCATGTGCCGGTCGATCAGAAGAGCGTTCCGTTCTTCAAGACCGGCAAGGAAATGCGCGAGCGCCTGAACCGCGACACCGATGCCAGCGGCGGCAGCTCGCCGGAATCGAGCGCCTGATCTCGCGGAGATCGCTGGCGCATCCGCGTCTCCGGTTGCTATAGATCGGCACGCGATTGTCGGCCGATGCGAGGGATGGTGATGCGAAAGTTCTTCACGACGCTGCTCGTCATCCTGCTTGGCCTGTTCTTCATCATCTTCGCTGTTGCGAACCGTCACCTGGTGACGGTTTCATTCGATCCGTTCAATTCGACCACTCCGACGGTGGCGATAACGCTGCCGTTATTCCTCGTGCTCATTATCGTGGCGATCCTGGGCGTGCTCGCGGGCGGGGTGGCGACCTGGTTCCAGCAGCATCGCTGGCGCCGCGCGGCGCGACAGCATGAGGCTGACGCCCGGCAGGCCCGGGCGGAGCTGGCCGATCTGCGGGCGACCCTGGCCGCAGCCCAAGCCGAACGGCGTCGCCTCACAGCTCCATCAAATGGCGGTTCATCGGGGGTCGTCGGGCGAGACAAGCAGGGCGCGACGTTGTAGAACCCGCCCGTCCGTGCCGGAGCTGCCAGTTTCGGCCGTTGCAGCGCTCCTGAGAGACCATGTCCCTGCTCGTCAAAATCTGCGGCCTGTCTACGCGCGAGACGCTCGACGTCGCGCTCGAGGCCGGTGCCGACATGGTGGGCTTCGTGTTCTTTCCGCCCTCGCCGCGGCATCTCTCGCTCGAGACCGCGCGGGAGCTCGGCCGGCAGGCGAAAGGCCGCGCCGTGAAGGTGGCGCTCACCGTCGATGCGGATGACGCCACGCTCGAAAACATCGTCGAAACGCTGCAGCCCGACATCCTGCAACTGCACGGCAAGGAGACGGTGGCGCGCGTGCGCGACATCAAGCAGAGGCTCGGCCTGCAGGTGATGAAGGTGCTCGCCGTCGAAACGACGGCCGATCTCGCGCCGCTCGGAGGCTATGCCGCCGTCGCCGACCGCATCCTGTTCGACGCCCGCGCCCCGAAGGGCGCGACCCGGCCGGGCGGGCTCGGGGCGGTGTTCGATTGGCACGTGCTGGAACAGCTCGAGCTTGCATTGCCCTTCATGGTCTCAGGCGGGCTCAATGCCGACAATGTCGCTGAGGCCGTCCGTGTCACCCGTGCCGGCGGCGTCGATATTTCGTCCGGCGTCGAACGGTCGCCCGGCATCAAGGATCCCGAGCTGATCCGCGCTTTCATCCGCGCCGCGCGTGGCGTCCCCTCACCTCTCCCCGTTCACGGGGAGAGGTCGGATCGCGTTAGCGATCCGGGTGAGGGGGAGTCTCCGCGATCACAACTGCTAGCGAATTTGCGGCGAGAGCCCCTCACCCCGACCCTCTCCCCGCAAGAGCGGGGCGAGGGAGTAGAGACAGCGCGCCCGCGCGCGCCACAGAAGAATTGATGGTTCGATGAGTCCAGCGCTACCCAACTCTTTCCGCAGCGGTCCCGACGAACGCGGGCATTTCGGCATTTTCGGCGGACGTTTCGTCGCGGAAACGCTGATGCCGCTGATCCTCGACCTCGAAAAAGCCTATGCCGAGGCCAAGGCCGATCCTGCCTTCCAGAAGGAGATGGACGGCCATCTGAAGCACTATGTCGGCCGGCCGTCGCCGCTCTATTTCGCCGAGCGGCTGACCGAGCATCTCGGCGGCGCAAAAATCTATTTCAAGCGCGAGGAGCTCAACCACACCGGCTCGCACAAGGTCAACAATGTGCTTGGCCAGATCATGCTGGCGCGCCGTATGGGCAAGAAGCGTATCATCGCCGAGACCGGCGCCGGCCAGCACGGCGTCGCCACCGCGACGCTGTGCGCGCGGTTCGGGCTCGAATGCGTGGTCTATATGGGCGCGGTCGATGTCGCGCGGCAGCAGCCCAACGTGATCCGCATGGAGATGCTGGGCGCCAAGGTGGTCCCGGTGCAGTCGGGCGCGCGCACCCTGAAGGATGCGATGAACGATGCGCTGCGCGATTGGGTCACCAATGTGCACGACACATTCTACTGCATCGGCACGGTGGCTGGCCCGCATCCCTATCCGATGATGGTGCGCGACTTCCAGTCGATCATCGGCATCGAAACGCGCCAGCAATTGCAGGAGGTCGAGGGCCGCCTGCCGGATTCGCTCGTCGCCTGCATCGGCGGCGGCTCTAATGCGATGGGGCTGTTCCATCCCTTCCTCGACGATCCCTCGGTCGAGATCTTCGGCGTCGAAGCCGCCGGTCACGGACTGACGCAATTGCATGCGGCGTCGATCGCGGGTGGCCGGCCCGGCGTGCTGCATGGCAACCGCACCTATCTGTTGATGGACGAAGACGGCCAGATCCAGGAGGCACATTCGATCTCGGCCGGGTTGGACTATCCCGGCATCGGGCCGGAGCACGCCTGGCTGCACGAGACCGGCCGCGTCAACTATCTCTCGGCGACCGATGAGGAAGCGCTGGAAGCCTTCCAGTTGCTGTCGCGGCTCGAAGGCATCATCCCGGCGCTCGAGCCCGCGCATGCCATCGCCAAGGTAATGGAGCTCGCACCGAAGCGGCCCAGGGATCACCTGATGGTGGTCAACCTCTCCGGCCGCGGCGACAAGGACGTGCCGCAAGTCGGCGACATCTTGAAGGGCCGAAACAAGTGACCTCTCGCCGCCGCTCCCTTTCCGACCTCTCCCCGCAGGGGAGAGGTCGGCTGCGCAGCAGCCGGGTGAGGGGTCTCTCCGCTCACTCGAACCGAAGTGAGGTTTCGATCATCTCAAGCACCCCGTCGAGATTCTCATATACGTCCGTATTCTGGACGCGCACGACGAGGAAGCCGCAGGCTTCGAGAACCTTTGTTCGCGCCTCGTCGTACTTGATCTCTGAGTCCCTGGAATGGGTCGCTCCGTCGACCTCGACGATCAATTTCCCATCGAGCGTGACGAAATCGACGATGTACCGATCGATTGGATGCTGGCGGCGGAATTTCCATCGCGCCAGCTTCCTGTTGCGCAATGCCTGCCAAAGTTTGGCCTCGGCGCTGGTCTGCGACGCGCGGAGGCTTCGTGCTCTTGCCTTGAACCCCTCCATCCCCCTCACCCGGCTGCTGCGCAGCCGACCTCTCCCCGGAGGGGAGAGGTATAGCACAGCGAATGCCGCGCCATGACCACCCGTATCGATGCACGTTTTACCGAGCTCGCGAAGCAGGGCCGCTCCGCTTTTGTCACCTTCGTGATGGCCGGCGATCCCGACCCTGCGACATCGCTCGACATCCTCAAGGCTCTGCCGAATGCCGGCGCCGATATCATCGAGATCGGCATGCCCTTCACCGATCCGATGGCGGATGGGCCGTCGATCCAGGCAGCGGGGCTGCGCGCGCTCAAGGGCGGCATGACGCTGAAGAAGACGCTCGAAATGGTGCGCAGCTTCCGCAAGGATGATAACGCCACGCCGCTGGTGCTGATGGGCTATTACAATCCGATCTACATCTATGGCGTCGACAAGTTCCTCGCCGATGCCAAGGCCGCGGGCGTCGATGGCCTGATCATCGTCGACCTGCCGCCGGAGGAGGACACCGAGCTGTGCCTGCCGGCGATGAAGGCCGGGCTCAATTTCATCCGCCTGGCGACGCCGACCACCGACGACAAGCGCCTGCCGGCGGTGCTCGCGAACACCTCGGGCTTTGTCTATTATGTCTCGATCACTGGCATCACCGGCGCCGCGGCGGCAGACGCCACGGCGGTCGGCGAAGCGGTGGCACGCATCAAGCGGCATACCAAGCTGCCGGTTTGCGTCGGCTTCGGCATCCGTACCCCGGAAGCCGCTCGAGCCATTGCCGAGAGTAGCAGCGGGGCGGTGGTCGGCACCGCGCTGGTCGATGCCCTGCGCGGCAGTCTCGATGCGGAGGGGCGGGCTACCGCCAGGACCGTGCCGGCCGTTGCCGATCTTGCTGCCGCGCTGGCGCAGGGCGTGCGAGGCGCCAAACAAGCGGCCGAATAGGCCGCTACCGTCGTTGCAGGCGGCTTGCCGGGCGTTACCCGGCCCGCCATATATTCAGCCAATGCGGAACCGACCGCATTTCGGAGCGAAGCATGAACTGGCTCACCAATGTCGTCCGGCCGAAAATCCGCAGCATCCTGCGGCGCGAGACGCCGGAGAATCTTTGGATCAAGTGCCCGGATTCCGGGCAGCTCGTGTTCTACAAGGACGTCGAGGCCAACCAGTTCGTCATCCCCGGCTCGAATTACCACATGCGCATGGGCGCGGTGGCGCGGCTGAAGTCGATCTTCGACAACGAGACCTGGTTCGACGTGGCGCTGCCGGACGTAACACCCGATCCGCTGAAGTTCCGCGACGAGCGCAAATATGTCGACCGTATCAAGGATGCGCGGGCCAAGACCAGTCTCAATGACGCGATCAAGGTCGGATACGGCAAGCTCGAGGGCGCGGGCGTCGTGATCGCGGTGCAGGATTTCGACTTCATGGGCGGCTCGCTCGGCATGGCTGCCGGGGAGGCGATGGTGCGCGGGCTCGAGCTCGCGGTCGAGAAGAAGTCGCCCTTCATCGTGTTCGCCGCCTCGGGCGGCGCGCGGATGCAGGAAGGCATTCTGTCGCTGATGCAGATGCCGCGGACGACCGTGGGCGTGCAGATGTTGCGCGAAGCCAAGCAGCCCTACATCGTCGTACTGACCAATCCGACCACCGGCGGCGTCACCGCCTCCTATGCGATGCTGGGAGACGTGCATATCGCCGAGCCCGGCGCGCTGATCGGCTTTGCCGGCGCGCGCGTGATCGAGCAGACTATCCGCGAGAAACTGCCGGACGGATTCCAGCGCGCCGAATATCTGCGCGACCACGGCATGGTCGACATGGTCGTGCATCGCCACGACATGCGCGCGACGCTGGCACGGCTGTGCCGCCTGCTCACCAAATCGCCGGCGCTGCAGGTGCCCTCGAAACCTGCGCCGGAGGTCACGGCACCCACCCAGATCGTCTCGGCACCGGAAACCGTGCCGGCAGCGCCGCACGCGTGAGCGTACCGCCCGCCCAGCCATCGCCGCCGCTCGGCGAGCTGGTTGCGCGCCTGTCGGCGCTGCATCCGAAGACGATCGATCTCAGCCTCGATCGCATGCACGCCCTGCTCGCGCGGCTCGATCATCCCGAGCGCAAGCTGCCGCCGGTGATCCATGTTGCCGGCACCAACGGCAAGGGCTCCACGATCGCTTATTTGCGTGCGATCCTGGAAGCAGCCGGCTTGCGTGTGCATGTCTTCACCTCGCCCTATCTGGTGCGGCTGAATGAGTGCTATCGGCTCGGCCGCGTCGGTGGCGGCGTGCTTGTTAGCGATGATGAATTGCGCGCGGTGCTCGAGCATTGCGAACGGGTCAATGACGGCCAGCCGATCACGATCTTCGAGATCGAGACCGCGGCGGCGTTCTGCCTGTTCGCCCAGCATGCGGCCGACGTCACGCTGCTGGAGGTCGGTCTCGGCGGCAGGCTGGATTCGACCAATGTGGTCGAGACGCCGCTTGCCTCCGTCATCGCGCCGATCAGCATGGATCACACCGAATTCCTCGGCGACACACTGACCGCGATCGCAGGCGAGAAGGCCGCGATCATCAAGCGCGGCGTGCCGGTGATCTGTGCCGAGCAGTCGCCTGATGCGATGACCGTCGTCGAGGCTCAGGCGGCGCGCCGACGGGCCCCACTGCACGTGGCCGGACAGCAATGGCATGTCGGGGTCGAGCGCGGCCGGCTGGTCTATCAGGATGACCGCGGCCTGATGGATCTGGCAGCGCCAAAACTGTTCGGCCGTCACCAGTTCGACAATGCGGGGCTTGCGATCGCGACGCTGCGTGCGATCGATGCGTTCAAGATCGGGATCGCTTCGTTCGAGGCCGGCATCGTCAATGCCGAGTGGCCGGCGCGAATGCAGCGGCTGGCGTCGGGTGCGCTGGTCAATCTGGCGCCGCCGGGCTCCGAGATCTGGCTCGATGGCGGACACAATGCCGAAGGCGGTCGCGTGGCGGCCACTGCGGTCGGCGATCTCGAAGAGCGCGTGTCGCGTCCGCTGGTGGTGATCGCCGGCATGATGGCGAACAAGGATGCATCCGGCTTCCTGGCCAATTTCGCCGGTCTGACGCGCCACATCATCGCGGTCGAGATTCCGGGCCGTGCGGGCGCGATGCCGCCGGACCGGCTGGCGGATGCGGCGCGCGCGTTCGGCATGCGCGTCGAGATCGCAGCGAGCGTGGAGGCCGCGCTGCATGCGCTTTCGCAGCTTGCTTACGAGGTGCCGCCGCGCATCCTGATCACCGGCTCGCTCTATCTCGCCGGCCATGTGCTCGACGTGAACGGCACGCCGCCGACATGACGCTGCGCTTTGCCGCCATCGCCGACGTGCACGGCAACTATCTGGCGCTGGAAGCTGTGGTTGCTGATATCCGCGCGCAGGGGATTGCCGAGATCGTCAATCTCGGCGACATGGCGAGCGGTCCGCTGGACGCGCGGCGGACGATGGACACGCTGATGGCGCTCGGTGCCGTTCACGTACTTGGCAATCACGATCGCTATCTCATCGATCGGCCGCCGGAGAAGATGGGTTCGTGGGACCGGCCGGCGTACGCGCAACTCGATCAAAGCCATCTCGACTGGCTGCGTACCGTGCCGCCGACACGGGTGTTCCGTGATCAGGTCTTTCTCTGCCATGCGACGCCTGCCGACGATGAAGTCTATTGGCTGGAGACAGTGCTGCCTGATGGCACGGTGCGGATGGCATCACTGGAGACGATCGAGCAAGCAGCCGGCGGCATCAGCCAGCCGCTCATCCTCTGCGGCCACAGCCATCTCGCGCGTGCGGTGCGGCTTCGTGACGGCCGCCTGATCGTCAATCCTGGCAGCGTCGGTTCTCCTGGCTATCGCGACGTCCATCCGTACAAGCATGTCGTGGAGGCGGGCACGCCCGACGCGCGCTACGCGATCCTGGAATTAGCCGACGGTGCCTGGCGGGTGACGTTCCGCCATGTGCCCTACGATCACGACGCCATGGCCGCGCTGGCGCGCGAGAATGGCCAGTTGGAACTGGCATCGGCGCTGGCGACCGGGTGGATCCGCTAGCACGATGCCGTAGCCCGGATGGAGCGGAGCGTAGTCCGGGGAAAGTCTGTCCACGTGCGGAAAGCCCCGGATTACGCTCCGCTTCATCCGGGCTGCGATTCCTGCGCCTTCAACAGCCTCATCGGATCGACGGCCTTCTGCTTCAGCTGCTCGAAGGTGCATTGCCGCGGTGCCTTGTCCGGGCGCCAGCGCAGGATCGAGGTGCCGTGGCGAAAGCGCTCGCCGCTGAAATGATCGTAGCAGACCTCGATCACCAGTTTCGGCTTCAGCGGACACCATTGCGCGGAGCGTTCGGTCGACCAGCGGCTCGGGCCACCAGGCGCATTCCCGGTGAAGCCGGGCTTTGCGATCAGCGTCTCCAGCTTTGACGTCAACGCCGGCTTCTCCTCGCGCTTGATCGCGGAGGTGAAGCCGACATGGTGCAACAGGCCGTCATCGTCATAGAGGCCGAGCAGGAGCGAGCCGACGACGTTCCGGCCGTCGATCTTGTTGGTCGAGTAGCGAAAGCCGCCGACGACGCAATCGGCGCTGCGGAATTTCTTGATCTTCTGCATGCCCTCGCGCTTGCCCGCCTGATAGGGCAGCTCGATGCGCTTGGCGATCACGCCGTCGAAGCCGCCGCCCGATTGCTTCAGCCACTTCACAGCCGTGGCGTAGCTTGTGGTGACGGGCGATAGCCGAAATGTTGGAGTGGACTTGAAGTGCGCTTTGGCGAAGGTTTCGAGCGTTGGGCGTCGTTGGCTCAACGGCTCGGCGGAAAGCTTCTTCTCTGTGGCCGTCGCGAGCAGGTCGAAGGCGATGAACAGCGCCGGCGTTTCGTGCGCCAGCTTCTTGATGCGGCTGGCAGCGGGATGAATCCGCTGCAGCAGATCGTCGAACGAGAACGTCTTGCCATGCGGCACGACAATTTCGCCGTCGAGCAGGAACGAAGTCGCCTTCAACTCGAGCGCTGCGGCGATCAGCTCCGGAAAATAGCGGCCGAGATCTTCCCCGGACTTCGAGCGCAGGTCGACCTTCGCACCCTGGCGCGCGAGCAGGCAGCGGAAGCCATCCCATTTCGGCTCATATTGCCATTCGTCCCCGCGCGGGATCGCATCGACCGAACGGGCCTCCATCGCGACCAGCGCGGCGGAATCGGAAGCGATCTTTCGACGGGGAGACGGCACGGGCGAGGACCTTCAAACGCAACACACGCCCCCTCAACGCAAACGGCCGACTATCCGCCGGCCGTTGTCGAAAATTATTCTAAGGAGACGGATCAGACCGCAGCGGAAATCCACTGCTGCAGCTTCGCCTTCGGCGCCGCGCCGACCTGGCGCGAGGCCATCTCGCCGCCCTTGAAAATCATCAGGGTCGGGATCGACATCACGCCATATTTAGAAGCCGTCTTCGGGCTCTCGTCGACGTTGAGCTTCACGATCTTGACCTTGTCGCCCATCGAACCCGCGATCTCGTCCAGCGCGGGCGCGATCATGCGGCAGGGGCCGCACCATTCGGCCCAGAAATCGACCACGACAGGCCCGGTCGCGTTGAGCACTTCGGCATCGAAATTGGCGTCAGAAACCTTGCCAACGGCCATGGGGTACCTCGTTCGGTTGGAAGAAAAGGGCGCGACTGAGTCGCGCCCGGGATCGTACAACAAACCTATGAACGCACCCCTGCCGGGTCAAGCTCAGTCACGCCAGCATGATGGGATGCCAGCTCCCTGTCCAGCGCGGAGACGGAAATCTCCATCATTTCAGTACTTTCGGTCCAGAGCAGGGCGGCGCGGACGGGACGGCCGGGATAAAGCTTGCGCAGCACGGCCCGGTAGAGCGCGAGCTGCCGGATATAGCCCCGCGGCGCCTCGGCCGCAGTTTTCGGCGGGGCGTGGTTGGTCTTGAAGTCGACGATCAAAATTTCGTCCGGCGTCACCACCAGCCGGTCGATCTGACCGGATACCAGCGCCGGCGATCGCCCGGGCTGGTCCAGCCGGCCGACGATGGACACTTCCGCTCGGCTTCCGGCCGCGAACACCGCGGCAAAACGCGGATCGGCGATCAAGGCCAGCACGCTTTCGGCCAGCGCCGTGCGCTCCTCGGCGGTCCAATCCTCGGCATTGCGTTCGAGATAGGACAGCGCCGCACCGCGTCGGCGCTCGGGTGCGATGTCCGGCAGCGACTGCAACAGCCGGTGCACCAGCGTGCCGCGCTGGATGGCGCGGGCACGCAGCACGAGCTGCTCGCCGCTGCGGACGCGGCGGCTGTCGTCGCTGGGGTCGGATGGCCGCAGCCGGCTGTCGGCGGCGAGCTCAGTCGGCGCCGGCCGCTGCAGCCAGGACGGCAGTTCGATCGGCTGCGGCGCCCCCGACACCGCGACGCCGGTCGTCGCATCGGCATCATCGGGCCGGAAATAACGCTTCACCAGGCCCGCCGGGGTCTCGATCTCCTGCAAGCTGAGGTCGGAATTGGCGAGGCCCTTGTCGATCAGGTCATACCAGGAGGAAGTCCGGACCTTCTTCATATTGCCGGGCAGGCAGCCGCCAACGATCAATCGATCTGCAGCCCGGGTCATCGCGACGTAGAGCAGGCGGCGATATTCGTCTTCCGTCTCCTCCAGCATCGCCTCGCGTGCCTTGGCGACGGGACCGGGATCTTCGGCCTTGCGGCCGGCCCAGACCACGACGCCGGGCCCGTGCGGCGCGCTGTTGCCCTGTGGCAGATGGATCAGCCGCAGCCGTTGCGTGTCCGCGGGCGAGGTGGTGGTGTCCACCAGGAACACGACGGAGGCTTCCAGCCCCTTGGCGCCGTGCACGGTCATCACGCGCACCTCGTCGCGCGAAATCTCCATGTCGCGCTTCACCTCGGTGTCGGCGGCACGCAGCCAGGCCACGAAGCCCTGCAGCGAGCTGGGTGCCTTGCGCTCATAGGCCAGCGCAAGCTCAAGGAATTCGTCGAGCGCATCATTGGCCTCATGGCCGAGGCGACGCAGGATGCGCGCCCGCCCGCCTTCGCCGCCAAGCAGCCAGGCATAAAAGGCGAACGGCGTAGAGTCCGCAAAGCGCCGCTCGCATCGTTCGAGCCGTTTCAGCGCGGCCGCGAGGCGCTCATCGGTCGCCGCATGCAGCGCCAGCGCGTGGCGCAGCGATCTCTTGCGCTCCCAGGCCAGCTTGAACAGATCGTCGTCGTCGAGGCCGAACAGCGGGCTCTTCAGTGCGACCGCCAGTGCCAGATCGTCCTGCGGCAGCAGCAGCGCGTCCGCGAGGTTCATCAAATCGATGATCGCGATGTGCTCGGTCAATTTCAGCCGGTCGGCTCCGGCGACCGGGATATTGGCGTGTTTCAGCGCCTGGATCACGGCGTCGAACGCGTTGCCGCGTCTTCGCACCAGCACCAGCACATCGCCGTAGGTGAGCGGCCGGCGATTGCCGCGGCTGCCGGTCATGGTGCGGCTTTCCACCAGCCGCCTGATCTCGGCCTGGATGCGCTTCGCAAGCTTCACTTCGGGGCTGGTGACGGAGACGCCGTCGAACGGCGCGCGCCAGCCCTCGATGTCCTGCCTGTCGTCGGCTTCCGCGAGCTCCCAGAGTTCGATCATGCTGGGACCGGCGTCGGCGAGCGCATTGTGGAGCGGATAGCCGTTCTCGACCGCATGGATGCTGCGATAGATCTCCTGCTCACGGAACACGTGGTCGACCGATTGCAGGATCGCGGGTCCCGAACGGAACGAATAGGTGAAGGAAACGGGATCGAATTTCAGCCCGGCATCCTCGAACTTCTTCTTCAGCTCCCGGCGGCGCAGATCGAATTCATGCGGGGCCGCGCCCTGGAACGAGAAAATCGACTGCTTCTCGTCGCCGACCGCGAACACGGTGCGGACCACACCGTCGCGCGCGCCGGCGCCGGAGGTGAATTCGGAAATGATGTGCGCGACGATGTCCCATTGCTTGGGACTGGTATCCTGCGCCTCGTCGATCAGGACATGATCGACGCCGCGGTCGAGCTTGTAGTGCACCCAACCCGAGGAGACGCGGTCGAGCATCTCGAGCGTCTTGTCGATGAGGTCGTCATAGTCGAGCAGCCCGCGCTCCAGCTTTTCGCGGCGGTAGTTCGCGGCCGCCGCAGTCGCGATATGCAGCAGCGCCTCGGTGCGGTCGCGGATCGTTACGGCGCGGCGGCGCTCGATCAGCGGATGGATGCGCTGGCTTTCTGCTTCGAACAGCCGACCGATGGCGGGATTGTTGTCGAAGAATTTCTTCGTCACCACGGACTTGCGCGGCGTGCGGTCGGCGTCGGTAAGGAAGACGCCAAGATAGGCATCGACCTGCGCGCTGCCGGTGAAGACCAGCGCCTCACGCAGGCGTGACGCCTGATCCTGGTCGGACTTGTTGCCGGTGTCGAGGACGAGCGCAATGTCCTCCCAGCGCGCGCGTGGCAGATAGGGACCATCCAGGATCGCGCGCTCGACGTCCTCGATCGAATCATCAGCGGCGACGCCAAGTGCTGCCGACATCTGGCCGGCGGCGGCCACCGCGCTGCCCGCGGCATCGGTCCAGGCCATGAAATGATCGCGGCTGAGGCAGGCTTCGCGCACCACGTCCTTGAAGGTGACGTCGGCCGCGCTCGCCATCGCCACCATCAACGCACGCCCCGTGGCGCTGTCGGGATTGCGCGAGGCTTCCAGCAGCACCGCGAGATTGGCGCGCTCCATCATCTCGTTCTGGTCGCGCTCGTCGAGCACGGCGAACCGCGCCGGCACATTGGCCTCGAACGGGAACTGCTGCAGCAGGCGGGTGCATAGCGCATGGATGGTCTGCACCTTCAGCCCGCCCGGCGTCTCCAGCGCGCAGGCGAACAGCTTTCGCGCTTCCCGTCGGAGCCTCACATTGGGATGGGCAATGCCGGCTTCGCGGATCGCCGCGTCCAGCGCCGTATCGTCGAGGGTGACCCAATGGCCGAGCGTGGAGAACACCCGCTCGGCCATGTTGGCCGCGGCCGCCTTGGTGAAGGTGATGCAGAGGATCTTTTCCGGCGGCGTGCCCTCCAGCAACAGCCGGATCACGCGCTGCACCAGTACATGGGTCTTGCCTGAACCGGCGTTGGCGGACACGAACGCGGACGCCTTGGGATCGGACGCGCGCGCCTGCGTGGCGCGCACCGCGTCGGGAATGGGGCGCGGCGCTTTCACCATTCCTCTACTCCCAGGCCGCCGGCCGCGGACCACTCCTTTATGCGGGCGAGATCGTCATAGGTGCCGTAGCGGTTGGCCCACATCGAGAGATTCAGCGAGGTGTAGGCCTGGTTCTCGTCCTCGAACTGGCGGATCAGTTTTTCCAGCTCCTTCCGCGCGTGGTCGGCGGCATCGTCGGGCGATTGCGGCGTATCGCCCGGCCTGATTTTCAGTTCCAATGTTCGTTGCTCGCCCGGCGGGTTGTTGCCGCTGAGCCTGACATAGGTGAGCTCGCCGACAGACGCGGCAGCGGGAATGCCCTCAAAGCCGCCCTCGCGCAGGATCGCGGCTTCCAGCGTGAGCTGCGGCGACAGTCCCATGCGTACCTGCTTGCCTGTCGGCGGCTGTCCGGTCTTGTAGTCGAGGATGGCGAACGAGCCATCGCCGCGGCGCTCGATCCGGTCGGCGCGCGCCGAAAGTGTAAAGGTGCGCGCATTGTCGAGGGGGATGCCGATCTCGCCACGGATCTCGGCATTGATCGCCGCGATAGCGCCGCGCCGCGCGGTCTCCCATTCGGCAAACCATGCCGCGATGCGCTGGAAGCGCGGCCACCACAGCGCCCGCGCTTCCGGCCGTTCCATCAGCGGCGCAAAATGCTTGCCACCGATCTCACGCAGGGCGCGCAGCGGATCGTCCGGCAGCGCATCGGCGAAGGCTTGCGTGAATTCGCCGAGCGCAGCGTGGATTGCCGAGCCACGATCGGCCGCCGACAGCGGCATGTCGACGGGATCGAGCGGGTCGAGCCGCAGGATATATCTTGCGTAGATCGTGTAGGGATCGCGCAGCCAGTCCTCGATCGCGGTCACCGACATCTTGAGCGGCCTTGTCGCAAGCGGCGGCTTCGGCGCGGGCTGCGCGATCGGCTCGACCTTGTCCGGCCGGTCGAGCTCGGCGGCGTATTGAACGTATGTCTCGCCCAGTGCTTTCGCGGCTTTCCAGCGCGCCTCGCCGGCGACCGCTTCCAGCCGATGCAGGAAGCGCGAGGCCACCGCCGGCGCGCCGCCGACCTTGGCCGAGTGGGTGAGGATCACATCGTCAGTGCCGAGCAGTTGCGCAAAGTCGTGGGCGGAAAGGCCGATACGCCGTTCCGGCAGGTCGAGACCGAGCTCGTGCCGCATCGGCCGGCTGAGCCAGGGATCGATCCGCGGCGCCGGCGGCCAGACGCCTTCGACGAGCCCGCCAAGGATCACGCGATCGGTCTCCGTCAGTCGCGCTTCGAGCTGGCCGAAGATGTGCAGTTGCGCGCGCGGCGATTCCGGGCGACGCACCATGCGGTCGGCAAACGCAGTCTGAAAGACGTCGGGATAATCGGAGAGCGGGACCATCACGCCGCTTAGTTTCTTGGCGCCCACGAGATCATCGAATGCGGATGCGAGCACGGAACCGGCCTGCTCTTCGAAGGCGACGGCGATGCCGTGCTGATCGCAGGACAACGCAGTGAGAGCCTCGCGATGACGGAGCGCCAACTCGGCAAAATCGTACGGCTTGGATGCGCTGAGACTTTCAAGCGGTGCAAGCGCGGCCCTCAGCTTTGATATCAGCGACTGCGCCTGGTCGAGCTCGACGTCGCGGAGCCGGGTCCGTTGTTCGAGGGCATGAAGCGATGAGGTCTCGCCGCGGCGCAGCTTGGCGAGTTCGCTGCGGAAGCGTTCGAAGTCGCGGGCAAGGCCTTCGCTGCCGGCTTGCGGCCGCGTGCCGCGCAAGAGCGCCAGCTCCAAGACTTCGGTCGCGCGAAGGTAGGCGCCCGGCGCGGCGCCGAGCCGGAACAGCGGATGTTTCAAGAGCGCGAGCAGCGTCGGTGGCTCCAATCCCTTGGTCGCGGCTTCCGCGGTGAGGCGGGCGAAAATGCCCGATGGTGTGTCCATCAGCGCTTCACCGCCGGAATCGTCGAATTCGAGATTCCAGCGCGTCAGTGCCGCCATCACCCGCCGCGCCAAGGCGCGGTCCGGCGTGACCAGTGCGGCGGATTTATTGAGATGCCTCGCCTCGCGCATGGCAATGGCGATGGCGAGCGCTTCCATCTCCGGATTCGGCGCCTCCACCACGGCGATGCCGTTCGTGCCGGCGGAAATCTTCTCGGCGATCTCGGGCTGCTCCAGCCGGTCGTGCCATTGCGCCGTGGCACTGGACGGCCGCATCGTTTCCGACAGCAGCACCTCGCGCCCGTGTGGTGCCGGCTCGCCCAGAATCTCCACCTCATCACGCTTGATGCCGAAACGCTCGAGCAGCGCGTGCATGGCGAATTGCGGATGGTTCGATGCGGGCGGCGTGGTGAATTTGCCCTTGGCATCGCGCATGCCGCCGATCGTCTCCCAGGACTCTTCATCAAGATCGGTATCGAGCCCGGGCAGCACGACCGCGCCGTGCGGCAGCTTGGCTACCGCGTGGAGAAACTTGGCGGTCGTCGGCATCGAACCGGTCGAGCCCGCCGCGATCACGGGACCATCGGATTGTGCGGTCAGTCGCGCGGTTTCGGCCGAGATCAAGAGGTCGCGCCGCGCCGCCGGCTCGATACGGCCGACCTCGGCGAGATAGGCTGGCCAAGCCACGCGCGCGATCCGCAGGAAATCCAGCGAATGCTGCCAATATTGGTCAAGCTGATCGGGCACCAGCCTGTCGAGCGCGCTCCACTCGACGCCGCGCGTCACCATGTCGTCCATCAGCCGCGCGAGATCGCCGGCGAGCTGCAGCGTCGATGCGGGGCCGCCGACCACCTGCGGCGCGGTCACCGGGCTCTTGGCCCAGGCCGCGACCAGCCTCGCCAATGTCAGCCGCCGCTCGAGCTCGCCAAGCTTGGGCGGAATCTCCAGCGGCGCTGCGCCGCTGAATTGTTCCGCCTCTTCCGCGAAAGCGAGTTCATCCTCGTCGATGTCGCCAAGCGCAATGATGCGCGGCAGCACAGCGGCATCCGTGTCCAGGACATCGAGGAAGATCTCCCGCGCAAGCCGGCCTGCGCGCCGGGTCGGCAGATAGAGCGTCGCGTCAGCCAGCCGTTCGGGATTGCCGCGCGCGTCGAATCCCCTGACCAGGCGACCGTCAACCAGCGCGGCGATGACGGTACGCAGGAACGGGACGGAGAGGGGGACGCTGAAAACGCGCATGAGGAGCCTGATTCGGGGTCAGGCGCCAATATAGGGGGCGATTTCCACGCGGTCGAACCACCCGTTCATCGGTCATCACCCGCGAAGGCGGGTGATCCAGTATTCCACAGACGCCAGTGAATAAGTCGAGAGGCTGCGGCGTACTGGATGCCCCGCCTGCGCGGGGCATGACGATTGCTGGGGTTGGCTTAGCCTACGCCACGCTTTCCAAAAATGCTTCTTCCGCGGCTTGCACGGCGTCGGGGGTTCCGACATGCATCCAGACACCGTCGAGTCTGAGGCCGAACAGCCGTTCCTGCTCGTTGGCACGGTCAAAAAGCCTGGTCAGCGAGAACTCGCCCGCGGGGGCGTCCGCAAAGATCGACGGCGACATGATGGCGGCGCCGGCATAGACGAACGGCACCACCTGCTGTTCCCGCCGCTTGCGCAAGGCGCCGTCCGGCAGCATGGAATAGTCGCCGCGGCCGCCATAGCCGATGCTGCTCGCGGTTGGCGCCATCAGCAGCAGAATATCCATTTTCGCAGGATCGAAGGTCTCCGCGAGCCGCGCCAGGTTCGGCCGCACGCCATCGATCCACATGGTGTCGGAGTTGACGTGGAAGAACGGCTCACGCCCGAGCAGCGGCAACGCCTTCACCACCGCGCCGCCAGTGCCCAGCACCTTGTCTCGCTCGTCCGAGATGATCACGCGCGGCTGCTTCCGCGTCTTGACGTGCTCGATGATCTGGTCGGGCAGATAGTGCACATTGACCACGGCCTCGCTCACGCCGGCAGCGGCAAGCTTGTCCAGGACATGATCGAGCAGCGGCTGCCCCGCCACGCTCACCAGCGGCTTCGGCATATGGTCGGTCAAAGGCCGCATGCGCAGGCCGAGACCAGCGGCGAGGACCATGGCTCTACGGGGGGTGACGGACATTCTTCCGGGCTCTCGAACCGTTCAAATCGTGACGCGCGCTATCCTATCACGCCGATTTGGGGCGCGCATAAGGTCGACGCGATAGTCGCCGGACATGACGCCCGTGCGACGGGAAAGAAAACGTCCTGAATCATGATCCGATTCGACAAAATCGGGATCATGATCTCATCTCTTTGTTTGAGCATGATCTCTCCACTTTTCCGGATCATGCTCTAAAACAGCAGTGTTCAGACCTCGGCGGGTTGCGAGCCGCGCTTGCCCGCCTTCTTCTTCTTGTCACCTTGCTTGAGGAAATTGACCCCGATCTGATCGCCGTTGACCCAGGACAATTCGCAGCGGCGATAGGCAAGCCCGGTCGATGACAGCAGCAGGAAGAACTCCTTCAGGTGCAGGCCCTCCACCGAGCCCTCGACCGTCAGTTTAGCGCCCGTCTCGGAAACGTCTTCCATGGTGCAGTCGCGCCGCCACGTGCCATCGATCCCCATCATGTGCGCGGGAATGCCGCGTTCGAAGGTGACACGCTCGCCGCGGCGCCGTTCTGCTTTCATGGCCGACTCAATCCTTAACCTCGATCATGATCCTGAACATGATCCAGCCGCTCTGCATCCCGAGCGTGTGTCACACTAGGGCGGCTCGGGCTAACAGGGGGTAAATCAGGAAACCGGCGGCGGAACGTGGGCCGCGTACCATTCGCGGAGGCCGGCCAGTGCCGGGTGAGCCAGTGAACGAGTGAGGTAAGTCCAGATCCGCGGCTGGTGCTTGAGATAATGCGGCTTGCCGTCCCGCCCGTTGAGCCGCGCAAACGTGCCCAGCAGACGCGTGTTACGCTGGGCCGACATGATCGCGTAGAGCTCGGCGAAGCTGGCCGCGTCGAAATGCTCCTCGGTGGCCCGCCGCGCCTTGATGTAACGGGAGAGCAGTGTGAGCTCGAGCTGCTCGGGCACGTCGATCCGCGCGTCCTGGAGCAGCGACACCAGGTCGTAAGTGGCAGGTCCCAGCACCGCGTCCTGGAAGTCGATCAGGCCGACCCGCAGGATGCCGGTGCGCTCGCCGAGCCAGATCAGGTTGGGCGAGTGGAAGTCGCGGAGCACCCAGGTCCGCGGCGCCGCGGCCGGCTTTTCCAGGAGCGTTCGCCACATCGCAAGAAATTCATTGCGTAAATCCGATGCGAGGGTGACGCCGCGCTGCGGCAAGTACCACTCGATCATCAAGCCCAGCTCGATCAGCCATGCATCGATGTCGAAGACGGGGATGTCGTAGGTGAGCTGCGGCGACAGTGGCAGCTCTTCTGGCAGCTTCTCGCGATGCAGGGCTGCCAGCATGTCGGTCGCGGCTTCATAGCGCTCGGTGATCGGCGCCGGCGGGTTGCCTTCGACGACGCCGTCCTTGCCGAAATCCTCGGTGATCAGGAATCCCAGATCGATGTCGGAGTGGCGGATCGCGGGTGCGGAGAAGCCGCGCTCGCGCAGTCCGTTGTCGATGGCGACGAACGGCTTGACGTCCTCGGCGAGATGGACGGCAGCGCTGTAGGGCTTGCCGTCATAGATCGGCGGCCCGTCGGGGCGGCGCGGCGAGTTCATCAGGATGACGCTGCCATTGTCGTCGAACAGCCGGGCGTAGGAGCGGGTCGAGGCATCGCCCGGCATGCGCTCGCGCCGCGCGTCGATGTAGCCGGCATTGTCGAGGAATTGGCGCAGCGCCTTCAGCCGCGTGACGACGGCGGCGGCCTTGCCGTGGCCGGTGATCTCGGCCGCCCGCGCGTTCGATCCCAGCGCCGGCCGGTGGCTCAGCGCGATGTCGATACGATCCGGCGGCAAGGCATCCGGTGCGCGCTCCGGCCATTCGATCAGCGCTACCGCGCCGTCAGGCAAGGGCGACAGCCCGATCTCCTCGAGTTCGCTCGCGTCATTGATGCGGTAGAGATCGGCATGAACAAGCGGGAACGCCGGCAACTCGTAGGTTTGCGCCAGCGTGAAGGTCGGGCTCGGCACTTCCAGCGTATCATCGGTGGCGAGATAGCGGATCAGCGCGCGGGCCGCCGCGGTCTTGCCGGCGCCGAGATCGCCGGAGAGCGCGATGACTTCGCCGGGGCCGATCAAGAGCGCGAGATCCGCCATCAGATGCGCGGTCGCCGCCTCATTGGCGAGTGCGACCGAGAATGTGCTGGTGACAATCATTCGGCGGCGTTGCGATGCGCGTTCTGGTCGACCGGGAAGATGCAGGTCACGGTCGTGCCGTTGCCGACAGTCGAATCGACGCGGACCTTGCCGCCATGCAACTCGACGAAGGAGCGCACCAGCGACAGGCCGAGGCCGGCGCCACGGTGCCGCGAGCCATGGGAATGGCTCTCGAACCAGTTGAATACCTTGTCCTTGACCTCAGGCGCGATGCCCGGGCCGGTGTCGGTCACCGCGAATACGACGCTGTGGTCGGCACGTCGCGCAGAGATCGTGACCGTCCCGTCATGCGGGGAGAAGCCGACGGCGTTGGCGAGCAGGTTATAGAGCACCTGCACCACGCGCCGTTCGTCGCCGATGAATTCGCCGATATTGGGCTCGATGTCGACCTTGAGCGTGATGCGGTCGGTCGCGAGCCGGTCCTGGATGCCTTCGGCGGCGGCCTCGATCGTCTTGCCGATATCGACGGAGCCGAGCTCGAGCGTCATCGCGCCGGCATCGATGGTGGCGAGATCGAGGATGTTGTTGGTGAGCGCGAGCAACGCGTTGGTCGATTTGGTGACGTAGTCGAGATATTCGGCCTGCTTCGCGTTGAGCGGTCCGGTCGAGGGATCAGACAGGAAATGCGCAAAGCCGATGATGGTGGTGAGCGGCGCGCGCAATTCGTAGGACACGTGGTGGACGAAATCGACCTTCATCTGGTCGGCCGCTTCCAGCGCCTCGTTGCGCTCGCGCAGCGCGCGTTCGACATTCTCGGTGTCGGTGATGTCCTGGAACGTCAGCATGGTCGCGCCGTCGGGCAGCGGCATGGTCATGCAATGCAGCACGCTGCCGTCCTTGCGCTCGAGCTTCAGCGCAACCTGGGCCCGGTTCTCGATCGCAGTGATCGCCTCGCGCAGCGCGCGCCAGACGATCGGATCGTCGAACAGCGGCCTGCACAGCGCTTCCACGGTCTCGATATGCGGCTGCTCGCGCAGCGCATCCGCCGGCAGCCGCCACATCTTCTCAAATGCCGGGTTGAACAACTGCACCCGGCCATTGCTGCCGAACACCGCGACTGCTTCGTTGAGGTTGTCGAGGGTCTCGTGCTGGACCCGGATCAGGCCGTCGAAGCGACGCGCCAGGTCGAGGCTTTCGGTGACGTTGTCGAAGAGATAGGTGACGCCGCCTTCGAGGTTCGGCGTGGTGACGACACTGACCGCGCGGCCGTCCGGCAGGAACCAGGTGTAGCTCTCCGATTCGACCGCGCGATAGGCTTCGTGCAGCTTGGCCTTCCAGGCGCGGAAGTCCGGCTGCTCCGGCAGCTTGCGCGCGGCGCGCAGCCGATCGAGGACGCTGGAATCGTCCGGGTTGCTGTCGAGGAATGCCTGATCGAGATCCCAGAGGCGGCGATAGGATTCGTTGTAGAAGGCGAGCCGCCGGTCGGCGTCGAACACGGCGACGCCGGAAGAGAGCTGGTCGAGGGTGCGGCGATGCGCTTCCGCCATCCGGGTGAGCGCGGCGCGAAGGGCGGCAACCTCGCTGGCGTCGATGGCGATGCCGGCGCTGCCGCCGGCAAGCTTCATCGCCTGCACGTCGTAGATCCGCCGCTCGCCGCCGACCACGATCGGCAGTCGCGCGGCATAGGTTGCATATTCGTGCAGCGCCTTGGCCATCTCGACCCGCTGATCGTTCTCCAGGAGCTCGAGATTGCGGGTGATTGCATCCGCGATGCTCGCGCCCTCGGTCGCCCGCAGATAGGCCGTATTGGCATAGCGCAGATCGTCCTGCGCATTCTTGGCCCAGATCGGCCAGGGTGCGGCGGCGGCGAAATCGCGCAGCAGTTCGGTTTCCTCCTGCAGCATCTTGTAGCGCAGATTGGCCTCGGCCAATTCGCGGCGCAAGCCGCCGAGCTCGCGCATCCGCACGATCGCCTGGCCGCCGATGGCGCGACCCATGGCCTCGATCGCGCGGCCGTTCGCGGTCGTGAGGTTGAGCAGAAAGCCCTGGCCGGCCTCCCGCAGCGCGTCGACCGCGTGGTCCATCTGCAGCGCCGGTTCCGGCGGCAGCCAGGTTCCGAATGCCAGCACGCGCTGGGGCGAGTTCTGGGTCGCCTCCTGCGAGGTCAGCAAGGCGATGTCGCCGCTGATCTCGGGGCGATTGTTGCCGGCCGCCCAGGAAATCAGGACCTGCGGTTCGGCAAACAGCAGCGCGCGCAGACGATCGGATTGGGCCTGCAGATCGGCGATCTCGGCGCGCAGGCGCCCCTCGCTCCGGCTGGCGCGAGCGCGCGTGCGCATCAAGAGGATCGCGGCGACCACGGAAAAGCCGAGCAACGCAACCGCGGCGGTGAAAAGAACGAATTCCTGGTGATCGAGGTCGAACCACGCCGAGATCGCCGGCTCGAACAGCCAGTCACCGGCGCGCGCCGATCCCGTGGGCAGCGCCAATGTAGCGGCGAGCCCCATCAGGCCGTCGCGCGCCAGTGAGGTGCACGACAGCAGGCTTCGACGCATTGCGGCGACCACGCCTGACATAATTTGCCCCAGAACGCACGACTTCAGCCCGGCGTTAGACCCCCGCCGTGCTCACGAATCGAGGAAGCATATCCTCAAGCTGACTCAGCGAGTAAGAGTCCAGATCGTGAACGCAAGACACGCTGTGAAAAATGCGGGGCTCAATTCATGCGCCAGCGCAAATTTTATCCGCATTCGAATGGCTTATCGCCCGGTCGAGCCGAAGCCGCCGCTGCCTCGGTCGGTACTGGACAGCACGGTCACGGGAACCAGTTCCGCCTGCACGACCGGTGCGATCACCATCTGCGCGATGCGCTCGCCGCGTCGGATCGAAAATGGCGCCTCGCCGTGATTGATCAGGAGCACGTTGATCTCGCCGCGATAGTCGGCGTCGATGGTACCAGGCGAATTCAACACGGTCACGCCGTGCTTGGCGGCAAGTCCCGAGCGTGGCCGCACCTGCGCCTCATAGCCCGGCGGCAGCGCGATCGTCAGCCCGGTCGGAACCATCGCATATTTGCCTGATGCGAGCACCAGCGGCGTTTCTTCGGGCACTGCGGCGAGCAGATCGAGCCCGGCGGCATCGGCGGTCTGGTAGGTCGGCAGCGGAAGGCCTTCGCCATGCGGCAATTGCCTGACATCGACCTTGATTGTCGCACTCACGATTTCGCCTCCACAGCCTTCGCGATCCGCGCCACCAGTTCGGTGGCGACCTGTTCCTTGGTCATGACCGGCCAGGAATCGACGCTGATATCATCGCCCTCGCGCGTCAGCAGATGGACGGTGTTGCGGTCCCCGCCCATCACGCCGGTGGCCGGCGAAACATCATTGGCCACGATCCAGTCGCAGCCCTTGCGGGCGATCTTTGCCTTTGCATTGTCGATCAGATGCTCGGTCTCGGCCGCGAAACCGATCACCAGCGGCGGGCGCTTGTCCTGCAGCTTGGCGATGGTGGCGAGGATGTCGGGATTCTCGATCAGTTGCAGCGACGGCACGCCGGCTGTGGTCTTCTTCAATTTCTGCTCGCCTTCATTGGCGACCCGCCAGTCGGCGACCGCGGCCGCGAAGATCGCGACATCCACCGGCAGCGCCGCTTCCACCCGGTGCAGCATGTCGCGCGCGGATTCCACAGAGATTACCGACACGCCGGGGGGATCGGCGAGATCGACCGGCCCCGAGACCAGGACGACCTCGGCGCCGGCATCTCGCGCGGCGGCGGCGATGGCAAAGCCCTGCTTGCCAGAGGAGCGGTTGGCGATATAGCGCACCGGATCGATCGCCTCATGCGTTGGCCCTGCGGTGATCAGCACGCGCTTGCCCTGAAGCGGGCGCCGATGCGGCGGGCGCAGGATATGTTCGGCAGCGGCGGCGATTTCCGTCGGCTCGGCCATCCGCCCGACGCCGGCTTCGCCCGCCTCCGCCATCTCGCCGGCGTTGGGGCCGACGGTCAGGATGCCGTCGCGGCGGAGCTGCAGCACGTTGCGGCGGGTGGCGGCGTTGTTCCACATCAGCGGATTCATTGCCGGCGCCAGCAGGATCGGGCGGTTGGCGGCGAGCAGGATCGCGGAGGCGAGATCGTCGGCATGGCCATGCGCCATTTTGGCGATCAGGTCCGCGGTCGCCGGCGCCACCACGATCAGGTCGCACTCGCGCGCCAGGCGGATGTGGCCGGCATCGAATTCGCTCTCGGGATCGAACAGGTCGGTATAGACGCGCTCATGCGACAGGGCGCTGGCCGCAAGCGGCGAGACGAACTGCTGCGCCGCCTTGGTCAGCACGCAGCGGACGTGAATCTGGCGCTCCTTGAGCCGCCGAATCAGGTCCAGCGCCTTGTAGGCGGCGATGCCGCCGCCGATGATCAGGGTGACGCGGGCCAGGCCGTTGGCCGATGCTACAGCGGCCTGCGGGCGCGACGCGGGAGCTGCCGGCGGGACCTCGGAGGGCTGCCCCGCAACCACCTCGCCCAGGATGACCCGGACCTCGTCCTCGACCGAGCGCCCGTTACGGGCTGCGCGTAGGCGCAATTCATCTCGGACGGCGTCATCGAGCTTGCGAATAGTCAGATTGGCCATGGCCGCACCGTCGATTTGACAGCAATGCTAGCGTCATACGCTATCATTGCAATCAAAGATTCCGAACTGCAATCAGGATTCCGATGAAAGTGGCCGCGATGATCCAGAGCGCGATCGTCCGCCAGCGGTTCTTGCGGCCCTCGGTCTGTCCCATCGCCGCGATCGTTTCCGGCGACAGCGTGACGCCCTCGCGCGTCATCCTCTCCAGATTGCCCAACACCGCGACCGCGCGCGAGGCGATATCGGGCAGATGCGCCAGCACGCGGGCGAGCTCGCCGGCCCCCGACATCGCGCCCTGGATGCGCCCCACGGGGCCGAGATTGCGCTCGATCCATTCGCGCACCACGGGGTCAGCAATTTTCCAGATGTCGAGCTTGGGGTCAAAGCCGCGCGCCACGCCTTCGACCACCACCATGGTCTTCTGCAGCAGGATCAATTCGGGACGCGTCTGCATGTCGAACAGGCCGGTGACCTCGAGCAGCAGCGTGAGCAGCCGCGCCATCGAGATTTCCTCGGCGGTGCGATTGTGGATCGGCTCGCCGATGGCGCGGATCGCCTGCGCGAAATTCTCCACGGAGTGATGCCCCGGCACATAGCCGGCCTCGAAATGCACTTCAGCGACGCGGCGATAGTCGCGGGTGATGAAGCCGAGCAGGATCTCGGCGAGGAAGCGCCGCTCCTTCTGTCCGAGCCGGCCCATGATGCCGAAATCGACCGCCACCAGGCGGCCGTTATCGTCGAGGAACAGATTGCCGGGATGCATGTCGGCATGGAAGAAGCCGTCGCGCAGCGCGTGACGCAGGAAGCTCTGGATCACCTTGCGGCCGAGATCGGGCAGATCGACCTCGGCTTGCTCCAGCCTGGTACGGTCGTTCAGCGGGATGCCGTCGACCCATTCCATCGTCAGCACGTTGTGGGTGGTGCGGTCCCAGTCCACCGCCGGCACGCGGAAATCCGGATCGTCCTTGATGTTTTCCGCCATCTCGGAGAGGGCGGCAGCCTCCAGGCGGAGGTCCATCTCCATCGCGACCGAGCGCGACATCGTGTTGATGACCTCGACCAGCCGCAAGCGCCGCGCTTCGGCCGAATGGGCTTCCGCCTTGTGCGCGACAAAGAAGAAATCGGAGAGATCGCGGCGGAAGCGGGAGGCGACGTTCGGCCGCAGCACCTTCACGGCCACCTGCTGGCGCACGCCGTTGCGCTCGATCTCGCCGCGATGCACCTGCGCGATCGAGGCGGCGGCGACTGCGGGGCCGAGCCGTACGAAACTCTGCGCCAGCGGGCGTTCCAGCGACTGCACGATCACAGCTTCGGCTTCGGCCTGCGGGAACGGCGGCAGCCGGTCCTGCAGGCTCTCCAGATCCTTGGCCAGCACCACGCCGACCACGTCGGGCCGTGTGGCCAGGAACTGGCCGAGCTTGAGATAGGCCGGCCCGAGCCGCGTCAGCGCCCGCGACAATCGCGGGCCGGACTTGGCGCCGCGCCGTTCGACCAGGCGGGCGAGCTTCACCAGAAGTTGCGCCGGCGGCGGCACCAGGGCCGGATCGACGACGCCGAACACGCCCTCGCGCGCGAAGACGTAGGCGGCGCGGGCGAGGCGCGCGATGTGTGTTGTTGCGGAGATCACAAACGCCAGCCCGAATGCAGCGCCACGATGCCGCCCGAGAGGATTTCCCATTTCACCCGCGCAAAGCCGGCGGCAGTGATCATCTCGGCAAAGGCGCTGGGCCGTGGAAACTTGCGGATCGATTCGACGAGATACTGATAGGACTCGGCGTCGCCGGTCACGGCGCGGCCGAGCGGCGGGATCACCCTGAACGAGAACATGTCGTAGAGCCGGTCGAGGCCGGGCACGTCGACAGTGGAAAATTCAAGACAGAGGAAGCGGCTGCCGGGTCGCAGCACGCGATAGGCCTCGCGCAGCGCGACATCGATCCGCGGCACGTTGCGGATGCCGAACGCGATCGTGTAGGCGTCGAACGAACGGTCCGGAAAGCTGAGCGCCTCGGCATTGCCGGCGACGAACGAGACCCGGTCATCGAGATGCTGGGCGCGAGCACGGTTGCGGCCGACCTCGAGCATGTCGGCATTGATGTCGCAGACAGTGGCGCGGAAACCGGGACCGCCCGCCTTCGCCGCCCGGAAAGAGATATCGCCGGTGCCGCCCGCGACGTCGAGCAGCGCGAACGGCGCTTCGCTCTTCGGCGGATTGAGCTGGGTGATCATGATGTCCTTCCAGACCCGGTGCAGGCCGATCGACATCAGATCGTTCATCAAGTCATAACGCGACGCCACGCTGTGGAACACCTCGTTCACCAGCGTCTGTTTCTCGCCCAGGGGAACGTCCCTGTAGCCGAAATGGGTGGTTTGGTCCCGCCGATCCATCAACGCATTACCTTAAGGAGCGCGACCATAGCGCGCCCGCCGCAATGGCGCTATCACGTCAGCACCTCCGCGCACAATCCGCCAAACCGGCTGTGATCTGGCGGATTGTTGGCAAATTGTTAATTTGGCGGGCGAAGGGGCGCAAAACCGCTTACACTTTTGCCGATCCCGCCCCGTGTGAATGACATTTCCATGCCCGAGCTCCCCGAAGTCGAGACCGTCCGCCGCGGCCTGCAGCCGTCCATGGAGGGTGCGAAAATCCTGAAAGCGGAAGCCCGCCGCAAGGACCTGCGGTTTCCCTTTCAAAAAGACTTTGTCGCGCGGCTGGAAGGGCAAACTGTCGCGGGTCTCGGCCGTCGCGCGAAATATCTGATGGCGGACCTGACCTCGGGCGACGTGCTCTTGATGCATCTGGGCATGTCCGGCTCGTTCCGCGTGCTCAAGGACGATGACAAGGCCGCGCCGGGACATTTCCATTACGAGCGCAATCAGGACCGCGCGCACGATCATGTGATCTTCCACATGTCGTCGGGGGCTGCGATCATCTTCAACGACCCCCGCCGCTTCGGCTACATGAAAGTGATCGCGCGCAACGCGATCGAGGACGAGCCGCTGTTGAAGGGCCTCGGCCCCGAGCCGCTCGGCAACGAATTCGATGCCGCGATGCTGGCGCACTCCTGCGCCAACAAGAAAACCAGCCTGAAGGCAGCATTGCTCGACCAGCGCGTGGTCGCAGGACTCGGCAATATCTACGTCTGCGAAGCGCTGTTTCGCGCGCGGCTGTCGCCGCGGCGGCTGGCGGCAACGCTTGCCAGGAAGAAGACGGAGGAGCCGACGGAGCACGCAGAACGACTGGTCACTGCGATCCACGATGTGTTGAACCAGGCGATCAAGGCCGGCGGCTCATCGTTGCGCGACCATCGCCAGACCAATGGCGAACTCGGCTATTTCCAGCATTCGTTCCAGGTCTACGACCGCGAAGGCGAGAAGTGCCCGACTCCGGGCTGCGACGGCACCGTGAAACGCTTCACCCAGAATGGTCGTTCGACGTTCTGGTGCCCGAAATGCCAAAAATAACCGACAATAATGGGAGCGACGTCATGAGCGAGAATTGGCGAGATCGCGCGGCGACACATTTCGAATGCGAGAAGCAACCAGCCATCTCCAGCCGCGGCATGGTGGTCAGCAATCATCCGCTGGCCTCAAGCGCGGGCGCCGAGATGCTGGCCGCCGGCGGCAACGCGATCGATGCGGCGATCGCGACATTGTTCACGCTGACCGTCGTCGAGCCGATGATGGTCGGCATCATCGGCGGCGGCATGGCGCATATCCGTCTCGCCGACGGCACGCATCGCTTCATCGACGGCCAGAGCACCGTGCCGCTCGCGGTCCGTCCCGACACCTACAGTTCGAAGCCGGGTTCGGCGCGCGACGTGTTCGACACCGTCGGCGATGAGAATTGCGTGGGTGCGAAGGCGGTGGCGGTGCCGGGTTCGCTAATGGCCTGGTGCGAGACGCTGCGGCGATTCGGGACCATGAGCCTTGCCGACGTCATGCAGCCCGCGATCAAGCATGCCGCCCGCGGCTATGCGGTGACGCCTTACTTGCACGAATGCATCCGCGAGAGCGCGGCCGACATGTTGAAGGACAAGCCGATTTCGGCGATCTATCTTCCGAACGGCGAACCGCTGAAGATCGGCGAACGCGTGGTGCAGGCCGAATATGCGGAGACGTTGCGGTATATCGCCGAGCATGGCGAGGCCGCGCTGTATCAGGGATCGCTCGGCGATATCCTCGTCCGCTACATGGAGCAGAACGGCGGATATATTCGCCGCGCCGATCTCGGAGCCTACAAGACCGTCGAGCGCCAGCCGATCCGCGCCGATTATCGCGGCTGGGTTATCCTGGGACCACCGCCGCCGGCGGCATCCGGCGTGCATATCGCGGAGATGTTGAACATCCTCGAAGGCTACGCCATCGCGGGCCTCGGTTTCGGCAGCGCCGAGACGATTCATTATCTCGCCGAAGTGCTGAAGATCGCCTTTGCCGACCGTGCAGCGGCGAGTGGCGATCCCGCCTATGTCAACGTACCCGTCGAGCGGCTGACGTCGAAAGCCTATGCCGAAGAGCGCCGCCGTGCGATCGATCCTGATCGGGCGCAGGCCTGGGGCGCGGGCGTTGCGCAGCTCGAAGGCGCGCATACCACGCATCTGACGGCGGCGGATGCGTTCGGCAATGTGGTTGCGACCACGCAAACCATCAACAATCTGTTCGGCGCCAAGATCCTGATCCCCGGCCTTGGTGCCATCGCGAACAATTACATGCATCTGTTCGATCCGCGTCCCGGCCACGCGCTGTCGCTGGCGGCCGGCAAGCGCGTCACCACCTCGATGTCGCCGATGATGGCGCTGCGCGATGGCAAACTGAGATATGCGCTCGGCCTGCCCGGAGGAAAACGCATCTTCCCCAGCGCAATGCAGGCGCTGATCAACCTGATCGATCACGGCATGAGCCTGCAGGAAGCGGTCGAGGCGCCGCGGGTATGGACCGAGGGCAATGCGCTCGAAGTCGAACTCGCCGTTCCCGAGAGGGTGCGCGAGAAACTTGCCGTGATGGGTCATACCGTCGCGCCGGTATCCTCCGTCGCCGGCGGCATGAACGCGATCGAGTTTGATGAGGATGGCCGCATGCTGGGCGCCGCCTGCTGGCGCGCCGACGGCACGCCGATCGGGATCGCCGGTGGGCTGGCGCGTGCGGGGGTAAGGTTCAGATTGGCGTGACGTCGGCTCCCTCTCCCCGCTCTTGCGGAGGCGGGACGAGCAGAACTCGCCCTGAGAGGGTTGGGGTGAGGGGCTGTCTCCGCAAATTCGGTAAGAGATGAGTTCGCGGAGGCAGCCCCTCACCCGGATTGCATCTGCCGATGCATCCGGCCTCTCCCCGCAAGCGGGGCGAGGCGAGGAGCGAGCGCTATTTCCGCACGCAGATCACGCGCACCACGGCGGCCTTTGCGTCGGTCGATGTGCCATTCGCGGTCACACCATGGGCTTTCAGGAAGCCGCGCACCGTCTCGGCCGGCGCCAGCATCGCCTGCGACGCGGGCGCCGCATTCGGCGGACCGGCGACGACCACCGGCTTCAGCAAAGCGAGACCGGCGAACTTGCCGTCGGTATCGAGCGCCGCCGCGCCGGAGAAGCCGATCGCAGGTGCCGGCGTCAGCGTGACATCGTTGCCGACAGCCATCGCTGTCGCCTTGGCACTGCTCACGGCGTTGCCGCCGCCCTGATTCTGCGGATCGGCGATCCCGGTAAGGTCGAGCGCCGGCTTTGCGCCAGTGGCGCCGATATTCAGCGGCTTCAATCCGCGCGCGCCATAGATGTGCAGCAGCGCGAGATCGTGTTCCTTGTCTTCGGCGATCCGGTCGGCATTGCCGTGACCGGCAATCGTAATCGCGATGCATTCGTCGGTGGCCAAGCGGTCGGTCACGATCGCGCCGTCGTCGCTGACGACAACGCCAGTGCCATATTCCACCGTCTTGCGCGGCGGGGGGCCTGCAACCTGGGGACCTGATGGGAACGGGTTGAACGCGCTCGACATCGCGATCACCACCGGCTCGACGGTATTTTCAGTCGCCTGGTCGTAGAGGATGGCGAGGATGCGAACTTCATCGCCCTTGAACGTGCCGCGGATGTAGAATTTCTTCAGCCCCTGCAGGCCCGACAGCACGAAGAAATCCGGCTTGACGACGGTATAGTCGACGGTCCGCCCCGGCTCCTTCTTCTCGCGCTCGGCAAGTTTTGCGGTGGTCGGGCTCGCTTCCTTGCGGCGCGCCAGCACGACCTGGATCGTCCCCGTCGGTGACGTCCATTTGGCGCCGTCGACACCGCTTGCGAGTTGCGGAACCAGTTTTGAGGGAATGCCGAGCCGCGCTCCGGTGCCGGGCTCGGTGACAATCCGCCAGCCGACGCTCTCCTGTTTGCGCCGCGCGGTCTCGGCCAGCACGCCACGCTCCTGCGGGTTGAGCACGCCGGTCGGTTTGCCGCCGCGCGATTTCTGGAATTCCTTGATCGCGTTGACCATGCGCTCGCTGACATCGCCCGTGATCGCGCCATTATACTGGCCGACCCAGGCGAGATCGGATTGCAGCGCGAGCCGCTCGGCCTGCGCCATCCCGTTGGCCGTCTCCTCGGGCTTCTGCAGCGCGGGGCGGACCGGCACGGTCGCGACTGTCTTCGGTTTGGCGCCGGCGGTGGACGGCGGGGTCACCTGCGCCTGTGCGCTCCCCATTGTCACGACCATCAATGTTGCCGAAAGCACTGATCTCATGACAAATCCGGGAGGTTATTGCGCGGTGGGTCGATTATGCACATCTGCTTGGTCGGCAACAACCACACCTGGGTTCACGACTCCGACCTCATCCTGAGGAGGACGCGAAGCGGCCGTCTCGAAGGATGGGCCACCGGCGAGGTCCGGGCTTCATGGTTCGCCCGGCGATGCGATAGCATCGTCAGGAGACGCCGCTTCGCGGCTCCTCACCATGAGGGTTTGGCGGTGGCGATAAGGATGTAAGCGACAATGCTGACTGCTGACGAACTCGAACGCTACGCCCGCCACATCGTGCTGCGCGAAGTCGGCGGCCCCGGGCAGGCGGCGCTGAAGGAGGCTTCGGTGCTGGTGATCGGCGCCGGCGGCCTTGGTGCGCCGGCGCTGATGTATCTGGCGGCGGCCGGCGTCGGCACGCTCGGGGTCGTCGATGACGATATCGTGTCGCTCTCCAATCTGCAGCGCCAGATCATCCATGCGACGCCGGACATCGGCAAGCGCAAGGTCGACAGCGCCGCCGAGCAGATCCATGCGCTCAACCCGCATGTCAATTTCGAGGCGCATGCGGTGCGGCTCGACGCTGATAACGTGATGTCGCTGATCGGCGGCTATGACCTCGTGCTCGACGGCTCCGACAATTTCGAGACGCGCTATCTCGTCTCCGATGCCTGCTTCCTCGCCGGCAAGCCGCTGATCACGGCCGCGCTCGGCGTATTCGACGGCTCGCTGACCACGATCCGCGCGCATGAGAAGAATGCCGCCGGCGATTTCAATCCGACCTATCGCTGCCTGTTTCCGGAACCTCCGCCGCCCGGCACGGTGCCGGCCTGCGCGGAAGCCGGCGTGATGGGCGCGCTCGCCGGCATGCTGGGCTCTATGATGGCGCTGGAGGCGATCCGCGAGATCGTCGGCTTCGGCGAGGGCCTGGTCGGGCGCCTGTTGATGGTGGATGCGCGCGCGATGCGCTTCGAGACCCTGCGTTACACGCGCGATCCGGCCAATCCGCTCAACGGTGACAACCCCGTCATCACCGATCTGAGCGGGCATCTTTAGGGCATGATGCGATTAGGTTGATACGCACCCGCGATGAAGCTGTGCTCCCTCTCCCGCTTGCGGGGGAGGGCTGGGGTGGGGGTGTCTCCGCGAGTCATTGAGTGGAGAGAGCCCCCACCCGGCGCGGAGCCCGTACTCGGACGGCGCGAAGCGCCGATCCGGGTGCGCCGACCTCCCCCCAAGCGGGAGAGGTGAAAGCGCAGTCACGAAGCGCGCTTCTCGCTGTCCATGTGCTTCAAGTGCTCCTCCGGATAGCGGCCGCCGGCGGCGACGCCGGGCGGAAAGGCGTTTGCCAGCGCGGCGAGATGCGCATCCGTCAGTTTCACCTCGAGCGCGCCGAGCGCCTCGGTGAGACGGTCGCGGCGGCGGGCGCCGACCAGCGGCACGATATCCTTGCCCTGCGCAGCGACCCAGGCAATCGCGACCTGCGCCGGAGATGCGCCGACGTCCTTGGCGATGGCGCGAAGTGAACCCACCAACGCCAGGTTGGTGTCGATATTGCCGGCCTGGAAACGCGGGCTCAGCAGGCGGAAATCCTGCGGGCCGGAATGCTCTTTCGACCAGTGGCCGCTGATCAAGCCGCGCGCCAGGACGCCGTAAGCCGTGATGCTGATGCCAAGCTCGCGGCAGGTCTTCAGGATGTCGTCCTCGATGCCGCGCGCTACAAGCGAATATTCGATCTGCAGATCGGCGATCGGATGCACGGCGTGCGCGCGGCGGATGGTCTCCGAGCCGACTTCCGAAAGGCCGATATGCCTGACGTGCCCGGCCTTGATCAGGTCAGCGATCGCGCCGACGGTCTCTTCGATCGGCACGCTGGGATCGAGCCGCGCCGGCCGATAGATGTCGATATGGTCGGTGCGGAGCCGCTGCAGCGAATAGGCGGCAAAGTTCTTCACCGCGACTGGCCGGCTATCGTAGCCGAGAAAACCCCGGTTGGGATCGCGCAGCGCGCCGAACTTGACCGAGATCTGCAGATTGTCGCGGCTGCGGCCGGCAAGCGCTTCGGCGATCAGCATCTCATTGTGGCCTATGCCATAGAAGTCGCCGGTGTCGAGCAGCGTGATTCCGGCATCGAGCGCCGCATGGATCGTGGCGATGCTCTCGTTGCGGTCGGCGGGGCCGTAGAAATCCGACATGCCCATGCAGCCGAGGCCGATGGCCGAGACCTCCGGGCCAGTTGAGCCGAGTTTGCGTTTTTCCATGGCAGCTTCTCCTCGAAATGGGCGGCGGATGGATGCCGCGCGTGACGAGGCGGATATGCGCCGCGTTGATTATTTCGATAAGCTGGACAATTGAGAATAGCTTGTTCACTATAACGAACAATGCAGGATTTCGACCTTCGCGACCTCAAAGCCTTCCTCGCTGTGGCCCGCACGCGGAATTTTCGGCGCGCGGCGCTGGAGCAGCGCGTCTCGGTCTCCAGCCTCAGCCAGCGGCTGCGCGACATGGAGGAGCGGCTCGGCGTGCGCCTGATGAACCGCACCACGCGCAGCGTGGCGCTGACCGAGGCCGGCGAATTGTTGCTTGCGCGCGTGGGCCCTGCGATGCGCGACGTCGGCGCGGCGCTCGATCAGGTGCGCGGCTTACGCGGTGTGCCGTCAGGTCGCCTGCGCATCAATGCGCCGCCGCCGGCCATCGACCTGGTGCTGGCGCCGATGGTGGCGCCGTTCCTGGCAAAACATCCGCAAGTCGATCTGGAGATCATCGCCGAGAGCGCGTTCGTCGACATCGTCGCGGAAGGGTTCGATGCCGGCGTGCGCTATGGCGAGCATCTCGCGCAGGACATGATCGCGGTATCGCTTGGGCCGCCGCAACGCTACGCAGTCGTGGCCTCGCGCGACTATGTCGCGCAGCATGGCCGGCCGACGCAGCCAAAGGATCTGCTCGACCATCCCTGTATCCGCACCCGCTTCGGCAGCGGCGCGATGTACGATTGGGAGTTCGAAAAAGCAGGACGCGTCGTCAAGGTGTCGCCGCCGGCCAAGCTGATCGCAACCTATCTCGGGCTTGCGCTGCGCGCCGTCCATGACGGCGTCGGATATTGGGCCACGTTCGAGGGATATGTGCGCTACGGCGTCAAATCCGGCGCGCTGGTCAGCGTGCTCGACGATTGGTGCGCGCCGTTCCCGGGCCCGTTTCTCTATTATCCGAGCCGCCGCCAAACGCCGCCCGCGCTCGCCGCCTTCGTGGCGTTCGTTGCGGAGTGGCGCAAGCGGGAACGGCGGAGGAAGGTCCCGTAGCCCGGATGGAGCCAGCGGGTCGCGCGAAGGCGCGCCCGATGGCTCCATCCGGGCTACAGGTCCGCTTCGCGGGTACGACACCGAGGTGGTGGCTACAACATGCTCGGCAGCACGCGATCCGGCGGCTTGTGGTTGTCGAGGAAGGTGCGGATGTTGATGATCACCTTCTCGCCCATCTCGACGCGGCCCTCGATGGTGGCCGAGCCCATATGCGGCAGCAGCGTCACCTTGCCCGCCTTGGCGAGCCGCACCAGCTTCGGATTGACCGCAGGCTCGTGCTCATAGACGTCGAGGCCGGCGCCGCCGATCTCTCCGGCTTCGATCAGCTTGACCAGCGTGTCCTCGTCGATCACCTCGCCGCGCGCGGTGTTGACGATATAGGCCTCCTTGCGGATCAGCTTCAGCCGCCGCGCGGAAAGCAGGTGGAAGGTCGCAGGCGTATGCGGACAGTTCACCGAGAGGATGTCCATCCGCGCCAGCATCTGGTCGAGGCTTTCCCAATAGGTGGCGCCAAGCTCGTCGGCGATGCGCGGCGCCACCGGACGACGGTTGTGATAATGGATCTGCAGGCCAAAGGCGCGGGCGCGGCGCGCGACCGCCTGGCCGATGCGGCCCATGCCGATGATGCCGAGCCGTTTTCCGCCGATGCGATGGCCGAGCATCCAGGTCGGCGACCAGCCCGGCCAGTGCTTGCCTTCGGTCAGGATCGAGGCGCCTTCGATCATCCGTCGCGGCACCGCGAGGATCAGCGCCATGGTCATGTCGGCGGTATCTTCGGTCAGCACCTTCGGCGTGTTGGTCACGGTGATGCCGCGCGCGTGCGCCGCCGTGACGTCGATATTGTCGACGCCATTGCCGAAATTGGCGATCAGCCGCAGCTTGGTTTCGTTCTGGTTGAGAACGTCCTCGCGGATCAGGTCGGTGACGGTCGGCACCAGCACGTCAGCGGTGCGCACGGCCTCCGCGAGCTGCTCCGACGTCATCGGCGTGTCGTCGAGATTGAGCCTGGCGTCGAACAATTCGCGCATCCGGGTCTCGATCGAATCCGGCAGCTTGCGGGTGACGACGACGAGAGGCTTCTTCTTAACCGACATGTCCTGCTCTCATGAGGCTTCAGCCCGTCAAAGGCTTCGCCGTTCAGGCCTCATTAACCCGGTTGTTCGAAACTGCGGTTGCTGCGCGGTCCCGGCGTTTCCTTCACGTTTCCCTGGGTTCCCCGATGATTGCCTCGGGTTTCCAAGGAAAAGTCGGGCGTTCTGGTTCTCAACGTTCCGTCCTCTCTAGCAGAAGACCGGGCCAACACAAGAACCCCTCGGCAAGACGGGCTGGGGCATCGACGCGCGGCGCAAGGGTCTGGGGTTCTGGGCGTTCACCGGTTCAACTCGCAGAACTTGAGTTGGCGTTCTCAGTAGGAGACGAGTTGATGGCGTTGGGGCGGTTGAGTTGGTTGGCGATGCTGGTTGGGTGCATGCTCGGCACCTCGGTATCTCCAGGACATTCGGCCAAGGATGCAAGTCCGACCACCAGCGGCCTGCCGATACCCCGTTACGTCAGCCTCAAGTCCGATCATGTGAACGTCCGCGCCGGCCCGACCAAGGACAATGACGTCGCCTGGGTCTATACCCGCTCCGGCCTGCCGGTCGAAATCACCGCCGAGTTCGAGAACTGGCGCCGGGTGCGCGATTCCGAAGGCGCCGAAGGCTGGGTCTATCATTCGCTGCTGTCGGGCCGCCGCACTGCGGTCGTCACGATGAAGCACAAGGACGACCTGGCGTCGCTCTACGATCGTCCGGATGCGACGAGCGCGGTCGCTGCGCGGCTGCAGGCCGGCGTCATCGCGCAGGTGAGGAAATGCGCCAATAGCTGGTGCCGCGTCACCGGCAACGGCTTCGACGGCTGGATCGAGCAGCAGCGCCTGTGGGGCGTCTACGCCGACGAGAAGGTGGATTAGCCGAGACAGGGTAGCGGTGTCGTCCCGGCCTTGAGCCGGGACCCATATCGCGTGATCTCGCGATAGGGCGCTGCGGGAAGACGCCCAACTCAAACAACGAAGATTTGTGGTTATGAGCCCCTGCTTTCGCACTAGGGTACGTACAAAACGCGGTTTGGCGTGAGTGCGGCAAATCGACTCGCTGACGTCGTGAGGGATTCCCAAAGGG
>NZ_JBVBEF010000039.1:0-76380 GCF_055456055.1 Bradyrhizobium sp. LeoB3
TCGTGACGATCGCGAGCCGCCCCTCATCCGCCGTGAGACGCGCGGAGTTAAATCACTGATTTGCCCGACGACGGAAGCGGATTGTTTTTCGCGCGAGGGGTGGACCGGGCAAATCATATTGATTGGCTTAAAGAAAATCCCGCCAACGATACGACGCCGTCACGCTCGGGCAAAAGCGCGAAGCGCGTCTTCGCGCAGATGTCCCGGGCATCCACGTCCTTTGCCTCCGCGCACGGGAGAGAACGTGGATGGCCGGGTCAAGCCCGGCCATGACGGAGGAGAGGATTGGGCAATGCGTCCCACTGTCATTCCGGGGCGATGCGAAGCATCGAGCTATGATGTCCAATTGCACATCAGAGAATCCATTTCTCCGCCTCCGCCTGCGGCTCGATAGATTCCGGGCTCGCGCCAAGAGGCGCGCCCGGAATGACGGCGGTGATTGTGGCCCCGCGAGCGGGCGGCTGATTGCGCCGCGGTGGTACAGTCAAAATTGGCAATCTTGGTACTGTTTTATGATCAGGGCGGACCGATCTATTTCCTGTAACCAGCGGCAGATAGGGAAGACGGGAGCTCGACAATGGCCGACGTTATTTCTGGCGTTAGGATCCCCGATAGCAAGATCGCCCGCGAGGCCGCCGAACTCGTGCGGCAACATGAAACCGAGTTGTTGTTCAACCACTCGGTTCGCGTGTTTGTGTTCGGTGCGATGAAGGGAATCCGCCAGAACCTAAAATTCGATTCTGAACTGCTTTACGTCGCAGCGCTGTTTCATGATCTGGGTCTTGTCCACCCTTACCATACCGAAACGAAGCGGTTTGAAGTCGACGGCGCCGATGCAGCCCGCGGATTCCTCAAGAGCCATGGCATCCCGGACCCGAAAGCGGATCTGGTGTGGGAAGCAATCGCCTTACATACCACGCCAGGCATTCCCCAATACATGCGGCCAGAGATAGCCCTCACGAACGCAGGTGTTCTAGTTGATGTCGTCGGCATTGGATATGACGACTATACGCCAGAGCAGCGCAACCAGGTCATTGCCGCGTTTCCGCGTGGTGATTTCAAGAATGAGTTCATCCAGGTTCAGACGTGCTCGGCCTTGAAGAAGCCCCAGACCACGTTCGGCACAGTCAATGTCGATTATATCGAAGATCGCGATCCCACATTTCGTCGGCCAAACGCCTGCGTTCGGATACGCAATACTCCGTGGCTTAGCTGAACCGTCATGCCATGAATTCACCCGCCGTGATGCCTACTATCTCGTAATCGAGCCGCAAGAGCGAGTTGAGAGATGCCAAACTTTGCTGATTTCCCGATCACACAGCGCTGGCCAGCGAAATATCCCGATCGCTTGCAACTCTATTCACTGCCGACACCCAACGGCGTAAAGGTCTCGATCATGTTGGAGGAGATCGGGCTGCCTTACGAAGCGCATCTGGTCGACTTCAACAAGGGCGACCAGCACACGCCCGAATTCCTTTCGCTCAACCCCAACGGCAAGATTCCCGCGATTCTCGATCCAAACGGTCCGGATGGTCAGCCGCTGCCTTTATTCGAATCCGGTGCCATCCTGCAATATCTCGCGGAGAAGACCGGCAAGCTTCTGCCGAGCAACGCAGCTCGCCGCTACACGACTATCCAGTGGGTGCATTTCCAGATGGGCGGGATCGGACCGATGTTTGGCCAGCTCGGCTTCTTCAACAAATTCGCAGGCCGTGAATACGAGGACAAGCGCCCACTTCAGCGGTACGTCAACGAGTCGAAACGCCTGCTGGGCGTCATGGAAACGCATCTCGCCGGGCGCGAGTGGATCATGGACGATGAATATACCATCGCCGACATTTCGATGCTTGGCTGGGTGCGCAACCTGATCGGGTTCTATGAGGCGCGCGAACTCGTCGACTTCGACAGTCTTCAAGCAGTGCCTGCTTGGCTCGAACGGGGACTAGCACGGCCGGCAGTGCAGCGTGGATTGAGTATCCCGCAGAGGCCGTGAGACGGTAGCTGGTCTTCTTGCCCCGCCAGACGCGTAGTTCGCTTTGAGCCACCTGTGGCGAGCGCGCGGCAGATCATGCTTTTCGCCTTCGCTCTTGGCGAAGGCGAAAAGCTGATTTCGCCCTACGTCATCACGCCGCCCTCTTGCCGCTGTCGGCGTCGAGGCCGGCATAGATGCCGCGCTCGAAGCCCGCAAAGGCTTCCAGGCATTTGCCGTCGGCGAACGGCAAGAGCTGCATCAGGATCACGCCGGTGACATCGCGCGCCGGATCGATCCAGTAATAGGTGTTGGCGAGGCCCGCCCAGGCGAGGCTGCCGGCGCTGCGTCCCTCCGGCGTCTTCAGAGTGTTGATGAGGAAGCTGAGGCCCCATTTCTTGTCCATGTCCGGATAGAGATCGACATGGTTGGACAAAGTGAGATCGGCCGAGATCATCTTGGTGACGTTCAGATCGCCCATGTGGTTCTGGCCCATCAGCGCCACCGTCTCCGGCTTCAGCACCTGGTTGCCGTTGCCGCGGCCTTTGCCCAGGATCATCTGCGTGAACTTGATGTAGTCGCCTGCAGTCGAATAGAGGCCGCCGCCGCCCATATGGAATTCCGGCTCCTGCTCGAGCTCGAACGGGATCGGTGCCAGCGTCCCGTCGGGGGCTCTCGCATGCATGCCGACAAGGCGCTGGCGCATCGCATCGGTGATCTTGAATCCGGTATCGCTCATGCCGAGCGGCGCGAACAGGTGATCCCGCAAGTAGGCGTCAAGCCGCTTGCCGCTCGCCGCCTCGACGGCCTTGCCGATGAAATCGATATTGATGCCGTATTCCCAGCGCGTGCCCGGATCTGTCGTCAGCGGCAACTTCAGCGCATCGTTCTTGCAGGTGGTGACGGCGGGCATCCCGGTTTTTGCGAGATACTTGCCCATGTCGTCGTTCCACATGTGGTAGCAGAAGCCCGCTGTGTGGGTCATCAGGTGGCGCAGCGTGATCGGCGTCCTGGCCGGCCGCAGCTTGGGCTCGCCGTCGGCATCGAAGCCTTCGAGCACTTGCGGTGAAGCCAGATCAGGCAGCACCTTGCCGATCGGTTCGTCCAGCGAGAGCTTGCCCTGCTCGACCAGTTGCATCGCGCCTGCGCTGGTCACCGCCTTGGTCATCGAGGCGATCCAGAACACGCTGTCCGTCGTCATCGCATCGTCTTTGCCGAGGTCGCGTTTGCCGAACGCGGTCTCGTAGATGATTTCGTTGCCGGTCGCAGCAATCGCGACCACGCCGGGGACTTCCTTCGCGTCGCATTTCTGACGGAGAAGCTGATCGATCTGAGCTTTGCTCTGCATGGGGCGCCTCCTGATTGTTGTTGTGGAGGCTTGATCTTCTTACCGTGTGGCGCGTCCCGCAAGCCGGCCGCTCGCGGATTTTGATGTCAGCGGAAATGCAGCGACGACAACCAGGAACCGTCCACGATAACGTGATTTGGTATTGCTTCCCGTCAATGGTTTCGTGATGTAACGCATTCTAATTCCAAGGCAAACTATGCTTCTGGTCTGAATGTTTTGAAGCAAATGGTTGCTTTCGAAGTTGCAGGATGTGGCGATGATCTCGACGTGGAGTGAGTGGAAACGGTATCCCCGGCCCGGCCGGGGCGAGAACATCGAAGCCCCGATCAGCCCCGGCCTTTACGAGGTCCGTTACGCCGGCACCGGCGCGTTGCACTCCTTCGAAGCGGTCGACAATGTCGCGCAGGCGCTGGCGCTGCTCCAGGTCGCGCCCAGGTCGTGGTTCGGCCGCCGTGACCCGGCCAAGTTGCCGGACCTCGAATATCGCACCTGCGCGACGTCCTCGAAGGCCGATGCCAAGGCGGCGGCGGAACGTATGATCGGGCGTCGCGAAACCTATCTGAACGGCGCGGCCTAGAGCTTCGGTTCTGATTGAATCAGAACCGAAGCTTGCTAGTTTTGGTGCGTTTTTTGCGCGGATAAGTCTACGCAGCGAACCGGTGTCCAGCCTCGGATCAAGTCCGAGGCTATGCTTCGCTCGAAAACGCTCCAGCGGCTCCCGCACACCCGCAAAATTGCTTGACGCATCCGCCCTCAGCGGACGATGCATTGCGACCGGTTTCGACTTATCTTTGGGCGACAACGCCCAGAAAATGCCAGGAGTGACGCCATGAATCCGCCCGTTGCCGCACGCGCTTCGCAATCAGGAACCTCGCTTCGCGATCGCCTGAAAGATCCTTCGCTGCTGCGCGAGCGCTGCTTCATCGATGGCGCCTGGGTCGGAACGCCCGTCTTCTCCGTGAACAATCCCGCTACGGGCGCCGAACTGGTGCAGATCCCGCAACTCAGCGCCGATGACGCCACCAAGGCCGTCGAAGCCGCCGAACGCGCGTTCCCGGCCTGGGCCAAGCTGACGGCCAAGCAGCGCTCCAACATCCTGCGCAAATGGTTCGAACTGATCATCGCCAACCGCGAGGACCTGGCGCTGATCCTGACCTCGGAACAGGGCAAGCCGCTGGCCGAGGCGCTGGGCGAGGTCGATATCGGCGGCGCTTATGTCGAGTTTTTCGCCGAGGAGGCCCGCCGCGTCTATGGCGAGACCATCCCAACCCAGCGGCCGGATGCGCGGCTGCTCGCGATCAAGCAGCCGATCGGCGTCTGCGGCGCGATCACGCCGTGGAACTTCCCGAACTCGATGATCACCCGCAAGGTTTCGCCGGCGCTTGCCGCCGGCTGCACCGTGGTGCTGAAACCTGCCAACGAGACGCCGCTGTCGGCGCTGGCGCTGGCGGCGCTGGCCGAGAAGGCCGGCGTGCCGAAGGGCGTGTTCAACATCATCACCGGCGATGCGCCGCCGATCGGCAAGGTCCTGTGCGAGCATCCTGCCGTGCGCTTCGTCGGCTTCACCGGCTCGACCGAGGTCGGCAAGATCCTGTACCGGCAGGCGTCGGTCGGCGTGAAGAAGCTCGGGCTGGAGCTCGGCGGCAACGCGCCCTTCGTGGTGTTCGATGACGCCGATATCGATGCCGCGGTCGAGGGCGCGATCGTCTCGAAATACCGCAACATGGGCCAGACCTGCGTCTGCGCCAACCGCCTTTATGCCCAGGACAAGATCTACGACGAGTTCGTGCAGAAGCTCTCGAAGAAGGTTGCCGCCATGAAGATTGGCGACGGCACCGAGCAGGGCGTGGTGCAGGGGCCGCTGATCAACATGGAAGCGATCGAGAAGGTCGAGCGGCACATTGCCGATGCGGTGAAGGGCGGCGCCAAGGTCGTCACCGGCGGCAAGCGCTCTTCGCTCGGCCGCACCTTCTTCGAGCCGACGGTGCTCTCCGACGTCAAGTCGGATGCGCTGGTGTCGCAGGAAGAGACATTCGGCCCGCTCGCGCCAGTGATCCGCTTCAAGGATGAGGCCGACGTGATCGCGATGTGCAACAAGTCGCCGTTCGGCCTCGCCTCGTACTTCTACTCACGCGACCTCGGCCGCGTCTGGCGCGTCGCGGAGGCGCTGGAATCAGGCATGGTCGGCGTCAACACCGGCCTGATCACGACCGAAGTCGCGCCGTTCGGCGGCGTCAAGGAGAGCGGCCTGGGGCGCGAAGGCTCGCATCACGGCATGGAAGAATATGTCGAGATCAAATACGTGATGATGGCGGGCGTGTAATCCGGCGTCGTCGGCACGAAGCCGCGTGGGGTGGGCAAAGCGAAGCGTGCCCACCATCCGCACTCCGCTCGTGGACGAAGTCGCGAGAATCTATCGGGCGTCAAAGCCAGGTGGATGAATGGATTCCGGGTTCGCGCTTCGCGCGCCCCGGAATGACAGCCCGAAGTCGCGTAGGGCGGGCAAAGCGAAGCGTGCCCACCTTCCGCATTCCACTCGTGATGGTGGGCACGCTTACACCTGCGTCTGTTTCAATGACGGTGCGTGAAAGTCGCTTTGCCCACCCTACAGGCTACTGTGAGACGGAAAAGTCGCTCTTTCCGGGCGGCCTTTTGCTGAGTGAGATCATACACACCCGGTAACACTCTGTTAACCAACGCAGCCTAGCCTGCGGTCATCGCCCGGTCATCATCAGCCGATTGCCGCCCGGTTCGTTCTAGGAGAACAGCCGATGTCCGTTGAGGCGCTGACATATGCCGCTCCAGGTGCCCGCCTGACAGTCCCGCCAGAGGCTGCTCGTTCGCTTGCCAAGCGACGTCAGGCAACATCGCCCATTAGCGGCGAAGATTGAGAACCAAAGTGGAAACAGACCGCAGGGCTTGTAGATAGCTGATCCTTACCCTCTCATTCCCGACTTGCCGGAGCAACGTGAGGCAAAAATGACCCAGACCATCGATATCAGGGAAATGAAGGCGCGCGTTGTCGTGTTTGGGGTCGGCGGCGCCGGCGGCAATGCCGTCAACAACATGATCGCGAGTGGGCTGAGAGGCGTCGACTTCATCGTTGCCAATACCGACGCGCAGGCACTCAGCATGTCGAAGGCCACGCGCATCGTTCAGATGGGCACCCAGGTGACCGGGGGTCTTGGCGCCGGCGCGCAGCCTGAAGTGGGCTGCGCTGCGGCCGAAGAGGCGACCGATGCGATCCGCGATCATTTGGCCGGCGCGCACATGGTGTTTGTCACGGCCGGCATGGGCGGCGGTACGGGCACTGGGGCGGCACCCGTTATAGCCAGGACCGCGCGCGAGCTTGGCATTCTCACCATTGGTGTCGTCACCAAGCCATTCCACTTCGAGGGTCAGCGCCGCATGCGCGTTGCCGAAGCAGGCATTGCCGAGCTGCTGAAGGCTGTCGACACGCTGCTGATCATCCCGAACCAGAACCTGTTCCGGGTCGCCAGCGAGAGAACCACATTCGCCGATGCCTTCGTCCTCGCCGATCAAGTGCTTTATTCGGGCGTGGCATGCATCAGCGATCTGATCGTCAAGGAAGGTCTGATCAATCTCGATTTTGCCGACGTTCTCTCGGTCATGCGCGAGAAGGGCAAAGCCATGATGGGCAGGGGCGAGGCTTCCGGCGAGAAGCGCGTGCTCAACGCCGCCGTGGCCGCGATCTCCAATCCATTGATCGAGGACCCCTCGATCAAGCGCGCCAGCGGCCTCATCGTCTCCATCTCCGGCGGCAGGGATCTGACGTTGTTCGAGGTCGACGAAGCCGCTACGCGCATTCGCGAACAGGCCGACCCGGACGCCAACATCATCATCGGCGCCACTTTCGACGAAAGCCTGGAAGGCATCGTCCGCGTCTCCGTGGTGGCGACCGGCATCGATAATCTTGGCCCGGCGCAGCGGGCGCAACGGGTGGAAAGCGCAGTTACCGAACTTGCGGGCCGGCTGCAGAACGACAACCGTCGCATTGCCAATGGGATCGAGCGTCGTGCACCGGTGCCTCAATCAGAGCGTTCGCCGCTCCGCCCGACGACCCGCCACCCTGAACCGGCAGCGCCGATTTCGGAACATGCGCGCCATGCGGCTCCGCAAGGCGTCGATCCGTACGGCCGCTCCGCTCCTGGGCGGAATTTGGTCGAGGAAAACCTTCTCGATATCCCGGCCTTCCTGCGCCGGAAGGCCACCTGAGCACGTCCAACTGCCGGAAGTAGACGGATTGCAAAAGTCCGTCACACGAGCATCGAGGGTCTTCCTTGAGGTGCGCAGCGCGCCGATGTTTTACGCGGCTGTGCTGCCCGGGTTCTCTGCTGCTTCTCTATTTCCAACCTCCTTGCTGCGCGACAGCCATGCTGGAAGACGGAGTAAGCCAAGCAGGCGATCGTTATTATCTTTTGGCAGCTCGGTCGGCGCCTCATTGGCCAGGCGCGGGAGATCCAGCGCAGCGTGGCCAACTCGCACCGCATCCGCGCGTCGGTCCAGTTCGCGCAACAAGGGATCGATGACGGCTTCGACTTCGGTCGCGACGGATGATAGAAAATTATTGAGCTCGCGAGCTTCGGGCACGACTGCCGCCGCCATCTCGGTCGCCTCGCAGAGCTCGCTGATGACAGGTGTAAACGCTTTGCCAGTTTGCGCGATTCGCTTTTTTATCGCTTCGATTTCGCCCAAAACGTGATTGCGTTCGCGCCGAACTCTTTCCTCAGAAAGGCGGGCCTCGATCTCGGCGATCTGAGCCGTCAGTGTCGTGACATCGGATGCAAGTGCGTCGCGCTTTCCGCGCGCGCGATCGAGATCGCGGCTGAGAGTGTCCACTAGATCGTTCTCTCCGGACATTTTTTGCTCCGCGTAGGACAGCCGTAACGCGAACCGTCAGCCTGGCAAAGGAACGTAAGATCGGCCGACAAAGGCATCGACTTCGTTCGCGTCGCCGGGGCGGTGGATCTAAATACCCCCCAAATCATTCGCATTAGGCGACCGTATGGTTAACAAGTGATTAATTTCCACCGGAGCCAAGCGCGAGAACCCCGGATTGCGCGGAGCCTGTCATCGGGCGCGCATTCGCGCGACCCGTTGGCTCCATCCGGGCTACGAACCTTGCTATCGCCGCAGCACCGCGATGGTGCGGTTGGCGAAGCTCAGGCGCTCGGCCATGATCGAGACGAAATAGGTCAGGAGCTTGTGGCTGAGCGCGGGGTCGTCGTCCCTGAGCGCTTCGAACTGATGCGTGTTCAGGACATAGAGCACGCTTGCGACCTCGGCCTGGATGGTGGCGCTGCGCCGCGTTTGCGAAACCAGGCCCATCTCGCCGATCGTGGTGTAGCGGCCGAGGCTGCGCACGCGGGTCGGGCGGCCATCATCGGCCGCAACCATCACGCCGACGCGTCCGTCCAGAATGAAATGCATGGATTCGGCGAGGTCGCCGGCGCGGACGATGGTCTCTCCGGCATCGACCTCGACGCGCTCGCAATAATGCATCAGCGCGCTCGCCTCCGGCTCGGAGCCGAGAATTTCGGTGAACCAGTCGCGCAGGCTCGCTTCCTCCTGCTCCAGCCCGCGGTGCTCGGCGATGATCTCGTTCTCGCACCATTCCAGCGCATGATCGAGCTCGGGCTCGATCCTGACCTCGCCGGAAATGAAGCCGCTCGCGCGCAACGTCTTTTCGGCCGCTGGCGCCAGATGCACCAGCAGCAGCTTGACGCCGCGCTCGTCGGCGCAGCGCTTGATCTGTGCAAAGCTGTAGGCTGCCGATGAATCGATGCCGGTGACGAGCTTGAAGTCGAACACCAGATAACGGCATTCCGGATGGCGCGCGAGCAGGGCCTTGACGTGCTGGTAGAGCCGGTTGGCCGAGCCGAAGAACAGATAGCTCTGCAGGTTCAGGCCCTGGATCGCGCTGCCATGGTCCGCCAGCAGGTCGAGATCATCGCGCGAGCGGTCCAGCGAGCTGCGATACTCGGTGCCGTCGAAACCATATTTGATCGATTCGATCCGCGCGGCGCTGAAGGCAAAGGTGGCGCAGCCGATCACGACGCCGATCAAGACGCCCGCGACGAAGCCCCATTGCAGGATGATCAGGATGATCGCGAGCAGCGACACATATTCGGTTTTCGACAACCGCCGTCGCGACTCGACGATCCATTTGTGGAGCTGATCGGCGCCGAGATAGATCAACAGGCCGCCGAGCACGAATTTCGGCATGTAGCCGAGCAACTCGGGCGCGACCGCGAGCATCAGCACCGAGAAGGCCGCGACTGTCACGCCGCAAAGGCGGCCAGTGCCGCCGCTGTTCAGACTGAGCAGCGAGCGGGTGGTGGAGGTGCAGCCGGCGTAACCGGCCAGGGCGCCGGTCAGGATGTTGGCAAGGCCGGTGATATTGAGTTCCCGTTCCAGGTTAGCCTCGCGATGCGCGGCGACCTCGATGCCGGTGGTGTTGAAGAGGGTGCTGGTTGCCGTCACGAACACGACGGCGACGAGATTGCCGAGCAGGTCCGGCACGGCATACCAGGGATAGTCAGCGAAATTCTCCGCGCTCCACGGCAGCATGAATCTGGTCGGAGGCGGCGGCTGAAAGGTCCAGCCCGCGGCCTGCGCCTCGGCGGGCGTGAGGCCGACGATCCAGAATGCGAGATGGCCGATGAGCACGCCGCCGACCAGGATCACCGGCAGCCCGAACGGGCTGCGCGAGCGGTGCCAAGTCAGGTACAGGATCAGCGCCATGGCGCAGGCGGCCGACAGCTCGGCGATGGTGACGACGTTTGCGAACTGAGGCAGCGTCGCAAACTTCAGCTCCATGCCCGTGATGACCCTGATGGCGCCGAGCACGAGCAGGCAGCCGGTGGCACCGAGGAAGCCGCCGACGACGGGATAGGGCACATAGCGGATGGCGCGGCCCATCCGCGTCACGCCGAAGCCGCACAGCACGATGCCGGTGATGATGGTGGCAAGCCCGAGCGTGATCAGGACCGGCGCCAGCATCGGCGCCGCCGGATTGACGGCCGCCACGCGCTCGACCAGCGCGGAGGCGAGGATCGCGGTCATCGCCGCGGTGGAACTCTCGGGACCCGCGACCGCAAATGGCACCGAGCTGCCGAGCGCGATCACCAGCGCCAGCACCGCCGATGAGATGAAGGTGGCGGCGACGCCGTAAGCGAGATAGGGCGACAGTGGGCCTGCGAAGATCAGGAGCGCATAGGACAGGCCGAAGGTGATCGAGAGCACGCTGGCGGCGCTGCCGCCGAGGATGTCGCTGAACGCGCGACCAATCCGCGGACCCGGTTTGACGTTTCGATGCACCACGCCTTACATTGCCCTCAACACCCGCGCCACTGGTAAACGAGCGCGGCCGGCCGCGACAACAAGATTCTTGTGTCAACGCGTGCATTCGTGGTTCCCGCGAAAGCCGGAACCGATAGCATATCCCTGCTCCACTTTCAGGAGCATCGGGATCAGGGGCAAGATCGGCAGGTGCTGTTTATCCAGGCTCTTGCAGGTTGGCGAGAAACCGAAGGGCTCGCTTGCCAGGCAGGAAGAAATAGCCGCCCCCCCGGACCCTGACGAAGTCAGTGATGTCTTTGATCCACATCGGGCCGTCCGGAGTAGGGATCGAAAAAATCTCCGACCCTTGTCGATTGCCGACCAGGGGATCGATTTCATTCTGCAGACCGTGGAAGCTCGGCCCCAGTACCCAACTCTGCTGGATGAATTCGAACTGACGTTCGATGTCAGCGTTCAGACACATGAATACAAGCCCAGGCTTGTCCAGTATGCCTTGCGCCTCGTACGGGCGTCCCACGCGAAGAATGCGATGGCGATTTACGATTCTTAGCTGCTCGTTGATCTGCTCGGAAAATTGCTGCTGGATTTGCTCCCTCGTGGCTCCCTCGGGCTCCTTTTCGATTCCGGAGACAAAGCTGTCGCGCGGATTGGCGCGGCGAATGTGAGCGCCGAGCGGACATCGCAGCCCGTTCGGATCTTCGATACGGAAGCTGAAGTCATTATCCGCCCGCCGACCTCGCCCTCTTGACCTCGAGGGGCCCGCCGTCGTTCCGGGACCGTCCGGATAGCGCACCAGGGACGTCCCATCTTGCCACCGGCCTACCATTTTTGCGGCGATCCATTCGCGACGCGTTGCGGAGATGTTTGTTGGCTCGCGGTTGCTGCTGATCAGCTGTTGCTCGGCAGCGTCCAGGAACTTGTGATATTCGGTGACATCCTGTTCGAGCTGCCGCACGACAAGAAACGTGCCGTTCATCCCCAGGTCGTGCCGGGCCGCTGCCGAGGGCTCGGAAAAGTCCGGCCGTTGTCGCAGCAGATCCGCGCCGGCGCTGGGAAGAACACTCTTCGGATCGTCGCCGGGAGCAACCGTAGGCGATGGAGGAGTGTACCCGAGGTTGTCGGGGTAGCCGAGAATGAACTCACCCGGCCCTACGAGGTGCGGAGCGTCTTCCGATGTCGTAGATCGGATGCCGCGGATAATGGGATTCGATATACCGTCTGCAAAGCCGAACGGCTCTTTTTGCCGCTGCGCGATCTGCGGTTCCGGGACCTCCTTGAATCTGATCCCGAAACCAACTCGCCCATGGCATCGTTCGATTTGATCAATATGCATACGCTCGAGATCACGCAGCTGCTCCGGGTCCCGCGCATAGATCAGCATCACGGCATCGACTTGCTTGCCGGCGTCAGTACCAGCGCTCATTGTCGCGGTTCGATCCGTGCTCTGATTTCCTGCACCCCAAAGCCAGTGTTCGGGATCATCAGCGCCGATATCGCCGAGGGTGCGCGCGCGCCAGGGTGCCGCATTTCCTTGCTGAAAAGCCACCGGGAATGTTGCCAGATGTTCTCCGGTCAGGCCGAGTTTCCGCAGTCCGCTCGGCGCGAACCCTACGACCAGCGCGTTCGATGCGTTCCGATGGTCGCCATAACTAATGTCATTGCTGACGCCGGTAAGCCATTTTCTACTCTCTTCCTTGTCAGGCGGCAGCCGCAGGAACAGGCATGTGCCGAAGCGCAGTCGGCCCAGCCCGCCGAGAACGAGAGTTGATATCTCCTCGAGTTGCAGTGCATTCGCAGGTCGTGGCGACGATCCGAAACACGACAGCCAATCGGCGGCGTCGGCTTCGGTCCGGGCCGCAGCGATGCCTTGGCGGATGGCGGCGTTGACGCGGATCCTGGCCAGCGACAGCTTCGGATAGGCAACGTACCAAAACCAGGAGGGATGCTGCTGGCGGCGCGTCCACCGCCGGAGCCGGTCGCCGTCGGTTGCGCCCTTCGAGAACAGATTCTCGGTTCTTGGAAATCCCAGCGTATTGCTCCATATGCCAGTCACTCCATCGTGTGCCTTCTCGATGAAGTCCTCCAGGTAGCTTTCCCAAGCCCCGTCGTAGTTCGACATAAAAAGCAGCTTGTTCGTTCCGGGCAGCAGAATCCAGCGTGCGAAATGAATGACGCCTGTCGATCCCAAAAAGCTCGGCCGGGAGCCGTATGCCGCGATGGCGCCGGCGCCCCAAAGTCCGACTCTTAGCGTCAGCCAGCGGAACCAGCCGGGTTTCATAATCGAGGATGCGGCCAGGTGATTTTGCGCGCCGAAGGTTTCACGCCTCATGAGCTTTTCGACGTGCTCTGCTGTCGGTGCGATGTCGTCGCAAACGTCGGTCTTCTCGCGATGGCGCAGCCAGGCATAGCCGGCGGCCGCTGCTACAAGAACAATGACAATGAGAGCGATCAGGATCGCTGCCAGGAAGCGGGTCGGGAGCTCGGGCACCACGAGCGACAGCAGGAAAATCAGCGCCGGGACGGCGATAACCAGCAGAAATGGCCACGCCAGACTGGCAATGGCGGACTTGGCCAAACCCCAGTAGAAGCCCCAGCTACTGAATCCGTTTGCCTGGAGGCAGGGAGCCGGCTCTTCGACAAACGCCCATTTTTCGCCGTTGTCCCAAAGCTTTGAACGTACGTCCTCGAGCACGCTCAATGCACTGCCTCCGCGAGGCCTGTCCTGGAGCATATCCTCTATCTGGTCTGCCAACTCCGCTTCTTGCTTGATACGTTGAACAGTCATTCCGGGCGTGCCGTCGTAGTTCAGGCCGGGTGTGGAGAACCATCCTTGACCGACATCATGACGGTGATTGCGAAGCAGATCGGAGATCTCCAGACCCTTATATGGGACGCCGGCTTCCGCCAGCATTGTTTCAAGCTCTGGCCTCATCGTCGCTGCGATTTTATCGATAGCGCGATCCATGCCCCCATCGACGCTCGCTTCTATGATGATGAAGGAGTTCTCGGGTTGCCGGTGCGCTCCCTGGATGCCGACGCTTCGCGCGTCATCGCCGCGCACGACGGTGATACTCAAGAAATGGATGATCTGAGTATTGTCGAGCCTGGCGCGCAGCGCGCTGTTGCCGCCGTTTGCCTGCCGCGGAGAAAGCGCGGACTTCACGTGGTCATCCAAAAGAGGAGTGCCAAGCGCGTCCAGGCATTTTTCTACGGCGTCCGACCATTGGACATCGAATGGAATTGCTATCGTTACGAACGAGTGGGGCACGGCACTTCCCCTTTTCTGGGTTCAGACGTCGTACTTGACCGATAGATGCCACGGGAACGGGCCTAGCGTCTTCAGCTTGCCGTTCCTGCCGTAGACAGGCCGGAGTCGCTTCTGCACCAGCAAGGCCTTGAAGGTCTGCGTGATCTGCGCCTCGGCGATGTAGGCGCCAACACACCAATGAAGCCCGTGGCCAAACAGCATGTAGTCGGTCTGCGGCCGGTCCGGATTGAAGCTGCGCGGTCGCACCACGCGGCGATTGTCGAACATCGCCGATTCCGTTCCCGCCAGCAGCTTTGTTCCCTTCTTGATCGTCGTTTGGCGCGCGGTTCCGGCGGCAACAGTATAATCTTCGGCGCAGATCCGGAACGGCCCAGGGTTGAGCGGCATGAAACGCATGGCCTCGAACAGGCAACGCGTCAGCCGTTTGTCATCGCCAGCGCGCGCTGCCTCGGTTGCTGCAGCCATGAATTTTGGGCGACCGAGCAGCATGACCAGCATATGCCCGGCCGCCATTGTGTTGGTCGGGACAAAGCCTGTGATCATTCCGATAAGGTACGCGCGGATAACCTTGTCGGTGAGACTTGGATCCGTGCGCTGCATCGCAAGCAGTCGGTCGAGCACGGTAGGGCGTATCCGCGAGTGCTTCCGGGCGCGCTGGATCGACCTATCGATGATCGCCCGGACGCGCATTCCGGCGGCAATCGCAGCCCTTTCATAGCGAGGATTGTCAAAGGGATTGCCGAACGTGTACAGGCTCATGGCTATCAGCCAGCGACCGAAATCGATCTCCTCTTGCTGCTGAATCTCAAGGCCGTAGTAATCCCTGCAGATCAGGATCGGGACGCGCGTGATCAACCCTTCGATGGCATCGAGCTCCATCGTCTGATCGTTGATTTTCGCGGCGTCGGCAACGATCCTGTTCGAGAATTTCGCGGCGAGTGGCGTGACAATTTTTGCCACATCATCACGTTGGAAAGCCTGCATCACCTGACGCTGGCACTTCCAGTAGTCGTTGCCTCGCTGCATGCCCAACAGAAAGTTGGGGCCGGCTCCTGGATGATCGTTAAGCTTCTGGATCTTGTCTCCGAACGGCACCTGAAAAACGACATCGTTCTCGAGAACTTCTGCGACATCATCGTATCGCGTAACGAAAGCCCATCCCCCGAGCTGCGGGATGGGCCAAAACTCCCTCAACAACCAAAAGAGCCAATGCGGCTCATCGTAAATCCACTGCAGCCACTTGGACCAGCCGGTAGGCTGGAGGTCTTGCAGATTGAATTGACCAGGTAGGGATTCGCGTACGACCGGCTCGGTCGCGGCCTCGGTTGTTAGCTCGCTCATCGCTATGTCCGCCCCGCGAAATCGTAGAACGGACCGAAGCATGGCCGGTCTGTCCGAACGACGGCGCGCTCTCAGTGTTGACCGAACTTCTGGGATATTAACCTACCGCAATTAAGTTCCCTCGCATGTGAACCAGTTCACAGTCTTCGAACATGGCTAGACGAGCGAGGCGGGATATGCAGTCTCTCGGGGCTTTTAAGAAATTGCTCGGCGGCTCCGAAATTCATCGCCTGTCGCGGCTCGTCGAGCTAGGTGAGGGCCTCGAGCAACATCTTGGCTTCCGTGAGCTCTGCTGTGCCACAGCCGTCCAAGCATCGTTCGAGAATTGGCACAAGGAGATGGCGTGCTTCCTCTCGGTCGCCTCTTCGGTCGAGCAACCGGCACAAATCGATCCCTGCCCGCAATTCCCAGGTTCTTGCACCTTGTCGCTCTGCGACAGCCAGGGCGTGGCGAAAACATTGCTCCGCCTCAGCTTCCCGCGCTCCATGATGTACGATTAGCCAGCGTCCCTTAAGTCGGCTCAGTTCGGCCTCGAACCACCTTTCGCCCCTTTCTTCGGTCATATCCAAGGCCCTGCAGATCAGAGCCTGCGCTTCCTCGGTTCGATTGGCCCGCTCGCATATTTGGGCAACGAGGCCCAGGAAGTAGGTGTGATTTCCAATTGATCCGGTCGCGGCAAGATCGGCCAGCGCTTTCTGGGCGAGCTGCAGTCCTCCTGCCGCATCGCCATCGGCCGCCAGGATAAAGCCGCGCAGCATATGCGCCACTTCAAGCCAGAAAGGATATCTCTCCTCGGTTGCCAATGAAATTGCTTCTTCCGTACGCGCCAGTGCAGTCCCTTCCTCACCGCACAGCAGGTTGACCAAAGCAGCAAAGGTCAGTTCACGGATCAGGATCTGCGGCGGACGCAGGGCGCGGCTGCGAACCAGCGCCTCCCCACTTGTCGATAGGGCGCGTTCGCGATGGCCAAGGACGAACAAAACAAGCGCGAGATAGGACGAGGCACCTATCTTCATATCCCAGGCCGCAATGGCGGCGTTGGACTGAAATTCTTCGGGGGCCGAAAAGCCGAGGACGCTCTCCAGATTGTCCTTGGCCTGCAGAAACTCACCGATCCAAAAAAGACTAATTCCCTTAAACAGGTGGCCGGATACGACACTGAACTGATCATGCTGCGAGTGACCGACACGCGTTAAGTCCTCGGCCACTCGGCACGCCTTGATATGCTCTCCTCGGCCCAGATAATATCGAGCCAGTTCACCCAGCACCCGGAGCGACATAGAGGTGTCGCCAAGATGCTCGCACAATTCGCGAGCGCGCAGGTAAGCCTCGCCGGTTTCCCGCGCTCCGATGCCTTTCGCAACGATCAACGCTCTCCCCAAAGCGCACTGTAGTCCCAGCTCCCGGCGCAGATTGTCTGCGCTGGACGGCAGGCTTGACAGCAGTTCGAGCGCTCTACTCAATTGCAAAATCGCCTCGAGCTTCGCGTATCGCGCGGCTGACATCCGGCCGGCTTTTTCGCAGTAGTTGATGGCTTTCTCTATCAGCCCGCCCTCGCTGCAGTGATAAGCGAGCATCTCCGGTTGCTGCTCTGCAATGGTCGGGAATTGCTCTTCAAGTATGTTGGCGATGCGAACATGCCAAGCTTGGCGTTTGCTCCGAAGCAATGTCGAGTACGCCGCATCTCTTACGAGAGTGTGTTTGAACGCGTATATTTCCTGGGAGGGATCATTGCGACGGACGATCAATTCCGAGCGCACGAGTTGCTGTAATCCGTCCTCGAGCCGAGTGTTTGACAGTCCGGATACCGCACCCAAGACCTCGACTGAAAATTCGCGGCCTATGGTAGCGCCGATTTGGGCGATCTCACGGATTTCGCCAAGTCGGTCCAGCCGAGCCACGAGAGAGTCCTGCAAGGTGTATGGAATTGCTGCTTGTCGGGCAGGTCTTTCAAGCACGAGGGATCCTCTTTGCATCTGGACCACGCCGCTCTCAAGGACGGTTTTCGTCAGCTCCTCGACGAATAACGGCACGCCATCGGTGCGATCCAGGATCTCTTCCAGCAGTTCATCTGGCAGTGTTCTGCCGCCCGTCACTTGCTCCACCAGGGCAGCTGATGCATCGCGGCTCAGCTTGCGGAGCGGCATGACCGTGACGTTGGGATAGTTGGACCAGTCGGCAGCAAATTCGAGACGCGCGGTGGAGATCACAAGCACCCTGAGACGCGCAATGCGCTCCACCAGCATCCCCACCAGCTCCAATGAGCTCGGGTCGATCCAATGGAGATCTTCGAGCACTATCAGAACCGGTCGTCTTGCGGCATGACGCGCGACCAGATCCAGCAGAACTTCCATGCTTCTCTGCTGACGCTGTTCGGGACTGAGTTCCGGCAGGGATGCGCGCTGATGGTTCCGCAGCGACATGACTTCAGCGACAAGGTCAACTTCTGCCGGCCCGACGTTGAGTCCAGAGAGGACCCTCTCAAGTTTGGCGAGCTTTTCGTCTCGCGTGTCCGAACGGGATAAGCCCGCCCCGCGCTGAATTTGGTCAATAATCGGATGCAGGGCGCTATCCTGGTGGTAGGGTGAGCAATAATAGTCCAGGAGGATGTGCTGTTCGGTAGCCAGTTGCTCCTGCAAGGCGCGTCGGATGCGCGACTTTCCGATGCCAGCTTCGCCCGTGAGCAGCACCACGCGGCCATTACCCGCCTTGCTCTGCTGCCAGCATCGCAGCAGAAACTCCGACTCCCTTTCGCGCCCCACCAGCCGCGATATGCCTGCCTTGCGCTTGGCCTCGAAACGGTTCTCAACGCCGCTTGTGCCGACCACCTGCCAAGCCTGAACGGGGTCGTCAAAGCCTTTGATCGCTCTGGGCCCGAGATTCCTGTACTCGAACACGCCTCCCGCAAGGTGGTGCGTACTGGACGAGACCAGCACGGTGTTGGGCTCAGCCAGGGCTTGCAGACGTGCGGCAAGATTTGGCGTTTCTCCCGCAACCTCCTGGCTGAGTGGCGTGCCGTCGACCACGAGATCACTCACGACAACCAGGCCCGTTGCCACTCCTATCCGTACCTGAGGCCTGTAGCCATACAGCAGTGTGAGGCCGGATATCGCATCCACCGCGTGTAGCCCGGCTCTGATCGCGCGTTCCGCGTCATCTTCGTGCGCCTGCGGATAACCGAAGTATACGAGGACACCGTCGCCCATATAACGAGCCACGACTCCTTCGAACCGAGCGACCACATCCGAAATACAACGATGGCAGGTATCGATGACCTCGCGCAAATCCTCCGGATCGAGTTGAAGAGAAAGCGCCGTCGACCCGACAAGGTCGCAAAACATGATCGTCATTTGTCTTCGCTGAATTGATCCACCGATCTGCAACGACGCCGGCAGTCTATCGGCCGGGGTCTTGGCCAGCTTCTGGGGACCATTTCCGCTCAAGCGATGGCCGCACTCCGAGCAAAACTTCGCATCTGGCCGATGTGCCGTACCGCACAAAGGACAGCGAGTTTCGGTTTCAGTTCCGGGCGCTCTATCTTCGCGAGATCTCATCTTGGGATGAACCCGACTCGCACTCTTGATGAGTAATGGCGGCGATAGCCAATTCCGGCCGAGCCGTAGCATTGGCTCGCTCATCGCTCGACGCTCGATAGAAAAATTCGTAAGTGCTGATCAACGCGGCAGGCGTGCCAATTGCCGATTGAAGCAGACCTTGGACGATGCATGCTGCATGCGCCTCAGGGCGGGGTCTGATGTGAGCGAGCATGCCAGCCGTGCGAAGAGCAGCGGCTTCCGGCTCACGCCGCACTCGCCACCCAGACCCGCTTCCCTTTGTCACTGGAAGACCGGACATGCCAACGCCCGTCCCATTGCCCCGGCTGCGCTTTCGGTAGTGTAGATTTGGCCAGACACGACGTCCAGCCCTGGGTTGATAAATGTCGCCGAGCACTGTGTTGTGCCGGTCTGGCCACGGGCGCCAGGCCGCTGCCACAAGGCCGGTCAGTGGCAGCCTGGACCGGCTAGCGTTATTCTGCAAAATCGCGCCCACCGGCGCCGAAACCATCGTGACCTCGCTGCTCGCAATGATGGCGAACTTGTAGCCCAGATGGAGCGACGCACGATCCGGGCTACGGTCAATCGTCCTTTCCGCCGAAGGCGCCATGGCGGCCGGCGCCGGAGGCGAAGCGGGTGGCGCCCGCGAGCGTTTCGCCTGAGGCGATGACTTCGAGCCCGCCGCGTACTTCATTGACGATTGCTTCTTCCTCTTCGAGGTCCCATTGCCGCAGCGCCGACAGGCGGTCCGCGCGCAGGCATTGTTGTGGGAAGCGTGCGATTTCCCTGGCGAGCGCAATCGCCTGCGCGCCGGCCTCGCCCTTGGGCGCCAGGCGATTGACGAGGCCCAAGCGAAGTGCCTCCGGGCCGCCGACCGGGCGTCCGGTCAGGATCAGGTCCATCGCCTCGGAATCGTCGATCAGGCGCGGCAGGCGGATGGTGCCGAGATCGATCAGCGGCACGCCGAAGCGGCGGCAGAACACACCGAAGGTCGCGTCTTCCGCTGCCACCCGCATGTCGGCCCACAGCGCCGGCTCCAGGCCACCTGCAACCGCATAGCTTTCGACCGCGGCAATGACCGGCTTCGAAAGGCGCAGCCGGCTCGGCCCCATCGGCGCGATCGATTGTTGGCCGCCGATCTTGCGCTTTCGTGCGGGATCGCCCGCGGCAACCGCCTTCAGGTCGGCGCCGGCGCAGAAGGTGCCGCCGGTGCCGGTGAGCACTGCCACCGACGCATTCTCGTCGGCATCGAAGGCAAGGAAAGTGTCATAGAGCCTGCGCGCGGTGGCTCCGTCGACGGCGTTGCGGCAATGCGGACGGTTGATCGAGACGATGGTCACCGCACCATCCTGTTCGACGAGCACGCTGTCGGCCTCGCTCATGTTTTGCTCCTCCCCGGATTTTGTCTGGCTAGGAGATTGGCACTGGAGACGGCGCCGACGCAATCGCACCACCGTCATTGCGAGCGCAGCGAAGCAATCCATCTCACCGCTTGCGGGGGCATGGATTGCTTCGCTGCGCTCGCAATGACGGGATAGAATCGCGACGGCGGTTAGATCTTCAACTCGCTGCCCGTTACCCGCCGATAAGCCTCCAGGTAGCGCTTGCTGGTCGCGTCCACCACGCTGGCCGGCAATGGCGGCGCCGGCGCGTCGCCGTTCCAGCGGCCGGCGCGGCGCTCAGTGTCGAGATAGTCGCGCAAGGGCTGCTTGTCGAAGCTCGGCTGCGGCTGGCCCGGTCTGTAGACATCGACCGCCCAGAAGCGCGAGGAGTCCGGCGTCATCACCTCGTCGATCAGGATGATCCGTCCATCCTTATCGCGACCGAATTCGAACTTGGTGTCGGCGATGATGATGCCGCGCTCGCGGCTGACCTTTTCGCCGTAAGCGTAGACCGTGCGTGCCATCCGCTCCAGCGTGTCGGCAACATCAAAGCCGACGATCTCGCGCACGCGGGCGACCGTGATATTCTCGTCATGCCCGGTCTCGGCCTTGGTCGCCGGACTGAAGATCGCAGGCTCCAGCTTGGCGCTCTCGACGAGGCCTGCCGGCAGCTTTTCGCCGGCAAGCGTGCCGTGCGCGGCATATTCCTTCCAGGCCGAGCCGGAGATGTAGCCGCGGATCACGCATTCGATCGGGAAGACGGTGGTGCGCCGGCACAGCATCGCGCGCCCGACGATATCGGCGCGATGGTCTTTCAGCGCGGGCACCTCGCGGATGATTTCATCGGCATCGGCGCTGATCATGTGATGCGGCACGGTGCTTTCGAGCTGGCGAAACCACCAGGCGCTGATCTGGGTCAGCACCGCGCCCTTCATCGGGATGGTCTCGGCCATCACCACGTCGAACGCCGAGATGCGATCGGTGGTCAACAGCAGCACGCGGTCCTCGCCCACGGCATAGATATCGCGGACTTTGCCGCGGCCGATTTGCGGCAAGGGCAGGTCGCTGGCGCGCATCGCATTCATCTGGTCAGACCTTCAAAGCGGCCGCCCGCGAGATTGCGGGCGGCGTAGAGCGATGGGGAGATAGCTCACTCAGGCAGCGGAATGAACTCATGTTCCTGCGGGACCGGCTCGAAACGTCCGGTTTTCCAGTCCTGTTTGGCCTGCTCGATCCGCTCCTTGCTGGACGAGACGAAATTCCACCAGATGTGGCGTGGGCCTTCGAGCGCGTCGCCGCCCAGGAACATCATCCGCGTCGGCTGCAGCGCTTTCACGGTGATGCGATCGCCGGGCCGGAAGATCAGGAGGCGCGGTCCCTCATAACGCTCGTTCGCGATCTCGACCTCGCCGTCGACGAGATAGATCCCGCGTTCCTCATGATCGGGATCGAGTGGCACGCTGGTGCCGGCTTCTGCGGCGACCTCGGTGTAGAACCAGGGCGAGACCATCTCGACCGGCGAAGAGATGCCGAACGACGAGCCCGCGATGACGCGCGCGGTGAAGCCGCGTTCGCTGATCATGGGCAGGTCGCCGGCGGCATAATGCTGGAACGAGGGCGCGATCTCTTCCTTGGCCTGAGGCAGCGCGATCCAGCTCTGCAGGCCCAGCATCTTCTGGCCGTCGCGGCGCTGGACGTCAGGCGTGCGTTCGGAATGGGCGATGCCGCGGCCTGCGGTCATCAGGTTCATCGCGCCGGGCTGGATCTCCTGGATGTTGCCCTCGCTGTCGCGGTGCATGATGCTGCCGTCGAACAGATAGGTGACGGTGGCAAGCCCGATATGCGGATGCGGCCGCACATCCATGCCCTTGCCGGCGAGAAACTGCATCGGCCCGAAATGGTCGAAGAAGATGAAGGGGCCGACCATCTGCCGCTTGCCATGCGGCAGCGCGCGCCGCACGGCAAAGCCGTCGCCGAGATCGCGGGTGCGCGGCACGATGACGAGCTCCAGCGCGTCGCAGGTCTTGGGATCGCCGAGGATCGGATCGTTGGAGGGAAGCCAGCTCATGAGGGGGACTCCTTATTTCGTGGCTTCAATGATAGCAGGAATCCGCCGCCTGCACGCCATCATCCCGGACGTGCACGCCGGGTGCCGGCTTTTGGCATCATCGTGGCTTGACTCCGGAATCGCCAATGGGGCATGCCATGGGCTTCAAGGTTCCTGCGAGGCCCCCGGAACATGACTTTCACGTCGTGGCAATTCGGCTTGTTTGCCGCGATCGTATTTGTGGCCTACTACCTCCCGCCGCTCCGGCGGTTCCAAGTCCTGCTCCTGGTGGTCGCGAGCCTGTTCTTCTATGGATACGGCCAGCCCGAGCTGCTGCCGCTGCTCGCGGTCGCGGTCGGCGGGACCTATCTGTTCCTGGTGCTTTCGCTGCACGACCGGCGCTGGCTGCCGGCCGGCATCGTCTTCAACCTCGCGCTGCTCGCCTTCTTCAAATACAAATTCCTGTTTCTTGATCCGAAGGCGCCGGTGCTGGTCGACAATGCGGCGATCGACTTCCTCTTGAAGCTGCCGCTACCGATCGGCATCTCCTTTTTCGTCTTTCACAATATCAGCCTGTTGGTCGACCTCACGCGCAGCAAGGCCTTGCGGCCGCCTCTGACCGACGTCTTCCTCTACATCATCTTCTTTCCGCAGCTCGTCTCCGGTCCGATCACGCGCGCCGGCAATTTCATGCCGCAGATCGTGCCGAAGCGGCTTGCCGACGTGCCGTTCGTCGAAGCCACGAAATGGATCATCGCGGGCTTCTTCTTCAAGCTCTACGTGGCCAACAATCTCAACGAGATGACGGCCTATATGGACTTCCCGCTCTACGAGACGCTGCAAACCCAGGACCGCTGGCTGCTCGTTTTCCTCTACGGCTATCAGATCTATGCCGACTTCTTCGGTTATTCTGCAATCGCGATCGGTCTCGCGCTTCTGTTCGGCTACCGCCTGCCGATCAATTTCGACCTGCCCTATACGTCGCTGTCGTTCTCGGAATTCTGGACCCGCTGGCACATCTCGCTGTCAACCTGGCTGCGCACCTATCTCTACATCCCCTTAGGGGGAAACCGCCATGGGCGTGTCAGAACCTATCTCAACCTGATGATCGTGATGGGGCTGGGCGGCCTCTGGCACGGCGCAGGCTTCAGCTATCTGGCGTGGGGAGTGCTGCACGGGCTGTTCCTCGTGATCGAGCGGCCGTTCCTGCGCCTGCTGCAGGCGATCGATTCCGTGCCGCTGCGCCTGTTGCGGATGGGGGTGGTGTTCTTCTGCGTCACCATGGCATGGATCTTCTTCAAGCTGCCGAATTTCGATCATGCGCTCGCCTATCTCACCGGCATGTTCACGCCGACCACCAACCCGAATCCGCCCAAATTGTTCTACAATCTTGCGCTGCTCTACGCGCTTCCGGTCCTGCTGCAGCATATGCGCATCACATCGCTGTTCGAGACCGCGCTGACGCGGTGGGAGCCATATGCCTATGGTGCGCTGGTCGCGCTTGCCTATCTGGAGGCGGGGCCGGACAGTGCCTTCATCTATTTCCAGTTCTGATCGCATGGAGCAGCAGCCCAAACCCACCGCCTGGTTGATCAAGAGCGCCGTTGCGGCGGCGCTCCTGCTGCTCGCCTGCGGTATCGCAACCGCGCGGTTCGGACACACGCTGCAACTGCCGGCGACGACCGCGCGCGATGGCGCGCTCGTCATCGTGAACCGCTATGTCGACAATCCTGTTCCGGATGTCGTGCTGGTCGGCAGCTCGCTGACCTTCCGGCTCAGGGAGGAATATTTCGAAACGCCGCGCGTGGGGAATCTGGCGTTCGCGGGCGGCTCGCCCGTCACTGCGCTCGAGATCCTCGCGGGCCAGCGGCAGCTTCCCAAGCTGATCGTCGTCGAGACCAATATCTTGTCCCGCGCGCCGGATGCGGAGCTGGTGAAGCGCTTCTCCACCAAGGAAGGGCACGAGGCGCTGTTCTTGCGCCCGATCCGGACCGCCGTTGCGGCCTATGAGAACCGGGTGCATGCCCCGGTCACCCACGCCCAGATTGCGGCGCGGCTGAAAAGCCTGCTCGCGCAGCCGCCAGGCAATTTCGACAACCACGTCTATCTGCAGCGGGCGATCGGGGAGATGGAGTCCGAAGACCCGAGCGCCGCCGCCAAGGTCAATATCGAAATGATCGGCCGGCTGATCGAGGTACTGGAACAGCGCGGCGCCCGCGTGCTGCTGATGGAAATGCCCTACGCCGCGCCGATCGAGACATCGCTCTATGTCAGGACCACGCGCGAGATCGTCCATCGCGCGTTCCCGGATCAGAGCCGCTGGCTGCCGATCGACGTCGACCGCAGCGAACTGCGATGGGACGACGGCGTGCACCTGGACGCACGGTCGGCGGTGCTGGTGAGCCGCTACCTGGATGAACGCTTTTCCGCTAGATTGAAGTGATATCCGCGGATCTTCTCATTCTGGTCAGTAGGGTGCAGGAGCAATGGTCGCTTGGCTCAAGCCCGGCTCAGCGCCGGCGCAATTTCACGGTCCCACAATCGAGACGCCGCGGTTGATCCTGCGCTCGTGGAAGGCTTCCGACATCGCGCCGAACACCGCCATGCTCGCCGATCCCGAGACGGCGCGATTCATCACGCCCGACCATAAGGCGGTGACCAACGAAACGACTGGCTGGCGCAATGCGGCGGTCATCGCCGGGCACTGGGCGCTGCATGGTTTCGGCATGTTTGCCGTCGAAGAAAGATCATCCGGCCGCTACGTGGGCCGCGTGGGTCCTTGGTACCCGGCAGGATGGCCGGGGTTCGAGGTCGGCTGGGGCATCGCCAAGGATTGTCGCGGCAAAGGCTATGCGGTCGCGGCCGCGCGCGCGGCCATCGACTGGGTGTTCGCCAATCTTGCAGTCGATCGCATCATTCATTGCATCGATCCGGTCAACGCCGCCTCGCAGGCGGTGGCGCGCCGGCTTGGTGCGAAAATCGACGGCCAGGCCGAACTCAATGGCGATGCCGTCGATATCTGGGTGACCGAGCGCAATCGATGGACGGCTTGAGAGAGCCTACTGCCGGCCCAATTGCGTCGCCTGTTCGACCCGGTCGAAACGTTCCAGCGACAGGATCGCGTCGGCGAACTGGTCGGCGCGGCCGTTCAGGACCGGACGGGCCAATGTGAGGAATTTCTGCTGCATGGCCTGCGCATCGGGGAACGAGGTCGGCTCGCCCGAGGGATCGGCATAGAGCCGCTCATGCACGCCGTCATCGGTGGTGATGCTGACGCGCGCGCCGAATGGATGGGTGCGGCCGATCTCCAGCCGATCGTCCTGCACCACGTCGAACTTGTCGGCGAGCGCGTCGATTGCGGCATCGCCAAGCCGGCTGTAGTCGTCCCAGCCGAAGCGGCCCTGGTCGAGTGCGATTGCACCGGTGAAGAACATCGAGAACTGGCCGCCGACGATCGAGGTCGGGTGCCGCTTGGTGGCGGCGTCGCCGGTCAGCGTGATACCGTTGCGGTGCAGGCCGATCTCGACCCGCTTCACCTGGTCCGGCGTCAGATTGTGCTCGCGCCGCATCGCGATCAGCGCATCGATCGCGGCATGGGTGTAGCGGCAGCTCGGATAGGGTTTGACGCCGATCTTCATGGTTTCAAAGATGCTGCCGAGCCCCGCAATCGCCTTGTCCGGATGTGCATCGTCGCTGTAGCCGACCAGCAGGCCATGCTTGCCTTCCACCGATTCGACCGAGCCGACGAAATCGTTGCGCGCCAGCGTTGCGGCGATGACGCCGTTCATCGCGGCGGCGCCGACCTGGTAGCGCTTGTTCCAGGCGCCGTTGATCAGGAACTGCAGCGAGCCCGCGGCCTGGCTGCCGGAGACGCCGAAGGCTGCGATGATCTGCTCCTTCGATAGCCCGAACAGTTTCGCGGCCGCCGCTGCCGCGCCATAGGTGCCGGCGGTCGCGGTCGGATGGAAGCCGCGCGCATAATGCGAGGTCGGATCGAGCGCATTGCCGAGCCGGCAGCAGACCTCATAGCCCGCGACAACAGCGGTCAGCACGTCGCGGCCGGAGGCGCCGACCATCTCGCCGACCGCAAACGCAGCAGGCACCACGGGCGCGCTCGGATGCAGCGAGGAATCGGCGTGCGTGTCATCGAAGTCGAGGGAATGGCCGAGCGCGCCGTTGAGCAGCGCCGCGACCGCCGGCGTCCAGGTCTTGCCGTCGCCGAACACGGTGGCTTCGCCCTTGCCATCAAGCGCCAGCGCTTCCAGCATCTTGAGCAGCGAGGGCGTGGATTCGGCTTCGCGCCGCGCCCGGATCGTGCTGCCGAGGAAGTCCAGCGTCAGCACCTTGGCGCGCTGCAATACTTCCGGTGGAATATCCGCGAATTTCAGGTTAGCGACATAGGCGGCGAGCGTTGCGGTTTCGTTGGCCATCGTGTTTCCTCGTTCTGTCGCGCAGGGTAGGCGGGCCGGTTTCACGTTTCAAGCCGCCTTCACGCCGCGGGCATCAGCCATGCCGAACGTCAGCCATAGGATCGTCGTGAGCAGCAGAGATTTGGTCGCATGACAGCCGCCGCGAAACGTGTGCTCGGCTGGATTCGCAGCCGAAAGGGCCAATTGGCGCTGGCAGTCAGGGTCACGGTGGCGGCCGCGATCGCCTATGCGGTGGCCGTCGCGCTGCACCTCCTGCTGCCGCTCTGGGCGGTGCTGACGTCGCTGATCGTGACCCAGATGAGCGTCGGCCGATCGCTGAAGGCGACCCGCGACTACATGCTCGGCACCATCGGCGGCGCGATCTATGGCGGCGCCATCGCGGTGCTGATCCCGTATTCCGGAGAGAGCGGCCTGCTGGGCTTGCTGGTGCTGGCGGTTGCGCCACTGGCCTTTGTCGCGGCCATCAACCCCAGCCTCAGTGCGGCCACCGTGACGGCCGTGATCGTGCTGCTGGTCCCGACCATGCATCACGCCGATCCGCTGGCATCCGCAATCGACCGCGTCAGCGAGGTCGCGGTCGGCGCGGTCACCGGGCTTCTGGTGTCGTTCCTGGTGTTGCCGTCGCGCGCGGTGAGCCAGATCCGGGTCAACGCGGCGCGCCTGCTGGAACTGATCGCGGCCGCCTTCACTGAGCTGCTCGCCGGCCTGACGCGCGGCCGTGACAATGACGCTCTCCACCGCATCCAGGACGGCATCGGCACCGCGCTGGTCGGCCTGGACGCAACCGGGGCGGAGGCCGAGCGCGAGCGCTCCGCGCATCTATCGTCCGGTCCGGATACCGGGCCGCTGCTGCGGACCATCTTGCGACTGCGCCATGATGTCGTGATGATCGGCCGCGCCACTGTGGTGCCGCTGCCGGCGAATGTACAGGCGCGACTTGCGGCGCCCTTGTCCGACGTCAGCAAGGCGATCACGCTCTATTTGCGTTCTGCCGCCGCAGCGCTGCGCATGGGCGCGGGCGCACCGCCGATCGCGCCTGTTCATGCCGCCCTGCAGCGCTATGCGAACGAAGTCGCCGCCGTTCGCAGCGAGGGCCTGATCCGCGGCCTTCCGGGCGACATGGCGGAACGTTTCTTCGCGCTCGGCTTCTCGCTGGAGCAGATGCGGCAGAACCTGCTCGATCTCGATCGCGTCGTCGGCGAGTGGTCGGAGACGTCGGCAGCGGCGAAAGAGGCGGCCGAAGAATAGGGCGTGCGCTCTGTAGGATGACATAACAACGAGATCGCGGCCCCTGTCCTTTGCTGCTGCGATGATGGCTTGATAGGGTTGCCCGTTCTCCACTGAATCGTCTCGCAGGAAACACCGGCCTCCTTGGCCGCATTTGCCGCGCGATCCAATGGGCTTGTGGCTTGTTCCTTGCGCCCTCGGCAGAACGCTTGCTCCTGCGCACGCGCTGTCATGCTGCTGACGCAATCTCTGTCTTAGTCGATGAGAACTAAAACACTGTGTGAGAACCACCCCGGTTCCCACAGCGGTTCCATCGCCCAGGTTGGCGCGAATCCGCAAAAAATTGGCACGAGTTCGTAAACGCCTCCGCGTTCGCTTGGCCATGCGTTGCGGCATCGGGAACCGAACGATCGAAGAAAATCAATCAAGGAGTTATGATGCTCTTCCGCTCGAGCGCCGCAATTTGCGGCGCCCTAGTTGCACTTGTCATTTCTGTTACCATTGCTCGCAGTGAAACCCGCGCGGTTTATTCAAGCGCTGTCGTCGATGTCGCTTCTGGGGATGCGATCGTTGGCGCAGCATCCATGTACAATCCGTTCCGGCCCGGATGGCGGGAGGGCGGCCCGAATACAGCCTCCGGCGAGCGCTATGATCCCTCTGGCTGGGCGGCTGCCATCAAGACAAGTTTGCGTCAGAAATTCGGTGGGGTGCAGTATGGCGCGAAGCCGAAGTATGCCCTCGTTGAGGCTGTAGGCAAGAAGGTCATCGTCAAGATAAATGACGTGGGGCCACTGACGCCTGGCCGCATCATTGACCTGAATGAGCGGACGATGCGCCATTTCGATCCAAGCCTGCAGCTCGGAGTCATCAATGACGTAACGGTCAGGCCGCTCTCAGGGGACGATTGGACTCCCGGACCGGTCCGCGATGGCCTCCTCGCCGCTGATTCTTGAAGCGATTGCACCTCTGGCGACAAGACGCCGGCGGGCGCAATTTGCACGCCGGCGATCGCGCCTGTTTATGCTGCCCTGCAGCGCGACGTCGGCGAAGTCGCCGCCGTCCGCAGCGCTCGTGACCAAGGCGGAAGTTACACCTTAAGCTATCGTTTACTCTCGAAAGCTGCACTTTACCGCCTCGCGCTCAACCGCTCTTAAATCTTAGGAGGTATCGTCCGGAGACAGGCTTCATCTCCATTATCGTGCGGCCATGCGATGAATGATACCGAATCCGAAGAAAGCAAAGCTCAGCGCTTTGCGGCATTACCGAGATGGAAAAGATGGCTCGTCTGCTTCGGCATCTTTAACCGCCGCTTCTTGCTTATGAGCGAAGCCGAACGGCAGACATTCAGGACTGAGCAGCTCAGGCGATTTGCCGATTGGCCGATGTGGAAGAAGTTGCTCGCGACGGCAGGGCTTGCGGTCGGCGCGATTGCGGGACCTTTGCATTCCTACTTATTCGGACAATTGACAATCGGATGGAAAAAGCTCGGTTTTACCAGGACGATTGTTGCCTCCGAAGAGCCCTTGCTTTTCGTTGCGACGTTGCTGTTTCTCGAGTGCACCGTCATCTTGATGCTTTGTCTCACGACCAAAGTTTTCTTCTTCCATCGCGACTAGGTTCAGTTCACGCCCGAGCGCGCGATGCGGTTAGGCTGGCTCTAAAGCGCGACCTGCCGCAGCATCGCGGCCACGACCAGACGGTGAAAGGGCAGGATGATCGCGAGGTAGGTCCGGCCGAGTCGATTATGCGTCCGCACCAGCGTGGTGGTGGTGACCTCCTGGCTGCCAGCATGGGCGGTGACATCGACCACGACACGAAAATCGAGATGGCTGTCGTTGAAGCCCGCCACCAGCCGTTCCGGCGTCTCGCTGAGAACCGGAAACATGCCGACCATGCCAAGCGATGCCCTATCGCCTTCGCCCGACGTCTTCAGGCCAAGCGGCGCGACGATCAAATTGCGTAGCCGCAATAGCGCTTCAATCCAGCGCTGCCGGCGCGCGAACATCTTCTCGGCGGCCTTGCGCGCATCGAGCGCGGTGCCGTCGACGGCGATACGAAAGGCGTCGATGAACTCGGCGCCGGCGAGGAGCGGGCCGGGATCGATATCGGGCGTGACTTCGCGCGCTTTCATCACATGGCCAGTCTGTTGCTCAGCAGGCGGAAACGCAAGATGAGCAGAATGGCATAGGCCGCGGTTCCGGCCGATAGCCCGATCCAGATGCCGACCGCGCCGAGCGTGGTCGCGAAGCCGAGCAGGCATGCGGAGGTGAACCCGATCAGCCAGTAGCTGATCGTGGCGAACAGCAGCGGCAGGCGCGTATCGTTCATGCCGCGTAGCGCGCCGGCGGCCACCGTCTGCACACCATCGGCGATGAAGAACGTCGAGCCGACCAGGAGCAGCGAGGCCGTCAATTGCACGGTCGCTTCGGCTGCTTCGCCGAGGAAGATTTCGGCGATCGCGGATCGTCCGAGAATGACAAAGAGCGTCATCGTCGACATGAAGGCGATGCCGAGCCCGGTTGCGACGAGCCCCGCGCGCCGGACCGCTTGCGCATCGGTGCGTCCGACAGCATGGCCGACGCGGACCGTCGCCGCCATGCCGATGCCGAACGGCACCATGAACAGGATGGCTGCGATCTGCAGCGCGATCTGATGCGCGGCCAGCGCGGCCGTCGAGATCAGGCCCATCAACAGCCCCGCTGCGCCGAACAGGCCAAATTCCAGCAGGAACGAGACCGAGATCGGCGCGCCGACAATGACGAGCTGCCGCATCAGTGGCCAATCGATGCGCCAGACGCGGCCGAGCACCTGGTATTTCCGGAACGGCCGGCGGCGGTAGGCGAACCACAGGCCGGCGAGGAAGGTCCCGAGATTGACGATCGAGGTGGCAATGCCGACCCCGAACAGCCCGAGCGACGGCAATCGCCAAGCGCCATAGGAAGCACCATAGAGCAGGAGATAGACCAGCAGCGCATTGGCCGGGATCGCCGCGAGCGTGATCCACAGGATCGGCTCGGGCCGGTTGACCGCGCTCATGAAGCCGCGGATCGCAATGAACCACAGCGCCGGCAGGATGCCCCAGGCGAGGCCGAACAGATACTGCTGCGCGAGCTGCGCGGCCGTGGCGGACTGGCCGAGCGCGAGCAGGATCTGCTCGCCGCGGAACGGCAGCACCATCAGCGGCAATGTGATGAACAGCGCGGCCCACAGCCCGACGCGGAGCGAGCGCCGCACCATGCGCGGATTGCGCGCGCCAAAGGCTTGCGCCGCCAGCGGGGCGACGGCGGACATCAGGCCCATGCCGAAGGTGAAGCTGACAAAGTAGACCGTGCCTGCCAAGGCTGCGGCGGCGACAGCCTCGTCGCCGAACCGGCCGATGAAGGCGAGGTCGGTCGTCATCATCGCGATCTGGCCGAGCTGCGTCAGCGCCATTGGCACTGCCAGGCGCAGGGTCTCAGTGAACTCGTCGCGCAAATGGTGACGAGGCGCACGCGCAGCCACGCGCGGCGCCATCGAAGCGCGTTCGATGTTCTCGGTTGAGGTCATGACGTGAGATTAGCACTGCCGCGCGCCTAAAAGGTGGCGGAACAGCCACTGCGGTGGCCCGGGTGGAGCGCAGGCGTAACCCCCGCCCCCTCGCGAATGCCGATGCGGCTGTCCCGGGTTGGCTTCGCTTCACCCGGGCTGCGGCCCGGTTTACGGCTGGCCCTGCCTGATCGCGTTGATTTCGCGCTGCTGGGCCTCGATGACGCCGTCGGCGATCTGTCCGACGCGGGGATCGCTGACATGGGCGCGCTCGCTGGTCAGGAGCGCCGCCGAATGGTGCGGGATCACGACCGGGATGCCCGCGACGCCGCTCGGGCTCTCGTTGCTATGCGCGAGCCAGAGCGCAATCGTCAGCACCGCGACTGCTGCCGCGGCAATGGTGAGATTGGCGGCATCGCCGCCGGTGATCTGGAGAAAGCTGGGCAGACGAACGCGCATGGTCGCACCTGCCTATGGGGGATTGGCAGTGCAACGGACCGGTCGGCCGATTGTTCCAATTTACCGCACGCGTTCGGGCACGCGGGTGATCTTGGCGCCGAGCGCGTTCAGCCGCTCTTCGATCCGCTCGTAGCCGCGCTCGATCTGGTCGGCATTGTTGATGGTGGAGGTGCCCTCGGCGCAGACGGCCGCAAGCAGCATCGCCATGCCGGCGCGGATGTCGGGGGAGGTCATCGGCGCGCCGCGCAGGCGGCTCGGACCGGCGACGATGGCGCGATGCGGGTCGCACAACACGATGCGCCCGCCCATTGCGATGAGCTTGTCGACGAAGAACATCCGCGATTCGAACATTTTTTCGAACATCAGGATGACGCCATCGCATTGGGTCGCGGTGACGATCGCGATCGACATCAAATCGGCGGGGAAGGCCGGCCAGGGCTGGTCCTCCAACTTCGGCACATGGCCGCCGAAATCATCATGGATCTTCATGGTCTGGCCCGAGGGCACCACGAGGTCGTCGCCCTCGACGCCGCAGACGATGCCGAGCCGCTCAAAACCCATCCGGATCGAGCGCAGATGCTCGACGCCGGCACGCGCGATGCGCAGCGGCGAGCGCGTCACCGCGGCAAGCCCGATCAGCGAGCCGACCTCGATGTGATCGGGCTGGATCGCGTAATGCGTGCCGCCGAGCGTGGCCGGGCCGTGCACGACGATGGTATTGGTGCCGATACCCTCGATCTTGGCGCCGAGCGCGACCAGGAAATGCGCGAGATCCTGCACATGCGGCTCGGACGCGGCGTTGCGCAGGTAGGTGGTGCCGCGCGCGGCCACGGCCGCGACGAGCGCGTTCTCGGTCGCGGTGACGCTGGGCTCGTCGAGGAACACGTCGGCGCCTCTCAGGCGGGAGGCGCGGAACTCCAGCCGATGGGTCGCGGTGACGCTCGCGCCCAACTGCTCGAAAGCGAGGAAATGCGTGTCGAGACGGCGGCGGCCGATCACGTCGCCGCCGGGCGGCGGCAATGCGACTTCTCCGCAGCGGGCGAGCAGGGGTCCCGCAAGCAGGATCGAAGCGCGGATCCGCGCACACAGTTCCGGATCGAGATCGGCGGCGCGGATCTCCTTGGCGTGGATTGCAAGCGTGTTGCGCTCGGTCCACTCGGCCGACGCGCCGACGGAGCGGCAAAGCTCAACCAGCGTCTCGGTGTCGCGGATCCGCGGCACATTGGTCAGCGTGACCGGATGCTCGGTCAGTAGCGCCGCCGCAATGATCGGCAGCGCCGAATTCTTGTTGCCGGACGGCTCGATCGTGCCGGAGAGCCGGTGGCCGCCCTCGACGATATATTGGATGGGCGCCACGTTGTCCTCGACGGGTTGGTTGGTTCGCTCGTGGAAGATTCCGTAACGGAATCAAAGGGCAGTCAGAGCGACATAGCACACAAGGCTCGTCCAAGTCATGCCCTTAGCATCCACTGCCCGGCCATCAGGCCGGGACTGGGGCGGCCTGTTCGATGAGCCCGCTTTCCTTCAGCTCCTGCCAGAATTCCGCGGGGATCTTGGCCTGCATTGAATTGTAGTCCTCGAGGATCTGCCGGTGGCTGCTCGCGCCCACGACCAAGGCGACGACAACGTCAGGGGCTGATGAGAACTGCAACGCCGCGGTCCGCAGATCGACGCCGTGGCGGGCGGCTGCTGCGCGCAGCTGGTCGCGTTTCTCGATATGGGCCGGGGAGATCTTGTAGTTGTTCGGCCCGTAATTGTAGCGCGGACTGCCGGAGATGAAGCCTGCGTTCAGCGCCGAGCCGATCACCAGCGACACGTTCTTTTTCCGCACCGCCGGGAAAACCTGATTGACGGCGTTGGCATGATCGACCAGCGAGTACTGCGACGCGCACAGGCAGACGTCGGGATCGGCAACGTCGATGACGCGCAGGATCGGCTCGGGACAATTCACGCCGATGCCCCAGGCCTTGATGATGCCTTCCTCGCGCATGCGCGAGAGTGCCGGGAACGCGCCGCGTTCGGCGATCGCGAACTGCTCCTGCCATGATGTCGGGAAGTATGGAAAATCAGGCGAGATGTCGTGGACGAACGCCACATCAAGGCTGTCGACGCCGAGCCGCTGCAGGCTGTCCTCGATTGAACGGCGAACACCGTCAGCGGTGTAGTCGTAGGTGACGTCATTCGGCGAGTCCGAGAGTGGAAAGATTTCCGCATGCCGGTTGTTCTTCGAGGCCTTGAACAGCTTGCCGACCTTCGACGACAGTACGTAATCGCCGCGGGGCTTGTTGTGCAGGAAATGGCCGAAGCGGCGCTCCGACAATCCGAAGCCGTACCAGGGAGCCACGTCGAAATAACGCACGCCGGCGCTCCATGCGGCCTCGAGCGTCGCCTCGGCGTCCTCGTCGGTGACCTTGTTGAACTCGTTGCCGAGCGGAACACCGCCCAGCCCGAAGCGGAACCCCGGCTTGAAAAGTTGTGTCGCCCGATTTGCCTGTGCCATGCGATTGTCTCCTTTGCTGTCGGTGTTGGCTGTCACCAATGACGGCGCTGCGAGGGCGCCGACCGCTGCCGCGGCGACGGTGAGAAAATCCCTGCGGCTGCCAGTTCGTTTCGTCATCACGTGTCTCCTTCGGTCATGCGGGGAAGGCGCCGGGAGCGCGGCTCCATGCGCGGCGCCTCTTCCTTGAAACTTGAGTATGGGTCGTAAAACCGCGGCCACCAGGATAGGTTCGTTGAGTGCAGCTCAACGACGCCTTGAGAAGCGGTTCATGAAAACGTTCGACCGAAACATGCTGGCGGACTTGAACGTGTTCCTGACGATCGTGCGCCGCGGCAGCCTTGCCAAAGCGGGCATCGAACTCGGCGTGAGCACGTCCGCCTTGAGCCATCGCCTGCGCAAGCTGGAGTCCGATTTAGGCGTGAGGCTCCTGCATCGCTCGAGCCGTTCCGTCAGGCCGACCGACGCTGGCGCCTCGCTCGCGGCTGAACTGGAGAGCGGATTTCGCGCCATCCGCGATGCCTTGACCGGGCTGGAGAACCATCGACGTGTCCCGGTGGGGCGGCTTCGTCTCAACGTTCTCCGTGATGCCGCGCGGCTTGTGCTTGGTCCCGTGCTGCCGCGTTACTGCAAGGAATTTCCGGGCATGCATGTCGACGTAACCGTCGAGGATCGCATGGTCGAGATCATCGCGGAGGGCTTTGACGCCGGCATCCGCTATGGCGATCGCGTGCCGCTGGACATGGTGGGGATAGCGCTGACGAAACCGTTGAAGTGGGTCGTGGTCGGCTCACCCGAACTGATCGCGCGTGCTGGCCGTCCCGATACTCCCGGCGATCTGCTGCAGCTTCCGTGCGTCGAGATGCGCGTCGGCGATCACCGCAACTTCCCGTGGGAATTGGGCAATGGCGATTCGATGATCCGGCTCGATGTCCGCGGGCCGGTATGCGCCAACGAGACGGAACATGCGGTCGACATGGCGCTGCGTGGCGTGGGCTTCGTCTATTGTCTGGAACGGCGGATCGAAGCGGAGGTCGTATTGGGCGCGTTGGAAATCCTGCTGCCGGAATGGGCCTCGGAAGGCCCGCCATTCACCATCTACTATCCGAGCCGCCGCCAACCGCCGCCCGGTCTGCGCCAGCTTATCGACCTCACGCGTAGGCGCGAAAACCTGCCGCCATTGGCAGCGACCGACGCCGGCGCCTGATGCGCTCGGGCTGGCAGCGTCGCGGCCTCAGATGTCGATGTTTGCGCTGAGCGAGTTTTCCTGGATGAAGTCGCGGCGCGGCTCGACCACATCGCCCATCAGCTTGGTGAAGATGTCGTCGGCCTCATCGACCTCCTTGACCTTCACCTGCAACAGCGAGCGCGCGTCGGTATCCAGCGTGGTCTCCCAGAGCTGCTCCGGGTTCATCTCGCCGAGACCTTTGTAGCGTTGCAGGGTCAGGCCCTTGCGGGCCGTGTTGGTTACGGCTTCGAACAGGTCGACGGGGCCGTAGATGAGTTGCTCGCTGTCCTTGCGGCGCAGCTTGCCGGAGCGGGCATAGACGCTCTGCAGCCGCTCCCGGTATTCGTGGAGCTTGCGGGCGTCGGCCGAACCGAGGAAGGCGTCGTCGATGACGGCGACATCCTTGACGCCGCGCACGGTGCGCTCGAACATGAAGCCCTGGCCTTCGACGAATTGTCCGGCCCAGCCGCGTTCGACTTCCTCGGCCTGATTGTCCAGCCGTCCCGCCATGTATTCTGCCGCGGCAGCGGCCGTTTCCGGATTGCTGTAGATATCCTTGCCAAACAGACCTGCGATGGCAGCCTGCTCGACGACCTTCCGATTGTAGCGGCTATGCAGGTTGCGCAGCACGGCGCGAATGACGCGGGCGTCGTCGATCAGGGAGCGCAGATCGCGGCCCGAGCGTTCCTCCCCGGTGCCAAGCGTGAACACGCAATCGTCGAGCCCGGCCTCGATCAGATAATCTTCCAGCGCGCGCTCGTCCTTCAGATACTGCTCGGACTTGCCGCGCGTGACTTTATAGAGCGGCGGCTGCGCAATATAGAGATAACCGCCGTCGATGATCTCGCGCATCTGGCGATAGAAGAAGGTCAAGAGCAGCGTGCGGATATGGGCGCCGTCGACGTCGGCGTCCGTCATCACGATGATCTTGTGATAGCGCAGCTTGTCGATCGAGAAGTCGTCGCTGATCCCGGTGCCGAGCGCCGTGATCAGCGTACCGATCTGCTCAGAGGACAGCATCTTGTCGGGGCGGACGCGCTCGACATTGAGGATCTTGCCGCGCAGCGGCAGCACCGCCTGGAATTCGCGGTTGCGGCCCTGCTTGGCGCTGCCGCCTGCCGAGTCACCCTCGACGATGAAGAGTTCCGACTTGGCGGGATCCTTCTCCTGGCAGTCGGCCAGTTTGCCCGGCAGCGAGGAGACCGCGAGCGGATTCTTGCGGGTCAGTTCGCGCGCCTTGCGCGCGGCCTCGCGGGCGGCCGCGGCCTGGATCACCTTGCCGACGATGACTTTCGCCTCGCTCGGATGCTCCTCGAACCAGGCGGCAAGGGCCTCGTTGATGACGTTCTCGACAACGGGACGCACTTCCGAGGACACCAGCTTGTCCTTGGTCTGCGATGAGAACTTCGGATCCGGCACTTTCACCGAGAGCACGGCGGTCAGGCCCTCGCGGCAGTCGTCGCCGGTCAGCGTGATCTTTTCCTTTTTCGCGTTGGCCTCGGCATAGCCGTTGACCTGACGCGTCAGCGCGCCGCGGAAGCCGGCCAGATGGGTGCCGCCGTCACGCTGCGGGATGTTGTTGGTGAAGCACAGCACGTTCTCGTGGTAGCTGTCGTTCCACCACAGCGCGGCTTCGACCCCGATGCCGTTCATCTCCGAACGGACCATGATCGGATTGGCGACGACCGCCTTCTTGTTGCGGTCGAGATATTTGACGAATTCCTCGACGCCGCCGACATAGTGCAGTTCCTCGCGCTTCTCGACCGCATGGCGCATGTCCGAGAGCACGATGTTGACGCCGGAATTGAGGAAGGCGAGCTCGCGCAGGCGGTGTTCCAGCGTCGCGAAATCATATTCGATGTTCTTGAAGGTCTCGGTGGAGGCGAGGAAGGTGACCTCGGTGCCGCGCTTGCCATTGGCGTCGCCGACCACCTTCAACGGGGCGAGCGAATCGCCATGGGCGAACTCGACAAAATGTTCCTTGTCGTCGCGCCAGACGCGGAGCTTCAACGAACTCGACAGCGCGTTGACGACGGATACGCCGACGCCGTGCAGGCCGCCCGAAACCTTGTAGGAGTTCTGGTCGAATTTACCGCCGGCATGGAGCTGGGTCATGATGACCTCGGCCGCGGAGATGCCTTCGCCCTTGTGGATGCCGACGGGAATACCGCGGCCGTCGTCGCGCACGGTGACGGAATTGTCGGGATTGAGCACGACTTCGACGCGCGTCGCATGGCCCGCGAGCGCTTCGTCGATCGCGTTATCGACGACTTCATAGACCATGTGATGCAGGCCGGAACCGTCATCGGTGTCGCCGATATACATGCCCGGCCGCTTGCGCACGGCATCCAGGCCCTTCAAGACCCGGATCGATTCCGCACCATATTCCACGGGAATGGGATGCTCGCTTTCGGCAGGGGTCTGCCGGGCTGGTTCTGTCATGTGAGGCCTTAGGATGTCCCGAATCAGCAGCGCAAAACTGAGGGCTGATTACACTATTTGTGCCACGAAAGATGCATCGCGCCTAGCGCAAAGTCTGTCTCCGCAAGCTGTTGAATAACTAGTATTTTTCTGCCTTTTTTCAAGGCGGTTTAAGGCTGTTTCAAAGGCCGCGAAAAAGCGCGATTCGAGGTCCATTTCGAGCGCTCGAGAATCCCGATTTGGATCGCTCGGCGAGCTCCCTCTGGCAGCGCTTCGCGGACCTGCTAGAGAGGGCATCGAAGCGGGCTGACTTCGATGCCTTCTCCTAGTTCCGCGATTTCCGGATTATTTGCCCTTGTCCCTGCCGTCCCAGCTTTATCGGCCCGATATCGATGGCCTCCGCGCCATCGCCGTGATGCTGGTGCTGATCTTTCACGCTTTTCCTGAAGCCGCGCCGGGCGGGTTGGTCGGCGTCGATGTCTTCTTCGTGATTTCCGGCTTTCTGATCACCGGTATCATCGCGCGCGAGCTCGGCGAGCAGCGCTTCAGTCTCGCCGGCTTCTATGCCAGGCGCATCCGGCGGATTTTTCCAGCGCTGATCGTCGTGCTCGCTGTCGCGCTGGTGGCGGGCTGGCTATTGATGCTGCCGTCCGCCTACGTGCAACTGGGCAGCGACGTCTTTGCCAGCGCTGCGTTTCTCGCCAACATCGCGCTATTGCTGCAGTCAGGCTATTTCGACGTCGAATCGGCGAAAAAGCCGCTGCTGCATCTGTGGTCGCTCGGCATCGAGGAGCAGTTCTACCTGTTCTGGCCGCTATTGCTGATCCTGGTGGCGCGGCTGCGGCTGAAACTGTTCTGGATCGCCGCAATCCTCGGCGCCGCCTCCTTCGCCCTCAATCTGGTGCTGATCGGCGCAAACCCGGTCGCAACCTTCTATCTGCCGTTCACGCGCGCCTTCGAATTGCTCGCCGGCGCCTTGCTGGCGCTGGGCTGGAGCCAGACCGGCAAACCGACCGTCGCGAGTGATTGGCGTGCGTTCGCAGGGTTCGCCCTGATCGCGCTCGCGGTCGGCCTGTACGACAGTCACAGCCAGTTTCCGGGTTGGCGCGCGGCGCTGCCGGTAGTTGGGTCCGCGCTGCTGCTGTCGGCTCCCGCTGCCTGGCTCAATCGCAGCCTGCTCGCCAGCCGACCGATGGTATGGATCGGGCTGATCAGCTATCCGCTCTATCTCTGGCACTGGCCGCTGCTGGTGTTCTTCGCGCTGATCAAGTTCAGTCCGCTGACGCTGCTCGAGCGCGGCCTGATCCTGCTGCTCAGCGTGCTGCTCGCCTGGGCGACCTACCGCTTCATCGAGAAGCCGCTGCGTTTCGGCCGGCCGCAGCCGCGCAAATTGGTTGCGCTGGGTGCCAGCATCGTGCTCATCGCCGCGCTCGGCGGCACTGTCGTTTGGGGGCGTGGCTATGATTTCCGCCTGCCGCCGGAAATCCGCGCCATGGCCGGTGTGTCGACACAATCAGCGCAATGGCGGTACCACCGATGCCTGCTCGATCTCGGCCGCGACACATCGTTCGCAGATGATTGCGTCGATCAGGGCCACCGTCCGCTGGTCGTGATCTGGGGCGACTCGACCGCGGGCGCGCTGTTGCCCGGGTTGCGGAAAGTGCAGGAGACGAAGAATTTCGGCATCGCGCAGTTCACCTCGGCATCCTGCGTCCCCATCCTGAATATCGATGTGCCCGGCACGCCCAACTGCCGCGCGATGAATGACAAGGTGTTCTCACTGATCCGCGATATCAGGCCCGACATCGTGCTGATGCACGGCACCTGGGATCGATATCCGGATAAGATCGCCGAGACCGCCGCCGCGCTGAAGCGTGAGACCGGCGCGCGCGTGGTCGTGCTCGGTGCGGTGCCGACCTGGCGGCGCGGGCTGCCGAATGAAGTGCTGCGTTATTTCCTGCTCTATCACGACCTGCTCCCGGCGCGCTGGAGCGGCGGCGTGACCAGCGGATGGTTCGACGCGGTGATGCGTGACAAGCTTGCGCCCACCGGTGTGGACTTCGTCTCCGCCTGGGATGTGCTGTGCAATGGCGAGGGCTGCCTGACCCGGATCGGCGACAGTGCCGGCGATATCACCGCAAGCGACGGCATTCACCTCACCGAGAAGGGTTCGGCCTATCTCGTCGACGCGGTGATTGACCGTGTGCTCGACGGGCGCAAAGCAGGCGATCCGGGAAAGTAGCGTCAGCCGCGGCGGTTGATGCGGCCTGCCTCGACGTCGAAGATCTCGCCATTCGCTCCGATATCGACGAATGCGGCGGGATCGGCGCCGGTCATCCAGACCTGCGCGCCGAGCTTTGCCAACTCGTCGAACAGCGCCTTGCGCCTGTTCGGATCGAGATGCGCCACCACTTCGTCGAGCAACAGCAACGGCACGATGCCGGTCATCTCGGCGACCAATGTCGCATGTGCCAGCACCAGCCCGATCAGAAGCGCCTTCTGCTCGCCGGTGGAGGCGTCGCGTGCCGGCATGTTCTTCGGCGCGTAGACGACCTGCAGATCGGTCAGATGCGGGCCGTCGAGCGTGCGTCCGGCGGCGGCATCCCGCGCGCGGCTGAGGCGCAGGATCTCGCGGTAGCGGTCCTCGACGGCCGTTGCGGGCTCGCTGAGCAGCGCATTCTCCATCCAGCCGTCGAGCGCGATCTCGGCCGAAGGAAACGCTGAGCCCTGCGCGCGCTTACGCAGCATCGCCGACAGTCTTGCGGCGGTCTGGCCGCGCGTCGCCGCCACCGCGACCGCAAGCTCAGCGGTCTCGCGTTCGATCGCGCCGCACCAGTGGTCGTCATAATTGCGCACTTCCAGGAGGCGATTGCGCGAGCGCAGCGAGCGCTCCAGCGCCGAGACGCGGCTGGAATGCTCGGAGTCGATCGCAAGCACCAGCCGATCGAAGAACCGCCGTCGTTCGGAGGCCGCGCCCATGAACAAGCCGTCCATCGCAGGCGTGAGCCACACCATGCGCAGATGGTCGCCGAACGCCGCGGCCGAACCCACCGGCTCGCGATCGATGCGGCAGCGCCGGCTGACGCTCTCGCCGCCTTGCGCGGGCGCTTCGATCCCGGTGCCGAGCGTCGACAGTCCCAGCGCGCCCTCGACCTCGGCGGAGACCGCCCAGGAACCTTCGCCCTGGTTGTCGGCGACGTCTTCCAGCGTCGCGCGGCGCAGGCCCCGCCCCGGCGCCAGAAACGAGATCGCCTCGAGGCAATTGGTCTTGCCGGCACCGTTCGGCCCGACCAGCACCACCACGTCACCGCGCGTCGAAACGCTCGCCGCCCGATAACTGCGGAAATGCGTCAGCGACAGCCGATGGATGCGCGAAGGGGTCATGTCGTTCGTCGTCCTTCCCCTCTCCCCTTGTGGGAGAGGGTGGCGCCTCGCGAAGCGAGGCGACGGGTGAGGGGTATCTCACAGCTCGGCAAGCTTTGCGAGTATGTCCTCCAATATCGCCCCGGGTTGCAGCAGCACATCGTTGTTCCAGTAACGTGCGACACGAAAGCCTTCCGCGATGAGGGCGGCTTCTCTCACCGCATCTCGTGTCGATGACGCGTGCTGACTGCCGTCTATTTCGATGACGAGGCGCTTCTCGAAACAGACGAAGTCGAGAATATAGGTCTGAAACGGGACTTGGCGACGAAACTTCAGGTGTGAAAGGCGTCGATCGCGGAGCAATCGCCACATCTTCGCTTCGGCATCGGTCGGCTCCAGCCGCATCTTCTTTGCGAAGGTGCGGATGCGCTTGGCGATCGGTCGATGGTGTGGTGTTTGCGGCGCAAACCCCTCACCCGGCGCCTCACTTCGTGAGGCGCCACCCTCTCCCACAAGGGGAGAGGGTACGTCGGAGCGCGTTTCGCGGGACGAGGTCACACCCGCATGGGCATCAGCACGTACAGCGCGCTCTTGTTGTCCTTGTCCTGCACCAGCGTCGGCGAGCCGGGATCGGCGAGTTTCAGGACTGCGACTTCGCCCTCGATCTGGGCGGCGATGTCGAGCAAATAGCGCGAGTTGAAGCCGATATCGAGTGCGTCGGAGGCGTATTCGACCTCCAGTTCCTCGGTGGCGCTGCCGGAATCCGGGTTTGTCACCGACAGCACGAGCTTGCCTGCCGACAGCGACAGCTTGACCGCGCGGCCGCGCTCGCTGGAGATGGTCGAGACGCGGTCGACGGCGGCTTCAAAATCCTTCTTGTCGACCACCAGTTCCTTGTCGTTGTTCTGCGGGATCACGCGGCCGTAATCGGGGAAGGTGCCGTCGATCAATTTCGAGGTCAGCACCACATTGCCGAGCGTGAAGCGGATCTTGCCCGGCGAGAGCTCGATGGTGATTTCCGCCTCCGTATCCTCGATCAGCCGCTGCACTTCGCCGACGGTCTTGCGCGGCACGATCACGCCGGGCATGCCGGCGGCACCCTTCGGCTGCACCAGGTCGACCTGCGCCAGGCGATGGCCGTCGGTCGCGACGCCACGGAGCGTCGCCTGTTGGGCGCTGCCCGCCGAATGCAGGTAGATGCCGTTGAGGTAATAGCGTGTCTCTTCGGTCGAGATCGCAAACTGCGTGCGGTCGATCAGGCGCTTGACGCCGGCGGCGGGAAGCGAGAACGAATGCGTCATGTCGCCGGCGGCCAGATCCGGGAAATCGCTCTCCGGCAGCGTTTGCAGGGTGAAGCGCGAGCGGCCGGCCCGGATCGCCAGCACCGAGCGGTCGCCGTCCGCCTCCAGCACGATCTGGGAGCCGTCGGGCAGCTTGCGCACGATGTCGTAGAACATGTGGGCGGGCACCGTCGTCGAGCCGGCGGTGGCGGTTTCCGCGGCCAGCGTCTCCGTCACCTCGAGATCGAGGTCGGTCGCCTTCAGCGAGAGTTTGGCATTTTCGGCGCGGACCAGCACATTGCCGAGGATCGGGATGGTGTTGCGACGTTCGACCACGCGATGCACGTGGCCGAGCGACTTCAGGAGTTGCGCGCGCTCGACGGTGACCTTCATTGCAATACCCGCCAGATCCCTGAGTTGAGCATGGTCTGTCCGAAAACCGGTAACCCACCGTGCTCTGAGATGGAAAGGCCGGGCGGCCATGGGGCGCGCCGCGGCGTTTGAGGCCCGAAAGCCGATCAATCCATGGGATTTGACCAAACCGTCGGGGGGACCGCAAGGTGGCGCGGATAACGCGCGAGCGCAAGGGAGTGGGACGCCGTTCCCCACGTTTTCAGGCATTAAAGGCCGTTCCCGCCCCGGCTAGAGCATGATCCGGAAAAGTGGAAACCGGTTTTCCGAAAAGATCATGCTCAAACAAAAGGATGGGACCATGATCCGGGATCGGATCATGGTCTGGGCGGGAGGGAAGAATTCATTCCTGCAATTGGCGCTTCAGGGATTCGACCTCTTCGGAGAGCGAGTTGTCCTTGGCGACCAGTGCTTCGATCTTGCGCACTGCATGAAGCACCGTGGTGTGGTCGCGCCCGCCGAAGCGCCGGCCGATCTCGGGCAGCGAGCGGAGCGTCAGCGTCTTGGCCAGGTACATCGCGACCTGGCGCGGGCGCACCACGTTCGCCGTGCGGCGCGAGGACAAGAGGTCGGAACGGCTGACATTGTACTGCCGGGCGACCACGCGCTGGATGTCCTCGATCTTGATGCGCTTCGGCTCCTGCGGGCGGATCAGATCGCGGACCTCGCGCTCGGCCATCTCCAGCGTCACCGGCTGGTTGTTCAGCTTGCTGTGCGCGAGCAGGCGGTTGATCGCGCCCTCGAGGTCGCGGCCATTATGGGTGATGGTGCGTGACAGATAGTCCAGCACCTCGTCCGGCACGTCGAAGCTTGCGTGATGGACGCGGGCCGCGGCCACGCGCGATTTGAGGATGCCGAGGCGCAGCTCCTCGCCGAGCGATCCCATTTCGACCACGAGCCCGCCGGCAAGCCGCGAGCGCACGCGATCGTCGAGGCTTTCCAGATCGGACGGCGGACGATCGGCCGCGATCACGACCTGGCGGCCGGCATCGATCAGCGCATTCAGCGTGTGACAGAACTCGGCCTGAGTCGATTTGCCTTGCAGGAATTGCAGGTCGTCAATCACCAGCACGTCGATGCCGCGCAGCGCTTCCTTGAACGCCAGCGCCGTCTGCGTCTTCAGCGCCGCGACGAACCCGTACATGAATTTTTCCGCGGTGAGATACAGCACCTTGCGCTCGCCACCGGAATTGCCGGCCCAGGTCACTGCCTGCAGAAGATGGGTTTTACCGAGCCCCACGCCGGCATGGATGTAGAGCGGGTTGAACATCACCGGATCGCCGCGACGACCTTCCGCAACCTGGCGCGCCGCCGCATGCGCGAGCGTATTCGAGCGGCCGACCACGAAGCTCGCAAATGTCAGCCGCGGATCGAGCGGTGAACCACCGAGCGCATCGTGGCTCGCCGATACCGGCGCGGTCGCGGTGGAACGCAGTTCGACGGAAGGCCGTCCTTCCGGACGCTCGACGCGGCGCGTTTCTGCCGGCGCGGGAGTCTCCTTCACCGTGGCCGAAGGCCGCACTGCCGTGCGCACGGTCAGATCGATGCGATGAACCTCCGGCATCTCGGCCTGCCAGCAGGAGAGCACGCGATCGGCGTAGTGCGCCTGGATCCAGCTCTTCAGGAATCGGGTCGGAACCGACAGGCGGACGCTTTCGTCCTGCACGCCCTCAAGATCCATGCGTGCAAACCAGCTCGTATAGACATCCTCCCCTACGCTCGTCCGCAACCGTCCCTTCACCCGCGACCAGCGATCCTGTTCCGTGTTTGTCATTGCCTGAAGACTTTTCTCAAGAGTAGTGCCGTTGATTGTGAAAGCGCCGTGCATGTTTCTTGCCACGGCGCGACCTCTAGCGAGGCCTTCTGTTCCGGGCACATCTCTCCCGTTCGGCGAAACCGCCGCAGGGCAGATTATGTGCTGGAACAGACGTGCGTTCGCGAGGTCAGCGCGTACTCGAAGGAGTATCCGGAGTTCGCGTGAAGCTGTTTGCGGAAGAGCAATTCAAGGTGTCGAATACGGACTTGTCTGAAATGCGCAATTCGAATGCTGCGATGGTTCCGTAAATCATACTGCCTCCCCCTCTCGCCGCGATTGCGCGCGGCGAGCAATCCGCTCGCAAGTGGTCCAAATTCAGTGTGCCGCTCCCAAACATCGAAATGTCCAGTGCTGCGCCGCCGCGTAGTTCAGTCCTTGTCAACCCAGTCACGGGCTCCGCGTTCCCCGCTGCTTAAGGCCGCGGCTGTTGCGTGTCTCCCCAGTTCGTCTCTCCCGCAGCGCGGACGCTGCGATCGAGAAATCCAGACACAGAACAGCCGTTCTCATACTGCTATGAGTTGCCAACTCAGCTTCGCTTGGAAAGCGTCGCTAACGCGCACACCGCCGCCGATTTGCACGTCCGCCCGTGGGTCTAAAATCGCGCTGATCTTAAGAGCCGTGGGCGCCGCGAACGCATAAACAAATACACCAAGCGTGATTTCTGACAATCCGTTGTTTGTGGCTCGTGAGTTGAGTCTTCGCCGGTGTTGCGGCATTGCAATTGCGAAACCGGAAAGCAAGTTTTTGAATCACCGCGCAGATTCGCGCGTGTCACAAAGCGCGGTGTAACGGAAAAAAAAGTTCATAAAATATTTACGTAGCATCTCGGCGGCGCCAATTTTCAAACAAGTTGGCTTCGCTATGTGGGTAAGTGATTAGCGAGACGGAGTTTTTCGCGATTGCTTTTGGAGGGTAACCCTTCGCGGCTTTTCGCCGAGGAAATGTTTAGTGCTATTCCATTATGTGGCGCACGCGTGCGTATTTAATCGCGTCGTCGCGTGTAAAGCGCAGCAAGAACTGCAGGTCCGGTAAACTACGGGCACACTGAATACGGCACACGCGCTGTCCTGCAACAGCGAGTCACTTCGAGAGCACAGTCGTTCGAAGCTTCGCAAAAGAAAAAGGCCCGGCATAAAGCCGGGCCTTTGACGAAAATGTTTTTCCGTCAGTTCACTTCGCCAGCTTGGCGATCTGATGCGTCAGGCGCGAGACTTTGCGGCTCGCAGTATTGCGGTGAACGATGTTGCGCTGTGCGGCCTTCATCAGTTCTGGCTCGGCATGCGCCATCGCCTTCAGCGCTGCATCGCGGTCGCCGCGCTTGATCGCTTCTTCGACCGAGCGAACCGCACCACGCATCTGGGTGCGGCGCGACTTGTTGATGATGGTGCGGCGGGCAATCTTGCGGGTCGCCTTCTTGGCGGAAGTGGTGTTGGCCATGGTCTCAATTGTCCTTCGGCGTTGGTCGCTCTGTTGGTCGGGCTCGAGCGCGCCGGCCGTTGAAATCGCGTGATCTACTCTGCTGTGTTGTCGAGATGTGTTCTTGAGGGAGCCGTGCCCAGAAGCAAAAGTCCCGGCGGCCGCCCGTCCAAAGAACAGCGGCGGCAGGATTGCGCCCGCCGCCATTGCGCGGTCTTATAGAGGGACCGGCCCCCAGCGTCAACGTTTTCCACCCGGTTCGGAGGGCCGAAACCGGCAGAAAATGGCCGCCAAGGTGCTGAACAGGTTGAATTTCCGCCCTTCCTGCCGTTAATGGGCCTTGGCGCGCTTGGGGCGGACAGGGACTAGGGTGAGGCATGATCCGCGGGTTTTTTCGGTTAATCGGCCTGCTGCTCCTGGCCGGCGGATTTGTTTTCATGGTCTATGACGGCGCCCGCTTCGTCGCCGATCAGACCCTGCGCTTCACCCGCTTCGGCCAGTTCTGGAACGACATCCACCAGTCCAGCCAGGCGGCCTTCCGTGCCTGGATCGAGCGCACCGCGCCTTTTCTCTGGGACAGCGTGATCAAGATCATCCTCGACCAGCCGGTTTTCGTCGTGCTCGGTGTCGCCGGCATCCTCTTGATGATCCTGTTCCGGCCGCGCAAGCCGCTGATCGGCTACGCGCGCGATTGATCCGAACTTTGCTCCTTCGGGTTGTGGGGACGTAACAGGGGTGCCAGATTGCGCGTAAATACCTATATTGAGGGCCAAGCCGGCCGAAGCCGCTCTCGGCTTCAGGCCGATATGCCCGCCTGGAGGTAATCCATGTTGTTCATGCGCAAGACCACCGCGTTGCCGAGTGCAGCCGAAGCGCTGCCGGGACGCGCCACGCCGATCCCGACCGCCACCACCCACTTCGTCAAAGGCAGCAAGCTGCAGCCGCCTTATCCTGAAGGTCTGGAGCAGGCGGTGTTCGGGCTCGGCTGCTTCTGGGGCGCGGAGCGCAAATTCTGGGAGCTCGGCGATGGCATCTACACGACCGCCGTTGGCTATGCCGGCGGCTACACGCCGAATCCGACCTATGAGGAGGTTTGCTCCGGTCGTACCGGCCACACCGAAGTGGTGCTGGTCGTGTTCGATCCGAAGAAGATCTCCTACGAGCAACTCCTGAAGACATTCTGGGAAAATCACAACCCGACGCAGGGCATGCGTCAGGGCAACGATGTCGGCACGCAATATCGCTCCGCGATCTACACCTTTGGCGACGCGCAGCGGAAGGCCGCGGAGGCCTCGAAGGCCGCCTATCAGAAAGCGCTTTCAGCCAAGGGCCTCGGTCCGATCACCACCGAGATCGCAAAGGCCGGCGAGTTCTATTTCGCGGAAGACTATCATCAGCAATATCTCGCCAAGAATCCGGCGGGCTATTGCGGCCTTGGCGGCACCGGCGTGTCGTGCCCGATCGGGGTCGGCGTCACCGCCTGATCGCGTTTTCCCTCGCCCCGCAAGAGCGGGGCGAGGGAGTTCTCTCTAACAAACCATTTGTTAACCATAACCGGTGCAAGACTAGGCTGTCTCGCTTTTCAGGGATGGCCAGGGTGCGGGTTGCACGCGCGTTTCGATTGCCGATCACTGCCGTTATGACTGCACTCGTGCTGTCAGGCTGCATGCACGCGAGCGGCCCGGTCGCGGTCGCTCCAGCGCCGGCCGATCTCGACTCCATGGCTTATGGCGGGCCTGCCAGCCCTGCGCCGGTCGCGGTCGCCAGCAGCGGCGGTGGCGCCGTCGGCGCGCTTCGCTCCGCCTTTGCCGCTTCACCCCGCGCGGCCTATGCAGCGGCGCCGGTTGCTGCGGTCCGCTACGACTCGGCCTATCATCTCGATGCCGGCGACCGGCTGCGTGTCGTGGTCTACGGCCAGGAAGGGCTCACCAACACCTACGCGATCGATGCTGCCGGCTCGATCACCATGCCGCTGATCGGGCAGGTGCCTGCGCGCGGCCGGACGACGTCGGGGCTCGCCGGCGAGATCGCGGCAAAGCTGCGCAGCGGCTATATCCGCGAGCCTTCGGTCGCCGTCGAGATCGAGGCGTACAGGCCGTTCTTCATCCTCGGCGAAGTCGCCGCGCCCGGACAATATCCGTACGTGCCCAATATGACCGTCGAAAGCGCCGTAGCGATTGCGGGCGGCTTCTCGCCGCGCGCCAAGCGCGACATGGTGACGCTGACGCATACCGACGCTGGCGGCTCGGGGCGCTACACCGTGCCGCTCGGCACGCCGATGAGTCCCGGCGACACGGTGTTCGTCGGCGAGCGGTGGTTCTGAAAGCATCACCTTGTCATGCGCGGACTTGACCCGCGCATCCATCGAAAGTGAGTTTTCCGAAGTTGATGGATTGCCGGGTCAAGCCCGGCAATGACGATCAGCGTAAATGCTTCGCGAAGAACGCTAGGCTGCGCGGCCAGGCGATGTCGGCGCTGGCCTTGTCGTAGCTTGCCCGTTCGTCGCAGTGAAAGCCGTGCTGCGCGCCGGGATAGATGTGGATCTCGACCTCGGGCCGCTTGGCCTTGATGGTCTCCACATCGGTCAACGGAATACCTGAGTCCTTCTCGCCGAAGTGGAGTTGCGTCGGCACCGTCGGCTTGTCGTCGGCAAAGCGGACGATAGCGCCGCCGTAATAGCCGACGGCTGCCTTCAGGCCCGTCAGCTTGGTCGCCGCGACATAGGCGACGCTGCCGCCGAGGCAGAAGCCGATGATGCCGACCGGGCCGACGCGCTTCACGGCATCAATCGCAGCCTGCGTGTCGCGCAGTATCGCCGTCCAATCCGGATTGGCGACGAACTTTCGCGCGACGGCGATTTCATCAGGGGAATAGCCGCTCTGGAAATTCGGCTCGCTGCGGTCGAAGATCGAGGGTGCGATCGCGACATAGCCTTCCTGCGCGAGGCGGTCGCAGACCGAGCGGATGTGGTGGTTGACGCCAAAAATCTCCTGGATCACCACGATCGCGCCCTTTGGCGCGCCGGCAGGGTCCGCGCGGTAGCCGCCGAGTTTGAAGCCGTCCGAAGCCGTCAGCGTGATATCTTGTCCCATGGGTCATCCCTTCTGGTTTGAGGGTTGCAATTGCGGTTCGCGAAAGAGGAGCGGGTAGATCATGATCCGATTACGGAATCGGATCATGATCTCCTCTCTTGTTTGAGCATCATCTTTTCGGAAAACCGGTTTCCACTTTTCCGGATCATGCTCTACCGCCACATCCAGTTCTGGCCCCAGTCGGCTTTCCAGCCGGCGAGCCGTCCTTTGCGGAACTGCAGGAACAGCCGGTCCGTGTGCGGGAACAGGCCGCTGCCACCGAGGTCACGGAAGGTGAGATAGATCTCGTTGCCGGGACGTCCGCTAATGTAGGTGAGGGGCGTGCCGAGCGCGCGCGACGTCTCTTCCACATCCATCCCGAACACCAGCGGCGTAATGTTCGACAGCGTCGTCACGAAAGTGGATGGCGCAGGAGCAGGACCGCCAAATGGCGGCAGGTGTTGCGCGCAGGCCGGTTCCGCGGCAGCGGCGAGCACGAGCAGTGTCGCGGTCATCCTCCTCATGACGCGGCCTTCTGCTCCGACTTGACTTCGAGGCTATCGAGGAACGGCAACACCGTCTCGATGAAGGCTTGCGGCTGATCGATATTGACGGCGTGGCCGGCGGCCGGGATCACGACCTTCTGCGCGCCGGGGATCTTGGCCGCCATATAGTCGGAGGCGGCGAGGAACGGCGTGTCGTCAGCGCCGACCACGATCAGCGACGGCACCTTGATCTCGGGCAGCGACTCGATCACGCGCGCGTCGCGCTGGGTCAGCATGCCGCGGGCGGCAAGCGCAAGACCGGTGGCATCGCGGTGCGTTACCGTGGAGCGCTCACGGCTGAACGACTTTAAAAGGTCCAGGCCTTCGCGCTCGAACTTCTCTGCGGTGTCGTAGGCGCGCTTGTTCCAGGCATCGCGGGCGTCGTCTTTCTTGAAGCCGGGTCCGGTGTCGATGATCAGGAGCGCGCGCACCCGCTCCGGGTAGGCGCGATAGAATGCAAGCGACATATAGCCGCCGAGCGAGAGCCCGCCGACGATCGCCTTTTCCGCGCCGACCGTATCGAGCAGCGCGGCCATGTCGGCGACCGTCAGGGCTTGGCTATAGGACGCGGGATCGCTCGGATAGTCCGACTGGCCGTGGCCGCGCATGTCCCACAGCACCAGCCTGTGGCGCTTCGACAGCGCCCCGACCTGGCCCTGCCACATCGCGGAGGTCGATGAATAGCCGTGGGTCAAAAGCAGGGGAGGGCCATCGCCATGGATCTCGTAGTAAATCTCGACCCCATCTCGCTTGATTTTCGGCATTGCGTTTCCCCGACCAGATTTTCCGCAGCGATGCTGCGCAATCATCCTAGCGCGATCCGTTCGCGGGTGGGAAATGCGGAAATCGAAGGTCCGATCGTTAAAATTCGAGCATTTCCGCTAGACCGCTGTTCATCACGCCCATTAAGCCGGAGGGAACCCCTTTTCCGCTAGCCTTCGCTGTCGATCGTCATTGCGAACGCCCAGGAATTTCATGACAGCGTTAGCCAACAAGAATTCGCTAAGACGCCGCCTGTTGCTGGCGTCGGATCGCGGCGACCAGAGCAGCGAACTGGCGAGGATTTTGCGGTCCGTCGGCGAGGTCGATACCATCTCGACCGCGGAGATTCCCGAGAACCCCGCGGATAATCTTTCGGGCATCGTGGTCGACATCAACCTGCGCTCGCCCGAGAGCGTGCAGCTCGTGCGCAACAAGCTCAGGACGGAAGCCTATCGCGAAATGCCGCGCCTGTTCGTGCTGCAGGATGCATTGCACCACGCGACCATGCAGGCCTGGGCGCTCGGGGCCACCGACACGATCTCACGTCCGTTCGACGCTGCCGGACTGTTGCAGCGCATTCGCGCCGCGTTTCCGGACGCCGACGGCTACGATGAAACCGATCGCGGCAAGGCGCTGAATCGCGGCGTCGAGGCGGCGCACGCGGTCATGGTCAAGATGTTCGAAAAGCTGCCGGCCGGCGTGCCCCTGCAATTCAGCGACATCGTCGCCGCCGAGCGCAAGATCCTGAAGGCGATCAAGCACTCATCCTTGCGCGAATGGCTGACCATGGTCGGCTGCCATCACACCGACACCTATCGTCATTGCCTGTTCGTGACCGGCTTTGCGGTGGCGTTCGCGCAGCACCTCGGCATGCGCGAGGACGACCAGCGCCGCCTCGCCCGCGCGGCGCTCTTGCACGATGTCGGCAAGGCGTTCATCCCGACCTCGATCCTGGACAAGCCGACCGAATTGACGGCGGACGAGATGGCCGAGATGCGCGAGCATCCGCGGCGCGGCTACGAGGCGCTCTTGGTCCAAGGCGGCTTTCCGCCCGAGATGCTCGACGTGGTGCTGCACCATCACGAGATGCTGGACGGCTCCGGCTATCCGAATGGCCTCCACGGCGGCCAGATCAGCGACATCGTGCGGGTCACCACCATCGTCGATATCTATGCCGCGCTGGTGGAGAGGCGCGCCTACCGGCTGCAGTTCACCCACGCCAAGGCGTTCGCGATCATGGAAGATATGGGCGCCAAGCTCGACCAGCAATTGCTGCAGGCGTTCCGCCCGGTCGCGTTCGGGCATTATTGATTGTCACCGTCATTCCGGGGCAACGCGCAGCGTTGAACCCGGAATCTCAAGATTCCGGGTTCGCGCGATGCGCGCCCCGGAATGACAGCGTTCACCTCACTCCAGCATCTTCCGCAATTCCGCCTTCGCGACCTTCTCCAGCGTCGAGCGCGGCATGTCGTCGACGAAGCGGATTTCGCGCGGCACCTTGAAGTCGGCGAGCGCGTTGCGGCAGGCGGCCATGACATCGTCGTGCAGGCCTGCGGGTGCGACGCCGCCCTGCGGAATGATGAAGACCACCGGCACCTCCTCGAGCATCGGGTGCTTCTTTGCAACCACCGCCGCCTCGCGCACGCCTGCTACCACCGCGATCACCTGTTCGATCTCGGACGCCGCGACGTTCTCGCCGCCGACCTTCAGCATGTCCTTGGCGCGGTCGCCGAACTTGACGAAGCCGTGCTCGAGCAACGTGACGCGGTCGCCGGTCAGGAAATAGCCGTGCTCGTCGAAGCTTTCCTGGGTAGCCTTTTCGTTGTGCAGATATTCCTTGAACAGCGACAATCCGGGAATGCCCTTGATCGAGAGATTGCCGGTGCCGCCGACTTCCGTCGCCGAGCCGTCATCATTGGTGATCCGGATCGAGTATTCGCTCGCCGCGCGGCCGATCGACATCGGCGCGTTCGGCTGGTCGACCTCGCCGACGATGCCGTGGGTGATGGTCTCCGTCATGCCCCACCAGCCGATGGTCCTGACGCCGAACGCGGCAAAGGCCGGCGGCTCGCACACCGCCGTGCCCCAGAGCCGGAACTTGTGATTCTTCGGGATCTCGTGCTCCAGCAGCGCCTTCATGCAGAACGGGATGGTCGAGGTCCAGGTGCAGCCATGCTCCAGCGCGACGCCCCAGAACCGGCTTGCGGAAAAGCGCGGCTGGATCACGCAGGAGGCACCGACCCAGAGCGTCGCCAGCATCGAATAGGCCAGCGCATTGGTATGGAACAGCGGCAGGTAGGTCTGGTGCACATCGCCGGCATGCAGGTCTTCGTGCGCGGCATTGACCTTGGCGCCCCACAGCGCATTAGCATGGGTCCACAACACCGCCTTCGGGCGCGATGTCGTGCCGGACGTGTACTGCACGCTGCAGGGGACGAGCGGGTCGGTGGCGCGGCGCGGCCGGTCGGCGCTGTCAGCGAACAGCGCGTCAAAACTGTCGCCGCGTGAGGTGGCCTGTGCCGGCGCGGCGCCGGCGTTATGCGAGATCACGGCGATCCAGCGTAGCTCGCGACAATTGGCCGCGATCAGTTCCGCGTAGGCCGGCTGGGTGATGGCGGCGACCGCGCCGCAATGCCCGGCGAAATATTCCATCTCGGCGGCGGCCGAGCGCGTGTTGGTGGTGACCGCGATCGCGCCAAGCTCGACGCAGGCGAACCAGGCCAGCATCGCCTCGATGCAATTGTCGAGATGGATCAGCACATATTCGCCGGGCCTGATGCCGCGTCTCGCAAGTCCGGCGGCCAGCGCGCCGACGCGCTCGTGAAATTCGCCGTAGGTCCATTTCCGCGCCGGCGCCTCGAACGGCGCCCAGATCAGGAACGGGTGATCGCGCCGGACCTCGGCGCGCATCCGAAGCAGCCACGGCACGTCAAGGCCTGCGAACGGTCCCACGATAGCCGGTGCTGCGTGTGAATTGGTCATGCTTCCTCCCGTGCAACCTTGCCGGCTGCTTTCGTCTTGCTTGTTCGGAGGACAATTTTGCCACTGGATCGTGAGGTGATCAAATGGCGCTATTTCCTCCGTCATGGCCGGGCTTGACCCGGCCATCCACGAAACCGCGGCAAGAAAGACGTGGATGCCCGGGTCAAGCCCGGGCATGACGACTGAGGGCGTGCTCGGAAGGGTGCGCTTGCTTCGCGCTTACTTGCCGCCATCCTCATACGACGAAATCTCAATCAGGCTGCCGTCGGGATCGCGGCAATAGACCGAGCGCAGCATGCCGCGCGCGCCATGCCTGGCCACCGGGCCTTCCTCGATCTTGACGCCGTTGGCGTTCAGATGCGCGACCACCTGATCGGGCGTGCTGGAGGTGAGGAAGCAGAGGTCCTCGCTGCCGGGCGTCTCGTGGTCGGCCGTGAACCACTCGATCTTGGAGGCATCGCGCGGCCGCACATTGATCTTCTGGTTGCCGAACTCCAGCGATGTCCGTGGCGCCTTGCCTTCGCCGGGATCGAACACCTTGATCTCCATGCCGAGGATCCTGCTGTACCATTCGGTGGATCGCGCCACGTCTGATACGTTGATCACGAGATGGTCGAGCGCGTTCACCTTGACGGCCATGGCCTCATCCTTTCGTCGCGGTCCAGCGCGCAGGCCGCGCACTGGCTGTCCAATGCGTAGTTTGTTACAACGCGCGCCGTCACTAATTCAATAGAAACGGACCGGAGTGTGAACCCGGCCATATCGGAGGAAACTACATGATTTCACGCCGTACTGCGCTTGGCCTGATCGGTTCCGGGATTTCGACATTTGCGATCGGCCGCGCTTCGGCAGCGGCGGACTATCCGGCTCGGCCGGTCCGCTGGATCGTCGGCTATCCGCCGGGCGGCGCCACCGATATCCTGGCGCGCCTGATCGGGCAGCGGCTGTCGGAAAAGCTCGGACAGCAATTCGTGGTCGAGAACAAGCCCGGCGCCGGCAACAATATCGGCACGGAGGCCGCCATCAACGCCGAGCCGGACGGCTACACCGTGCTGCTGGTCAATCCCGCGAACTACATCAACGCCACGCTGTATGCGAATTTGAAGTTCAATTTCGTTCGCGACATCGCGCCGGTCGCCTCGTTCCAGCGGGTGCCGAACGTGATGACCGTCAACAAGGATGTCCCGGCCAAAAACGTCGCCGAGTTCATCGCATATGTGAAGGCCAATCCCGGCAAGGTGAACATGGCCTCATCGGGCAATGGCACTTCGGTGCATCTCTCCGGCGAGATGTTCATGGCGATGAGCGGCGCCAAGATGCAGCACGTGCCCTATCGCGGCGCGGCGCCGGCCATCACCGACCTGCTTGCCGGTCAAGTGCACGTGATCTTCGACAACATGCCCTCGATCATCCAGCATATCCGCTCCGGCTCATTGCGGGCGCTCGGCGTCACCACGGCGGAGCGTTCATCGCAACTGCCCGACGTGCAGGCCATCAGCGAGACCGTGAAGGGCTATGAGGCGAGCGCCTTGTTCGGCATGGGAGCGCCAAAGAACACACCGAAGGAGATCATCGCTAAGCTCAACAGCGAGATCAACGCTGTGATGGCCGAGCCCGCGATGAAAACACGTTTGGTTGAACTGGGCGGCGAGCCGCGCATCCAGACGCCGGAGGCGTTCGGCGCGGAGATCGTCGCCGAGACCGAAAAGTGGAGGAAAGTCGTCGAGGGCGCCGGGCTCAAGGTGGAATAGGACACAAGCGCGCACCAGCCAGAACCTTCCTGCGGCAAACGCGTTCTGAACCTTGACGCCGGCGATGCGACTACGAAGATGCGGGGCAATGGTCAGCTTGGCCCAGGCGAAGGAGAACGACGATGCGCAAACTGATGTTGGCAGTGCTGGCCGCGACGGCCGTCGGGGCGGGTGTCACCGCCGGCTCCGCTCCTGCCGCGGCCTATGACTATCCCTGGTGCGCCCAAGGCAGGGGCTTTGGTATTCCGGGCGACTGCTCGTATCAAACCTATGGCCAATGCATGGCGAGCGCGTCCGGCCGCAACCTCTATTGCAACATCAATCCACGCGTCGCGTTCGGCCAGCAACAGCCGCCGCGCCGCGGTCGCGTGCATAGGGACTATTATTATTACAACTGAGCTTGCGAACGGCGCGCTTCACGCGGTGCGCCTTCGCGGCGCGAGTTGATGTGCCCTCTCCCCTTGTGGGAGAGGGCTGCGACGGCGCCAGCAACAGACCCGCTAGGGTGAGGGGTTGTCTCCACAATCACCGTCACTCGCGGAGACAACCCCTCATCCGTCGCGCATTGCATGCGCGCCACCTTCTCCCACAAGGGGAGAAGGAAAGAACGGCGCGCGCTAGTCGCCTCTGTCCCGTTCTCTTGCGCGCCAGATTTTCGTGAATGTTCTCGCGATACGCGCCATTGACTCGTGATCGATCGCGTCTATACTAAACCACATGGTTAAGTATCTAGACGAGACGCTGGACCGCACTTTCGCGGCGCTTTCCGATCCCACCCGCCGTGCGCTTCTGGCACGGCTTGGCGAGAAGGACGGCTTGTCCGTGAGCGAGCTCGCGCAGCCATTTCAGATGTCGCTGCCCGCGATCATGAAGCATCTCGACGTGTTGTCGGACGCCGGCCTGATCACGCGGGAGAAGACCGGCCGCACGGTGGCGTGCCGGCTGACCGCGCAGCCGATGGAGCAGGCGATGGACTGGCTCAATCGCTATGCGCGCTTCTGGTCTGACAATTTCGATCGCCTTGCCGCCTTCGTGGAGGAAGACCCATGGCCATCAGCACCGCCAGCCCCGGCGCCGCCGCGCGCCCCGGCCTCACCCTTACGCGCCGCCTCCGCGCGCGGCCGGAAAAAGTCTACGCCGCGTGGACCGAACCGGAAAACCTAGTGCAATGGTTCGGGCCGGCGAATGTGAAGCCCGGCTCGGTGCAGGCCGAACTCGACGTTCGCGCCGGCGGGCGCTACCGCGTCAGTTTCACGGGCAACGACGGCGAATATCACCAAGTCGGCGGCGTCTATCGCGAGGTCGTGCCAAACGAGCGATTAGTGTTCACCTGGGCCTGGCATTCGACGCCCGAGCGCGAGTCGCTGGTGACCGTATCGCTGAGGTCAGATGGCGCCGGCACGCTGCTGACCTTCCATCACGAACAGTTCGTCGACGAGACCGCGCGCGACGACCACGAACGGGGCTGGAGCGAGTCCCTCGGCAAGTTGGAAAAGTTCGTCACCTCAACGTTGTCATAGGAGCATGCCATGCAGCCACACAAGACCGTATCACGTGAGGAATGGCTCGAAGCCCGCAAGGTCCATCTGGCGCATGAAAAGGAATTCACCCGTGCACGAGATGCCCTCAGCGCGGAGCGCCGGGCATTGCCGTGGGTCAAGGTCGATAAGGCCTACATGTTCGACGGAGCGAACGGCAAAGTGGCGCTCGCCGACCTGTTCAAGGGCAGGCCGCAACTCGTCGTGCAGCACTTCATGTTCGCACCCGATTGGGACGAAGGTTGCAAGAGCTGTTCGTTCTGGGCCGACGGATACGAGCGCCTGATCCCGCATCTTGCAGCGCGCGACACCACGCTGGTGGCGATCTCGCGTGCGCCATTCGAGAAGCTGGAAGCGTTCAGGAAACGGATGGGCTGGACGTTCGACTGGCTGTCCTCGGCCAACAGCGACTTCAACCATGATTTCGCCGTGTCGTTCACGCCGGAAGAAGTGAAGTCGGGCGCTAAGATCTACAATTTCGGCACGTCCGGCTTTGGTATCGAGGAGGCGCCTGGCATCAGCGTGTTCTATCGCGACGAGACCGGCGCCATCTTCCACACCTATTCGTGCTTTGCCCGCGGCACAGACATGATGAACGCGGCCTATCAGTATCTGGATCTCACGCCGCTCGGCCGGCATGAAGAGGGCCTGCCTTATCCGATGGACTGGGTGCGGCACCGTGACCAATACCAGCCCACGCCGGTTCAGGCATCCTGTTGCCATAGCTGAGAGCCACTGTCGTCGTTCCGGGGCGATGCGCGAGCATCGAACCCGGAACCTCGAGATTCTCCGATGCGCAATTGCGCATCAGAGTTCACGCGCCGCGTGCCCCGGAATGACGATGGCTGAACAACAACAGGAACCGCCCATGACCTATGTCGATGGCTTCATCGTCGCCGTCCCGAAGAAGAATCTCGCCGCCTATGCCCGCTTGTCGCGGAAGGCCGGCAAGATTTGGCGCGAGCATGGCGCGCTGGACTATCGCGAATGGGTCGCCGAGGACGTCAAGCCCGGCAAGCTCACCTCGTTCCCGCAAAGCGTCAAGCTGAAACCCGGCGAAACCGTCGTGTTCGCCTGGATCACCTACAAATCGCGTGCCCAGCGCGACAAGATCAATGCCAAGGTGATGGCGGATGAGCGCCTCAAACCCATGATGAACGGAAAGTCGATGCCCTTCGACGGCAAGCGCATGATCTATGGCGGATTTGCGAGCCTGGTGAAGGTGTAGCGGCGCTGGCGCTACACAAACTGTTTCCATGGAGACGGCCGAAGTGATCCAGTCGGCCGCTGGCTCACTTGCGCCCCTCTCGCGACTCGGTATACTTTGCAATGCAAAGTTCGGACAACCGATGCGCGATCTCGACAAGGCCCTGGCCGACATTCTTGCCATCCGCAGCCAGATTGCGGCCGGCACGGCGTTCCGCGGCTATGGCCCGGCGACCGTGGCCGCCACCGGCGGCGTCGCGCTCTTGACAGCCATCCTGCAGTTCCTCTGGCTCAACAATCCGACCGGGAACCCGCTCACCTTCTTTGGCGGCTGGACCATCGCCGCGCTGCTTTCGGCCGCGCTGATCTGGACCGAGATGCGGGCGCGCTCGCGCCGGCATCATTCCGGGCTTGCGGACGCCATGATCCAGCAAGCGGTCGAGCAATTCCTGCCCGCGGGCGTCGCCGGCGTCTTGCTCGCGATCCTGTTGTGGAAGTTCGCGCCCGAAACGCTGTGGATGCTGCCCGGCCTGTGGCAGGTGCTGGTGAGCCTCGGAGTATTCGCTTCTGTCCGCTCGTTGCCGCGCAGCATCGCCTTTGCCGGCGCCTGGTATTTCCTCTCGGGCTTTGCGGTGCTGGTGGTAGCGAGCCAGAGCCACGCCTTGTCGCCCTGGACCATGGGCCTGCCCTTCGTCGTCGGTCAGGTTTTGATGGCTGCCCTGTTGTATTTCGCCACCGGAGAAAACGATGTCGAAGATTGAAGCCAACAACGCGCCGTTCTCCTATGACGGTCTTGACCGCGTGATCCACGAGAAGGCGCGACTCGGGCTGATGACCTCGCTGATGACGCATCCGAAGGGATTGGCGTTCGCCGATCTGAAGCAGCTTTGCGGATTGACCGACGGCAATCTCAGCCGTCATCTGCAGGTGTTGCAGGAAGCCGGACTCGTCGAAGTCACCAAGGGCTATGAGGGCAACCGCCCGCACACCACTTGCCGCCTCACCAAGGCGGGCCGCCGCCGCTTCCTCGACTATCTGGCTGTGCTGGAACGGCTGGTGCGCGACGCCGCCAAGGCCGCGGGCAAGGAGGGCGCCGCGCCTTCCCAGCTCGGCATCCTGCCGGCCTGATCACGCTTCCCTTTTTTGATCGGAGACTTTGTAATGCAAAGTGATCTTTCCTCCAAACTTCACGTCGGCATCATCATGGACGGCAATGGAAGATGGGCGACGCGGAAGGGGTTGTCGCGGCTGCGCGGCCACGAGGCCGGGGTCGAAGCGATCCGCCGCATCGTCGAGGCAGCGCCCGAACAGGGTATCGGCACGCTGACACTCTATGCCTTCTCCAGCGACAATTGGCGCAGGCCGAAGACCGAGGTCACCGCGCTGATGGGCCTGTTGCGCTTCTATCTCGCCAACGAGATCCAGGCGCTGGTGCGCAATGGCGTCCGCCTCACCGTGATCGGCCGCCGTGACCGTCTGCCCAACGGCATTGCGGCTGCGATCGCCCGTGCGGAAGACGCGACGGCTGATGGCGACACCCTGCATCTGCGCATGGCGGTCGATTACTCCGCCCGCGATGCCATCCTCAACGCCGCGACCCGGGTCGCCGGCTTTGGCAAGCTCACGCGCGAAACCTTCTCCGAGCTCGTTACCGGCGAGCCGAATCTGCGCGACGTCGATCTCATCATCCGCACCAGCGGCGAAAAGCGCCTGTCCGATTTCATGCTGTGGGAAGGCGCCTACGCCGAGCTGCACTTCACCGATCGGATGTGGCCGGAGTTCGACGGGGACGATCTCGCCGAGGCGCTAGCCTCCTTCCATGGCCGGGAACGCCGCTTTGGCGGCCTGCAAGCGGTCGCGCTGGAGGAAGTGCCGAGCCTCTGAGCTTGGCCCTCGGCGCCATTGAGCCCGCGACCAGGTCGGCCTCGAACCGCAGGAAAATCGGCGGCGCGGCAAGATGGCTTGTCGAAGCCGCGCCTGATTTGCGTCATCGTCGTCACACTAGGTTAACCCTTAGCGGCTAGCTAGGCGCACCGACCTTCCCGCGAACCAGTACAACCAGGGTCATTCCCATGGACAAGCAGATGCGCTGCCAATGCGGCCGGCAACGGACCGTCGCGCTGGACAAGCATTTCCGTACCGTCCTGCATTGTGAGAATTGCGACGTGGTCGAGCGGGCCGAGCCGGTCAGGCCGCGCGAGCACGCCCAGGCCGCACTCCAGGACGCCTGAGCCGGTCTCCACTTCGCCTAGGGATGCTCTAACTGCCCGACGCGAGCTCCACGAGCTTGGCGATCGTATTGATGTTCCGCGCGGTGCCGTTTGCGGCTGCCGGTATCTTCAGCTTCGAGCGACCCATGCCTGAGCCATAGGCGACATAGATCTCGCGCTTGCCGAGGCGCACGTCCTCGTCCTGCTGCCCCCTGATCGCGGCAAGCGCATCGGGCGGCGGCGCTTCGTCGAGGAAGATCGCAACCGTCCAGTTCGGCTGCGCCTTGGGGAACGGATTGGCCTTCAGCACCGCGGCCATCTCCTCCGCAGTCCTGATCACCACGCCGATCGGGCTGCCCGCATAGGCCTGCAGCCGCTTCTCCAATGCAGCCTTCACCTTCCCGGCGGGCAATTTGCTGTCGAACACCACATTGCCGCTGGCGATATAGGTTTGTACGCTTGCAAATCCTTCGGCGACGCACATCGCTTTCAGCTCGGCCATTGGCAGCTTGCCGGTTCCGCCTACATTCACGGCACGGAGCAGGGCAATATAGGTTGGCATTCCAGACCGTATCCAAGGAGGGAGGCCGTGAGCATGCCACAGGCGCGCCAACAGGAGCTACAGGACAAACCGAGGTCAACTTGAAAAACCTTCCGATCACCCTGGCCGATATCAGGGCCGCCGCGGCCACCATCCGCGATTCCGTCATCGTCACCGCCTGCAACCAGAGCCGGACGCTGAGCGAGATCTGCGGCTGCGAGATCTGGCTCAAATTCGAGAATTTGCAGTTCACCTCCTCCTTCAAGGAACGCGGGGCGTTGAACCGCCTGCAGGCTTTGTCCCCGGGGGAACGACAGCGCGGCGTGATCGCGATGTCGGCCGGCAATCATGCGCAGGGCGTCGCCTACCACGCCTTGCGGCTCGGCATTCCCGCCACGATCGTGATGCCGATCGGCACGCCGATGGTGAAGATCGAGAATACGCGGCGCCATGGCGCCGAAGTCATCATCTCCGGCGCGACGCTGGAGGACGCCGCGCAGTTTGCCCGCAAGCTTTGCGAGGCACGCGGCATGACCTTTGTCCATCCCTATGACGATCCGCTGATCATGGCTGGCCAGGGCACGATTGCACTGGAGATGCTGGCGTCCGTGCCGGATCTGGATGTGCTCGTCGTGCCGATCGGCGGCGGCGGGTTGATCTCGGGCATCGTGATCGCAGCCAAATCGCTCAAGCCCGGTTTGAAGATCATCGGCGTCCAGGCCCACCTCTACCCGTCGATGCACAACGCGGTCAGGAACGAGCATCTGCCGATGCGCGGCGACACCCTTGCCGAGGGCATTGCGGTCAAGTCGCCGGGCCAGATCACGACCAAGATCGTGCGCGAATTGGTCGACGACATCCTGCTGGTCACGGAAGATCAGATCGAGCGCGCGGTATCGATGCTGATCTCGATCGAGAAAACGGTCGTCGAAGGGGCCGGTGCCGTGGGCCTCGCGGCGGTATTGGCCGCGCCGCAGCGCTTCGCGGGGCAGAAGGTCGGCCTGGTCCTGACCGGCGGCAACATCGACACGCGCCTGATCGCCTCGGTGCTGACGCGCGAACTCGCGCGCGAGGGACGGCTGACGCAGCTCACGCTCGACATCGTCGACCGACCCGGCCAGCTCGCCGCGGTCTCGGCGCTGCTCGCCGAAGCCGGTGCGAATATCATCGAGGTCTCGCACCAGCGCACCTTCTCGGCGCTCCCGGCCAAGGCGACGCTGCTCGAGCTCGTGATCGAAACCCGTGACCGCGCGCATCTGGACGATGTGCTGGCCAAGCTCGCGGGATCGGGTTTTTCGGCGCGCTGCACGTAGCGGCGGTGATCTCACCTCTCCCGCAAGCGGGAGAGGGCGCCTCTCACCGCAAGAGATTGGTCCGCGCCAGCGTGACGACCTCGTCGGCGCGGCCGTTCAGCACCGCCTGCACCATGTAGAGCGTAAAGCCCTTGGCCATCTCGGTGGTGACCTTGGGCGGCATCGCGAGCTCCAGACGGTTGACGACGGCGTCGATCACGACGGGTCCGGGATGCGCGAAAGCTTCGGCAAGCTTGCCCTCGACCTCGGACGGATCCTCGATGCGGACACCCTTGATGCCGGTGGCCTCCGCCATGGCGGCAAAGTTCGGGTTCTTCAACTCTGTGCCGGTGTCAAGGAAGCCGGAGGATTTCTGCTCGAGCTCGATGAAGCCGAGCGCGCCATTGTTGAACACGATCACCTTCACCGGCAGCTTGAGCTGGGAAAGGCTGAGGAGATCGCCCATCAGCATGGTGAAGCCGCCATCGCCGGAAAGCGAAATGACCTGGCGTCCCGGTGCAGCCGCCTGGGCGCCGATCGCCTGTGCCATCGCGTTGGCCATCGAGCCATGCCAGAACGAGCCGATCAGGCGGCGCTTGCCGTTCATCGCGAGATAGCGCGCCGCCCAGACTGTCGGCAGGCCGACGTCGCAGGTGAAGATCGCGTCCTCACTGGCGAGCTGGCTTGCGACACGCGCGATCTGCTGCGGATGCAGCGTGCCGCCCTTACGGCCGGAGGCGAGCTCGTCGAGGCCGCGGCGCGCTTCGGCATAATGCTTGCGCGCACCGTCGAGAAACCGCCGATCATCCTTGGCCGTCAGTCGCGGCAACAATGCGCGCACCGTCGGGCCGACCTGTCCGATGACGCCGAGCTCGACCGGCACGCGCCGGCCGATCGCCTCGGGCCTGACGTCGACTTGCGCGATCCGCGCGCCCTTCGGATAGAACTGCCGATAGGGGAAGTCAGTGCCGAGCATCAGCAGCGTGTCGCAGTTTTCCATGGCGTGATAGCCCGAGGAAAACCCGATCAGGCCGGTCATGCCGACGTCGTAAGGATTGTTCCACTCGACATGTTCCTTGCCGCGCATGGCGTGGACGATCGGCGATTTCAGCGCTTCCGCGAGCTGCATCAATTCGTCATGCGCGCCGGCGCAGCCGCTGCCGCAGAGCAGCGTGACGCGCTCCGACTGGTTCAGGAGGTCGGCGATCTGCTTGAGTGCGGCATCCGATGGCGCCACCTCCGGCTGCGACAGCACCAGCCCTGTCGATGCCGAGGCCGAGGTGCCGGTGGCTGGCTTGAGCGCGATGTCGCCGGGAATCACGATGACGCTGACGCAACGTTCGCCGATCGCACGCCGCACGGCGATCTCGATCGCGCGGGGCATCTGTTCGGCGCTCGACACCAATTCGCAATAGGTCGAGCATTCCTTGAACAGATGCTCCGGATGCGTCTCCTGGAAAAAGCCCGAGCCGATCTCGGGCGAAGGGATATGCGCGGCGATTGCCACTACCGGCACACGCGAACGATGGCAGTCGAACAGGCCGTTGATCAGATGCAGATTGCCGGGACCGCAGCTTCCGGCACAGACGGCGAGTTCGCCCGTGATATGCGCCTCGGCGCCGGCGGCGAAGGCCGCGACTTCCTCGTGGCGCACATGCAGCCACTCGACGCCGCCGTGGCGGCGCAGCGCGTCAGTGAAACCGTTCAAGCTGTCGCCGACAATGCCGTAAATGCGTTTCACGCCGGCTGCGGCAAAGGTCTCGACCATCTGGTCGGCAACGGTGCGGGCCATGAGATTCTCCCTGGAGAATGGAGGTTTCGATCGGGGCATGCGTCCGGCGGCCTAGAAGATAGGCCATTCGGCCGACTGGGATATTTCGGGTTCGCACGACCTCGTCCTGAGGCCGGAAAGCGCCGCTCCTAGCGGCCGGCCCAGTGCACGAAGCGGCGTTCGATCAATAGAAACAAGAGATTGAGCGCGTAGCCGAGCGCGCCGGCGGCAAAGATCGCCGCATACATGCCGGGCATGTCGAACAATTGCTGCGCTTCGAATACGCGCTGGCCGAGCCCGTCGGTCGAGCCGATGAACATCTCGGCGACCACGATGATGACGAGCGCAAGCGACACGCCGTTGCGCAAGCCCACGAAGGTCTGCGGCAGCGATTCCAGGAGCATCACGTCGAACAGCACGCGCGTGCGCGATGCGCCCATCACCTTGGCGGCAAGCAGGCGCGTCTTCCGCGCGTTCATGACGCCGTAGGCGACGTTGAACAGGATGACGAGGCCGGCGCCGAACGCGGCCACGGAAATCTTGGTGCGGTCGCCGACGCCGAACAGCACCAGGAACAGTGGAAACATCGCGGAGGCGGGCGTCGAACGGAAGAAGTCGATCAGGAACTCCACCGAGCGATAGAGCTTCTCCGAGGAGCCGAGCAGGATGCCGAGCGGAATGGCGATGACTGCCGCAATTGCGGTGGAGGAGATCGTCCGCGCCACCGTCTTGACGAAGTCGACGCCGAGCTTGCCGCTGGTCATGCCTTCCCACAAGGTCCTGAACGTCTCGGCGGGCGAGGGCAGCAGCACGGGATCGACCAGCTTCAGTCCGTTCACCAGCGTCCAGACGGCGAGCAGCATCGCAACGCCAACCAGCGGCAGCAACGCCCTCGCGATTTGCTGGCGTCCTGTCATCCGCGGCGCACCTCGTGCTGGAACAGCTTCAGGCAGTGTGCCTTGGTGGCGACGAAGGAAGACTCTGACATCGTCTTGTCCGTGCGCGGCCGCGGCGCGTCATACGGCACGAACTCGACCACCCGTGCCGGATGGCGCGACAACAGCAGCACATAGTCGGAGAGATATACGGCTTCTTCGAGGTCGTGCGACACCAGCACCGTCGTCGTCTTCGTTTCCATGAACACGCGCTGCAGCTGCTCGCGCATGAACAGCGTCATCTCGTAATCGAGCGCGGAGAACGGCTCGTCGAGGAACAAGACCTCCGGCTCGACGATCAGCCCGCGCATGATCGAGACGAGTTGCTGCTGTCCGCCGGAGAGGTAGTAGGGATAGAGCGCAAGGTCGATCTTGACGCCGAGACGCGCCACCAGCCGCTCCACGCGCAGCTTGCGTTCCACCTTCGGCACGCCCATCAGCTTCAGCGGATAGGCGATGTTGTCGAACGCCGGCAGCCACGGAAACAGGGCCTCGCGATAGTTCTGGAACACATAGCCGAACTTGACGCGACTGAGCGGCCGCCCGTCGAACAGCACCTCGCCGCTATCAGCGGGCACCAGCCCTGCGATCATGTTGATCAGCGTGCTCTTGCCGCAGCCGTTTGGTCCGAACACGGAAATGAGCTTGCCGCGCGGAATATCGAAATCGAAGGCGTCGTAGATGACAGCGTCGGGATAACGCTTGGAAAGCCCGCGGATCGTGACATGCGGCGCCGTCCGGCGCGCCTCGTCGAAGCCGCTGGACAGCCCGCTCGCCACGCTTGCGGTCGTGCTGGTCATGCAGGGCTATCGCACATGGAGGGCGGTCCCTTCGCGGCCCATCCTTCGAGACGCCCGCCATTGGCGGGCTCCTCAGGATGAGGTCTGATTCCGTGGCGGAATCCTAGACCCTCATGGTGAGGAGCGCCGCTTGCGGCGCGTCTCGAACCATGAGGCCCGCCTCGTCCATAGCCGCCAAATAGCCAAATGCGATAGCCCTGGATCGTCATGCGCGCCTCAGAACCTGTGCAGGAACTTGGTGACGTCGATCTTTTCGGGCACGACGCCGATCGAGTTGCCGAAATCCGACAATGCCTGCAGATCGGCAAGCTGCTCCTTTGTCATATCGCCGACCATCACATAGCCAAGCATCGGCACCATATCGACCACGTTATCCGGCGTGAACGTGTTCTTGGCGAGGTGTTTCCGCGCTTCATCCGGATTGGCGTTGATGAAGGCAATCGCCTTGGCCCAGGCGGCCGCGAAGCGTTTTGCCACATCCGGTCGCTTCTGGATGAAATCGGCTGTCATCGCGCAGCCGGCGGCGTAGGCGTTGGCATTCTCATTGCCGAGGATGTATTTCGAGATCACCCCGGCCTCGATCGGGTGCGCGACGCCTGCCTTGATCATCATCGATGCATTCGGCTCGAGCGTGTAGCCGCCGTCGAAGGTGCCGGCCGTCATGGCGTTGACGTGCTGGCCCATGTCGAGCTGGTCGATCGTGTAGTCGCCTGCCTTCAGGCCGTTCTTGGCGAGGATCGCCTTTGCGGTGTTGATGTTGGCCGGTCCCGGCGCCGACATCAGTTTGGCGCCCTTGAGATCGGCGATCGTTTTCGCCGCAAAGCCATTGCGGACGACGAACTGTTCCATCTTCCAGACCTTGGTCTGGCTGTTGAGGCTGATATAGGTGGCGACTCCCGGCTTCTTGACGTTGGCGTTGAGGCCTTCGAGCGTGACCAGAACCGCCGAGACCTCGATCTGGTTGGTCATCAGCGCCGCGACGTTGGCGGGCCCACCCAAAAGCTTCGTCATCTCGGGCTCGATGTTCCGTTCCTTGAAGAACCCGCGTTCCAGCGCGACGAAATAAGGCAGCGACGACGACAGCGGGAATACGCCGACGGCGACCTTGTCCTGCGCCTGCGAGGGGGCGGGCAGCGCCGCAATGGCTGCGAGCAGGGCAAAAATCGCGGTCACTCTGGTCATCAACTGCATGGAAATTTCCCCTGGGAAGTCCCGTCGGAAGTAGCAAGAAGCGTGCCGCGATAGACTATCATGGCGATCTCCGCGTAAGCTCGCCTTGGACGCCTGACGACAGCAATGTGATCGTCGACCGGCTCGGCCGCGACATAGGTAGAGCGCTGACGAGCATCGGCAACTGATCGAGAGTAGAACAACGACAATGCGCATCGCCCTTATTCACGCCCTGAAGCATTCGATTCAGCCGATCGAGTCATCGTTCGCGACGCTGTGGCCGGAGGCGCGGCTGATGAACCTGCTCGACGACAGCCTGTCGGCCGATCTCGCGCGCGACGGCCGGCTCACCGACGCCATGACCGAGCGTTTCCTCGCGCTCGGCCGCTATGTCGTGAGCACGGGCGCCGATGCGATCCTGTTCACCTGCTCCGCCTTCGGACCCTGCATCGAGGCGGTGGCGCGGGCGCATGCGCCGATGCCGGTCTTGAAGCCCAATGAGGCGATGATCGAGCAGGCTGCACGAAGCGGCCGGAAGGTCGGCCTGCTCTCGACATTTCCGCCGACCTTGGCCTCCATGCCTCGCGAGTTTCCTGCCTCGATTGAGCTCGTACCGAGGCTGGCGGAAGACGCGCTGGCGGCGCTCGATCGCGGCGACCGCGCCGAGCATGATCGGCTTGTGATCGAAACGTCGAAAGACTTGCGCAACTGCGACGTCATCGCGCTCGCGCAATACAGCATGGCGCCGGCGGCATCGGCGGTTGAGCAAGCGTCAGGACGACCGGTGCTCACGACGCCGGATAGCGCCGTGTTGAAGTTGAAGGAGATGCTCTGCTGACGGTATCCTTTGCGGATGAGTGCGCTGCCGAATTTTCCTGACCAACCGTCTTCTGGACGAAGGGATACATCAGGGAGTTGTGCGAACTGAGCGTTCGCGCCTCGGCATATGAAGCATGCTTTTTCTGCAAGCAATCATCACTCGCTCTCGGGTTGTTTCATCGCTTTCGCTGCCGTCGTTTAACGTTACTTAAACAGCCCCAGCAATAAGTTCGCCCCGGCTGACGAGGTTGGGCCAAAGGCAAGACTGCAACGGGGTGGGCATGATCAAAGGTATTCAAAACTTGCGGATCGGAGCCAAGCTTGGCATCGCATCCGCGCTCGGCGTGATCTTCGTCGCGCTGATGATCATCAATCAATTGACAACGAATGCCTCAGTCAGCCGCACCAATGAGAGCGTGCTCCTGCAGTCCAACATCGCGCGCGCGGCAATCGACGCCAAGGCGGCAGCGCGCGGCCTGCAGGTCGGCGCAGCTAACATCCGCGTTGCAACCATCGATGAAGAGTTGCAGAAGGCCACCGAGTATCTGGCGGCACGCTACAAAGGATTCCTCGGGTTCATCGATGAGATCTCCCGTCTGACGACCGCCGATACGCGCTCGCAGTTGGAGAAGCTGAAGAGCACGGCGACTGCCTATGAGTCCGCCGCCGAGAAACTCGCGAAGATGAAAACCGAGCTTCTGGAAATTGCCTCCGTCGAAGCTTCCGGGCTCACGATCTCGAGCGAGGCTCAGGCGCGCGCCGCCCAGTTGACGACGGATTCACGACAGATCGCCAACGATGTCATGCTGCCGCTTTCAGCGGAGCTCGAGTCGAACGCCAACACGATCGTGGACCGCGCCAAGCAGGTCATGGCCGGCGAGATCGAAAAGGCGGCGCAGCAGGCCGCCTCGGCCGACAGGATGTCGCTCGCAATCGGCGGCGTTGCGGCCCTGCTGCTGATCGTGACCTCCGTGCTGTCGGCGCTTTCGATCGCGGGACCGATGCGCAGCCTGAGCCGGGCCATGCAGGAACTCGCCAATGGCAATTTTGATGTCCAGTTGCCTGGCATCGGGCGCAAGGACGAAATCGGCGCGGTCGCGAGCGCCGTCGAGGCGTTCAAGGTCAAGGCGGAAGAGAAGGCGGTGCTCGAGGCCGAGTCCAAGCGCCGGCAGGATGACCTCCTCGCCGGGCAGCGCCGGGCCGAGATGATCAAGCTTGCGGACGCTTTCGAGGGAGCGGTAGGCGAGATCGTCAGCACGGTCTCGTCGGCGTCGGCGGAGCTGGAGCAATCGGCAAAGGCGCTCACCTCGACGGCCGAGCGCGCCCAGGAAATAACGGTCGCTGTGGCATCGGCCTCCGAAGAAGCGTCGGCCAACGTGCAATCGGTGGCGACTGCCACGGAACAACTGTCGTCTTCCGTGAACGAGATCAGCCGCCAGGTCCAGGACTCGGCGCGAATCGCGGCGGACGCGGTCGGCCAGGCGCGCGCCACCACCGAGCGCGTGAGCGAACTGTCCAAGGCCGCAAGCCGCATCGGCGATGTGGTCGAGCTCATCAACACCATTGCAGGCCAGACCAACCTGTTGGCGCTCAACGCCACCATCGAGGCTGCGCGCGCCGGCGATGCAGGCCGCGGGTTTGCGGTCGTCGCGTCCGAGGTGAAGGCGCTGGCCGAGCAGACGGCGAAGGCGACCGGCGAAATCGGTCAGCAGATCGCCGCGATCCAGACCGCGACCGATCAATCGGTCGGCGCCATCGGCCAGATCAGCAACACGATCGAATCGCTGGCGGAGATCGCCTCGACGGTCGCCGCTGCGGTCGAAGAGCAGGGCGCGGCGACGCAGGAGATCGCGCGCAACGTGCAACAGGCCGCGCAAGGCACTGAGGAAGTTTCTTCGCGGATTACCGATGTCCAGCGCGGCGCCACCGCGACAGGCTCGGCGTCCACGCAGGTGCTCTCGTCCGCGCAATCGCTGTCGCGCGACAGCAGCCGGCTCCAGACGGAAGTCAGCCGGTTCCTGCAGACCGTGCGGGCTGCCTGAATGATGCCGGTGGCGGCGCTGCCACCATTATAGATGTCTGCCCGGCCGCCCAGCGACAAATACCGGCGCCCGCTCGTCGACTGCAATATTCGCGACCTATGCGTCCGCGCATCGTTAGCCCTGCGTCTTGCACACGAAGGGTGATCCCCATGAGTGCGACAGGTCTCGAGGTATTCGACAGAACCATCCACCTCACCAATTCATGGCTGGATGAGATCATGGAAACCTTGCCACGCGACCGGCAGCTGGCGTGGCATGCGCTGGGCGCGGTGTTGCGGACCATACGCGATCGGGTTCCGATCGAACTCGCGGCGCATCTCGGTGCACAGCTTCCGCTGATCGTGCGCGGCACGTATTATGATCGATTCCGCCCGAGCGATGCTCCGCAAAACTGGCGGTCAGCGGAACAGTTCCTGTCGATCATCACGGCCGAGCTAAGCTCGACACGGCCGGTCAGCGCGCCTGACGCGGCGCATGCTGTGTTCCAGGTGCTGAACCACTATGTCGATCCTGGTCAGGTCGAGAAGATCCGCCACGCATTGCCGGAGGAAGTCCGCGCGATGTGGCCGGAATCGAAGAGGACGCCGCGGCGCGCGGAGCCGGTTTCCTGATCGTTACGCCGTCGGGTTTTCGATGACAGTGAAGTGAACCCATGCATTTCGCGTGCGTTATCCTATGTCACTTTGGATGGAACAGGAGTCCATCATGACCAAGCCACCACCGGTGCCGCCGGAGAACCAGAGCCGCAAGGGTACGGGTGATCCGAAGTCCGGCAATGCCCATCAGGCGCGCACGACGCGCGGGCACGTGGAAAATCCCGACGAGCAGGGGCAGTCGGCGAACACCAAGCAGAACACCACCCATCAGGGCTATCAGCAGGATCGCTGAAGGAGCGCATCATGTCCACTTCAACCAAGACGCCGGCGAGCATTCGCCAGGGCGGCCCCGGTGCTGCGCACGAAAACGCTCAGGCGCCACTTGAGGCCAAGAAGCCGGCCGCCGACGATCCCAGGCGACGTCACAGCCGGATTTCCGGCGGCGGTGGCGAGCGCGACAGCCACCACACGCACGAACCGGAACACAAGGGCGGGGGTACGCATCCGGCACCGAAGGGGTGATTATGACGAAACACGCCAAGACGAAACGGCCGAGCGACGTCGATCTTCATCGCAATCCCCTGATCGGCGGATCGAAGGGCGTCACGATGGCGCAGGCAACGCCAGATGATCTCGAGGATGTCGAAGGCGAGAACACCTTTGAGGGCGACGTCGAGAACGACACCAACCCGCAGGGTGGTATCGAGGCGCCGGATCGCCGGCAGGGCCGCCCGTCGCGCGATCAGACGCCGAAATCGCGCAAGACGGTGCTGCAGGGCAAGAAGACCCATGAGCAGCAGTTGCGGATGCTGGAACGCAAGCCCGATGTTCCCGATGCGCGCAATCTCGAGCAAGGAGGCGCGCGGAATGTGGAAGATGCGACCGTAAGACGTCCGAAACAGGATGTGCGCCAGTCGGAATTTCCGGTGAGCCGCGGCGGGCTGAACCAGGAAAGCCACCACAACAAGCACAACGATCCCGGTCAGAGCGGCCATAAGCCGCAGAAGCATGGCGGGTGAAGCGACTGAAATCGTGATCCGATTGAAATGAATCGGATCACGGTTTCACCTCTTCGTTTGAGCATGCTCTTTTCGGACCGTCTCTTATGGCTTGGCGGCCGCGTCCGTGCGCAGCCATTTTCGTGGCGGCGCCTGGTAGGCCGCAAAGCGACGCAGCAGCGCCTCTACTTTGGTTTCGATGATGAGCATCTCGGCGTAGGCTCTGATCGTGAATCCTTCAGCCACCATCCGCTCCACCATCGCCATCAACGGCGCGAAGTAATCCTTCACGTTCAGCAGGCCGCACGGCTTTTGGTGAATCCCGAGCTGGGCCCAGGTCCATTCCTCGAAAAGTTCTTCGAGCGTCCCGGCGCCGCCCGGCAGCGCGATGAAGCCGTCGGATAGCTCGGCCATCATCGTCTTGCGCTCGTGCATGGTCTCGACGATGTGAAGCTGGCTCAGGCCCGTGTGTCCGATCTCGCGCTCGACCAGCGCGCGCGGAATGACGCCGACCACGCGTCCGCCCGCCGCGAGCGCCGCGTCTGCCACCGCTCCCATCAGCCCGACCTTGCCGCCGCCATAGACGATGGTGATGCCGGCCTTTGCCAGCGCCTGTCCGGTGGCGACCGCGGTCTCCAGGTAAATCGGATCACGGCCCGGGCTGGAGCCGCAGAAGATACAGACGGATTTCAGCGCTTTGGCGTTTTGGTTCTGCATTGGACGTGTGCGGACCTTTCGTGCTGCAAACGATTCGCCGACGGTTCGACGTTAGCATGAGGGGCGGGGGAATCGCGGCGCCGCGCTACAACGTGAACGCGCGGCAGGTCGGTAGTGTGGATGATCTGCTCACATATATTTGAAATCAAACAAGAATCTCTTCATGCACCGAGCTCGCGCCGGATCGGGTTTTGCGACCCTCGGTAACCTATGCCGTTTCGGAAAGGACTTCATCAACCGTCCTCGGGAAAATTGTTCGACGATTATGTTGCCGGCGGTGCCGGCGCGCAGCCGCTGATCGTCGGCTACGAGAATCAATTGGTGGAGTGGGTGCTGCAGGATGCCGAGCGCTGGAAGCGGCTGGAGGCCAATGCGCCGGCCAAGCCGGTGATCCTCTATCCGCAGCCGACGGTGTTCTCCGCGCATCCGTTGATCAGCATCGAGCGCCAGGCCGAGGACCTCATCGATGCGCTGACGAGCGACAGCCTGCTCGAGATGGCATGGGAGGATCACGGATTCCGCGGCCCGCTCGGCACCATCGGCAAGGCGCGCGTTGCACTGTTGCAATCGCGCCTGATCGAGCGCATCGACGCGGTGCTACCGATGCCGGATGCCCCGGTCATGCTGGCGCTGCTCGACCGGCTGGCGGCGTAGCGCGCAAGCGCTGCATCACACCGTTAATCGCTCGGCGACAAACTCAGAGCCGAAGCTCCAGGCTATGACGGCGATCTCAATAGTTGGACTTCGGTCCGCCGTGATACTGGCGCACGTTGGGCCAGTATGGTGCCGGCTCGAAAGCGTAAGGGTAGTACGCGGCTTGTGCAGCGTAAGCTGCCGCGGACCAATGCGTGCGCGCGTGCGTTTTGGAGCTGCCTGCAAACGCCGCGCCCGAGAATGCGATGAGGATGACGACTGATGCAGCCAGTGCGAGTTTGTTTGTCATGAATTCCTCCTTGTGCCCCCGCTAACGAATGCATCTCGCGGTAACCGCGAGCGGTGCCGCGTGTCGGAACTTGGGAGGTCAGGGTTACGCGGGCATTTCAGGCGCCCGAACATTCGGTTACATCTGCCACATGCCGCGTGCGCCCTGGCAATTGATCAGCGTCACAACTCCGGACCGGACAGCCTCATCTCTCGTTCCGCCCTGAACACATTGCTGTAAAGGTTTGCGATCCATTGGCGGCCGCTTGACGTGACGTTCAGGTATCGAATGGCGGTCGATATCTGCGGCGCGACGGTGTTCCAATAGAACTGCGGATATTTGTACACGACATCGGCCGGGGTATCGTAGCCGAGCTGCTTGTTCATCCCGGTCTCTTCGAATTCATAGAAGAGAGCGTTGGCCTTCCTCAGATAGTTGGGGTCGCCAAGTTGGCCGATCAGGTCCGCGGCGCGCAGCAGCAGGCCCTCTTCATTGTTCAGATCGTCGTCGGACGATGACGGTGCGTAGGGAAATCGCGTGTATTCGATCGCGCGCGCCATCCGGTTGGCGTCGACGTGTTCAACACCATCGAAGCGCTCCAGCGCGAACAGTTTGGACCGGTCCACGTGATAGGGTGCGAGCGCTGCATCGGACGCGCCGCGCGGAAGCCGGATGGTCGTGCCGGTGACATCGGCGACATAGACGTCGTCCCCGTCTCCTTGAAGGACGCCACGGACATAACCGATGTCGTGGATCAGGCAGGCCAGGATGAAATTTGAATAGTCCTCGGCCGTCGTCGGCCGCGACAGGGCGCGCCCCATCAGGATGTCATGGCCGGCCAAGGTGACCAGCATCGAGTGCTCGATATCGTGATAGAGCGCGTCGCTGTTGCCGATGCATTCGAGCGCCAGGCGTGCCGCATATGGCAGGAGCTCGTTGAGGTAACCGTAAGACGCGCCGAACCGTCCGTTTGTCTCGGAGGCCAGAAACGCGCCGAGCGCCTGCGCGGTGAGATGTGGTATCGTGAGCATGTTGCTGCTCGCTCGATCGAGACTGAAATTTAGCACAGTCCGTTCGAACCGTCTTTAGGCAGCGTGCCGAAAATGCTATGGATCGGGCGGTGGAAACGCCAGGGGAGCGCCTGTTGATCTGGGTCAAACGCAGTGGACTTGTCGTTTCCTTCTCACTTTTCGTGTGCACCGCACACCAGGCGAAGGCCGTCCCGCTCACGCCGTTCCGCTATCAAGCCCAGGCGCAACGCCATTGCCCCGGTGATTCCGTGGTTTGGCTCGATTTTCGGCGCGCGCGCTATTATTTGAAAGGGCAGAAACGTTACGGGCTGGGTCTCACCGGAAGTTTTGTGTGCAGGAGCGAAGCCCAGGCGAGCGGCTACCGCCGCTCCCTTCTCGGGCTGAGGTAGCGATACCTCTGACCGCACGTGGTGGATGTGTGAGCTGGGTGCCATGGCGAAGCCTGCGTTAAGGTCGCCCTGCAGGGGCGGTCGTGTCGCGCGACGGCTGTACGTCCGGCGAGCGCGCCCGTGATGTTGGAACGAAGAGGAAGTGCAGATGAAGATCGCCTTGAGCATCGCCCTGCTGGTCGTGATGACTTCGGGCGCCGCCGCGCAATATCCCGGCAACTATTCCGCCAATCCATATGCCCCGAATTCTACGGGGAACGCATTCGGTGCTGGCAGTCCCTACAATCCAAACAGCATCAACAATCCGTACGGGCGATATGGCAGTGTCCACAGCAACAGCTCCGCCAACAATCCGTACGCGATGGATGCACCCAAGCTGTATGACAGCCAGGGAAGCTATCGTGGGCGCCTAAGCAGCAGCCGGTATGATCCGGATTCGATTTCAAATCCATACGGCCGCTATGGGAGTCGTTTTTCTCCGGATAGTGTCAACAATCCCTTCGGTGCTGGAAATCCGTACGTACCGGATAGCCCGACGAACCCGTATGGCCAGGGTCTCTCCATTCAAGGAGCTGATGACGACTGAAGGGCTTGCGTCGCTCGAGCCGAAGACGAAGGGGGCCGCCGCGAGCTGAGCGATTGCCATCCTATGAGAGGCTGAGAGATCACATGCGACCAGCGTCGGAAGAAAACGAGGCTGCGCCTTCAGCCAGGCAAGCGTTGTTATACTGCGAGCTTCCGGTGGCACAAACTGCACTGGTCAATTGCCAGCCGCAGCCACATCATGGCGCTGTGGAGTATCGGGGCTATGCCGTCGTTCTCAAATCCGAACCGAGCGAAAACAATAGTGATCTTCGCTATCGCCCGATTGCGTTGGCGCAAGGGCGTTCTCGGATTGAGGTCTGGCTTGTTGTGGGTTGCCGAGAATGACTTGGTATTCAAAGCGGCCGTGATCTCGCTCGGAATATTTTCTGGGGCAATAACCGCAGTTGCCGTGCTCTACCTGTGATCCAGGCAGCAGGGCCATGATAGGCGCATGGCAGCAGGGAGTCCGACCATCGTTTTTAGCTGAGCGCCAGCGCCAGATGGATCGTTTGCGGGTCTCCCCGCGCGACGGGCTTGAAGCCGAACTTTCCGAACACTTTCAGCATTGCGGCATTTTCAGGCAAGACCTCTGCGGTCAATTCCTGTAGCCCGGCATTGCGAGCGATGCCGACGAGGTGACGCATCAGGATCGAACCGATGCCGCGTCCCTGCCAGGCATCGACGACCACGAATGCCATCTCGGCTCGCCCGGGCTCGAATACAACGTATCGACCTCCTCCGACGATCGCCGGCCGACCGGCTTCCTCGATGAGTGCGACAAGCGCGACATGATTTCTGAAATCGATGTCCATGAAGAAGGCGCGCTCCTTCTCCGAGAAGCCGCGCTTCACCGCAAAGAAACGGCGTTGCAGGGATTGCGTGCTCGCCCGCCCGACCGCAGCAAGCATGTCGGCCTCATCGTCCGGCCGAAGCGATCGGATTTCGATGTGGCTGCCGTCGTTCAGACGCTCGTGCGCGGTGTAGGTTGCGGCTTCCGGCATCTGCTGCCTCTTGTTCCAATCATTCGACGGCCCGTCTCGCTGACCAGGCGGAGTGAGGAGACCTGCACCGGAGCATGGCGCTCGTTTCAACCAAGAGTGCCGAGCGAAAGCAGGAGGTTGCGTCCTCCGATCAATCCAAGCTGTACGGCTGCCCAGTTGCCCGGCAACTTGTTGGCTCGGGCCATCGCTTTGAATCGCAGCTCCTCGTCACGAGCGAATTTCGCTTCCACCGCCTTTTCCCGTTCGTCGAAGGTGGTTGCCGTGACATCGGCAATCAAACCTGCCACTCGGGACCAGGGTGCTTGATCTAGATCAAGTCGCCATTAGCAGTCTGCTGAAGAACCCCCTCGCCACCGAGGGGGCTTGATGATTCACTTGTCATCTCGAATCGGCGGAGATGC